>JBNMGG010000008.1:0-62439 GCA_050872145.1 Candidatus Alloenteromonas sp. | reverse complement strand
GATATGATATTGGGGAAGGAGCTCGTTGAAGCCCTTCGAAGCGTAGACGGAGCCTTGGTCGGTATGCAGAATCAGATCCAAGCCGTCTACTTTCTTTTTTCTCTCGACGACCATCTCGAGGCCCTCGAAACAGGTGCTTCTGCCCACTTTGCGGCACGATAGGCCGTAGCCGACGATCTCGCTGCCCCAGAGGCCCATGCAGAGCGTGAGCTCCCAGTATTTCCCCCCGGCCCAGAAGGCGGTCATGTCGCTGACGGCGCACTGGAGCGGGCCGTCGGCGTTGACCGACGCCATGACGGCGTTGGGGCAGATCTTCTTCGGCTCCCCGGCCTTTTTGTAGGCGTAGTGCCCGCTTTCGGACTTTATGCCGGCGAATCTGCAGCGCCTGTGGGCGTATTGGCCGGGCATCACCAGGCCCAGATCGAGCCTTATCTTCGCGCTCAGCCAGCGGTAACCGTGGCTCGGGTATTTGGCGTGGCGCTCCCGGAACAGGGCCGCGTCTCCCATCCTCTCCCCGATTCTCTCGGAGGGGCGGGAGAGCCCGGCCTTCCATTTGCAGAAGCCGGACCTCGACACCGACATGGCCCCGCAGAGGGATTTGATCGGCCACCTGGCGGAGAGCTCCATCGCTATTTGGAGCTCGCACTCTTTATAGAAACGACTCCTTGCCCTTTCCGCCCCCTTTCACCGCATACCCTTTTTTGCGCGGGCGGCCTCGATGTCCTTGAGCATCAGCTCGTTGATGAGCTCCTCCCTCGCCATCGATCTGCGGCCGGCGCTCGGCTCGGCCCTTTTCGCCCCCCTGGGAAGCGGGTCGACCCCGGTCGATTTCATGTATTCCCTCGCGTAGAGGTAGACCGTCTGCCGGGGCGTCCCGTTCGTCTCGGCGGCCTGCTTCACGGTGAGCTCGTGCTCGTAGACTCGCCTTCCCAGATCCATTTTTTCCTTCGTCATGTTTCCTTTTGCGGCCTCCTTGTGTCAATTCTAGATAAGCTGTCTAAGGATTTGAATGGAGTGTCTACTTTCAGGTTACCAGTGCAAGAGAACATTGCCGTATAAGTAGATTAACCGATGGCTTTCGGCAATGCTTTATACTCCTTTATAAAACCGGGTTTCCCTTTGCCTCAGCACCGAAAAGCAAAGCCGAAAACTATAGTTTCAGGCTATTAGGATCTAGCAAAAACTCTTTCACTCCGATAATCAAATAGCCTTTTTCATTGCGGCGCGGTTTCATGCTTTTGCCCACGACTATTATTTTCTTGAAGGAGTCGTTGACTTTATCAAATGATTTGGTTTCCTGCTTCATTTTTTCTTCGTTCGGGATATCGTAAGCCGATTGAATGTAATAACGTTTATTGCCTTGGTTTGCAACAAAGTCAATTTCAAGTTGCCGTCTTTCCGAAGAGCCATCAATGTTTTCTCGGGTATCTACAACGCCGACGTCAACGTTATATCCGCGATAACGTAACTCGTTGTAAATCACGTTTTCCATCAGGTGCGTCTCCTCTATCTGTCTGAAATCAAGTCTCGCATTGCGCAAGCCGACGTCCTCGAAATATATCTTATATGGCGTGCTAATATATTTTTTGCCCTTTACGTCGTATCTGTTTGCTTTGGAAAGCATAAACGCCTGTTGCATATAGGTGATATAGTGATCGATAGTAAACGCACTTAGCGACGCATGTTTAACGCTTTTGAAAGTGCTTGCGAGTTTTGCCGGATTAGTCAAAGAAGAAATTCCCGATGCAATGATATCAAGCAATTCGCCGATGTTTTCATCGGAGTTTAAATTATGTCGTTCCACTATGTCTTTAAGATAAACGTTTTGCAATTGAGCTTTTAGATAACTTGATTTCTGTTCGGGTGTTTTCATTAAAGCGACCGCTGGCAGGCCACCGTAAACCATATAATCGTCAAAAGCATAGTCGAGTCCGTCTTTGTAATTTGCATAGAATTCCGAAAAAGACAATGGCAAAACATGTATTTCGTCGCCTCGCCCGGCAAACTCGGTCAATACATCGCTTGACAGAAACTTTGAGTTACTGCCGGTTACATACACATCCATATTTTTATTGCGCAAGTATCCGTTCAGAACCGCCTCAAAACAACCAAGATTTTGCACCTCGTCGAGCAGGAGGTAGTACATGCCATTGTCGGTAATTCTTTGTGAAACGTATGCTATAAATTTCTTCGGATCTACTTTCTTTTTATTGGCAACAAGTTCCTGCAAATCTTCTCCGATAAGCAATAAATCTTCCGCCGAATCAAATGCGAATTTGATTATATGATCTTCGTTTACGCCGTCTTCTTTCAGTTTTTCACCGAAGATATCATTCATAAGGTAAGATTTTCCACATCTTCTTATGCCGGTGATAACTTTTACAAAACCGTTATGACGTCTTATTCGAAGCATTTCCAAGTATTTGTTTCTTTTTATCTCCATTTCGGATACCTCAACTTAATTTATTTGGTATGACAACCGGTTTTATTAAGCGAATTTATAGCATATTGCTTTTGAAAGGCAAGCGGCAATGCGTTTTTAAACTTAATATTTTTGGTAAACAGTCCAAAAATATTAATTGCCATGCCGAATGATATATCCTCTGCCATTGGATTTTCCTTGTTGAAACCGAATAGTGTTGCCAATGCCGATAAATGTCCCGCCTTTCGAGAGCTTTCCCTGACAGCCACAGCACAGCGCACTTTCGGTAGGATCTGCAGGTGGATGGTGAACAGACACCTCATCCTGTTACAAAGGCGGTTGACCCAGGTATGGCCTCGGAACCTCTATGATACAGCATGGAAATTATGGCGCAGCAGGGGAGGATGGAACACTATTGTTTATCCTTTAATATGAAAGAACGATTACAGATGAAGCGAATTGACGAAAATCAGTTGTAACGGGCGATGAAAAAGAATTGTCATCTATCTCGTCAGGCAATTCGCTTTTCGGTCAGATCCTATACGATTCATTCCTTGGCTCAATATCCCCCAACGAGGAAGCTGAGTTAAACGTATTGGGCGAGGAATTATCAGAGAAGAAAGACCAAATCATCTGTAACAGATTTAAAGACCTGATTGGCGGAATTTGCAAAGCAATATGATCTGAAAAGCTCGGGATTCTTTGGCATTCGCCCCCTGGGTCAGCTGGGTCCGATTCCTCCGGATCTCCTTCGAGACCGAGGCAGGGTCCATCCCCAGGGTCCCCGCGATCTCTCTCAGTTCGCGCGAGTGCGCGAGCATGCTGGCGATGGTCCTGCGCTGGCCTATCGTCAGGTGTTTCCAATGTGGTAGCATGTTTGTGTCCTCCGTTTCCGTAGTGGGAAACGGCGGACATTTTAGTTTCGGGGAGGCATTCCGGGACTTATTTCCGCTTTAATTGGGAAAACGGACTTAAGTTTTGGGTTTCCCAATCCGCACACCTTACCAAACATTCTTTAAATTTTCTGTCGTTGGGCGGAGTAAAATGGCTCTACCATCAAAGCAAATTCGAATAATCCTTATTCTAAATAGCAGGAGGATTGGCTTATGAAGTTGGACCTAGCTACGATTCAGAATCAGTCAGATTACAGCAAGGTTCTCGCAGAAGCGAAAATCGCGGACAAACAGCGAGCTTCGTTTTTGAATGAATATTCCCCGAATAAAATCCGGAACCTTCAGGGGGAGAATCTGCTGCGTACCGTTTTTTATAATGACCTACATTCAAAATCGCTTTGCAAGGTATTGGCAGCAGAAAAAGCCACCGGAAAATGGGCAAAGAACGTCGGAGGCAGAGACCAGGAAAAATGGATTCTTTACTATGGCCATTCCAAATCGGTTTTTAAAAATAACGTGCAGGAGGCTTGGATCGGGCGCGTAGGGGACCAGAAAAAAGAGTTAACCCTGAAAGAAGCCGTTCAATTGGGCGCTGAAATTAGAGACGACCTTCTTGCTGTTTGCGACTACATAAAAAGCAAAAGCACCAACGATCCAGAAAAAATCGACTACAACCAGCTCCAAAAATATTTCGACCAATATTTTGAACAGGGAAATGGCTTGCTGAACCAATGTTATCTGAAATACATCGCGCTAAATTACCCGAATATTGTCCTGCCGGTTTTTGACTATTCAAAAACGAAAAAAATCCTAAGGCTTCTTGGCGAACCCGTTGAAAAGGATGAGTCACACTTTTCTTTGATTGGAAAATTGGCCCGCCGTTGCAAGCGGGACGGCGTGGATCCTTGGATTTATCAGTACTACGTTTGGAAACTCGCGGCCAAGGAAGCGAAGGCCGATGCCAAACCAAGCGATCCAAGCTATAAGGCGGCTGGTGATTCCATCATTCTAAAGATTGGAAGTCCGGAGCATAACGTTATCTATTTTGGCATCCCAGGTTGTGGGAAAAGCTTCTACATCTCCCACGTATTAACGGACGAAGCGGAAAAAAGAAAGGTCAACGCCTGCCGTCAAAACTTCTTCCGCGTCACTTTCTATCCCGACTATTCCAACGCGGATTTCGTGGGGCAGATCCAGCCGAAAGCAAAAGATAACCGTCTTAGCTATGAGTTCGTCCCGGGCCCCTTTGTTAAAGCCCTCACCTATTCCTTAAAACATCCGGATATTAATACGATATTCGTCATCGAAGAACTCAATCGGGGAAACGCCGCTTCCATATTTGGTGACATCTTCCAATTGCTCGATAGAGACGAGACAGGGAAAAGCGAGTTTCCTATTACCAATGACGCCATCCGCGAATATTTAATGCAAAGCGGAATCCCAAGCGCAGAGAGTGAATCCTATGCCATTTATCTGCCTTCGAATTTTTACTTTTTTGCCACGATCAATACTTCGGACCAAAACGTATTCCCGCTAGACACTGCTTTTAAAAGAAGGTGGTCTTCCCAATGGATTCCGAACCAGCCCTGTGATTTCGGAGTGGACCATTATTTGCCAAAGTTCTTTTATTTATCTACAGAAGGGAAAAAGAGCGCCATTTCGTGGAACGCCTTTGTGGAGGCAACCAACAAGAAAATCATCGAGTCCAATCGAGTAAACGGAACGGACAAACAAATCGGATACTATTTCATTACGAAAAATGATCTCATCAAAAAAGGCGAAAGCCTCGGAAACCAAGAAACTGGCGAGCGCTTCGCGGGAAAAGTTCTCCAATACCTTTGGTCTGATGCCTTTGCCCTAGACCACCACTCCTTTTTCAAGGATGAAATCGCATCCTTCGAGGAGATTATGAGGATTTTCCAAAATAAAAAACTCATCAACGCCTCCGATCTTTTCGATGAATCGTTTGTCCGATCGCTACCAGACAATGGGGACTGGGAAGTTGATTGACCATCCATGTACTATGACTTGTCGGAAAAAAGGGAACTTGATTTTGTCGAAGGAATCAACCCGGATTTCGTCGGCCTCTTCTTTCGGGGTGGCCACTGCTATGTCGCTTTCCCCTATGGCTACCAATTAGCAGGCACGACAGACAGAAAAATGAAGCTCGACGTCCGTGCCCTTTTATCGACCGTTGTTCTAACAAAACGAAACTACCCCGGTTTTGTCGATTCTCCCAATTTAGAAAATAACCTCCGTTCCTATGAACCATATATAGAAGTCATCGAAGACTATCTTTTACATGGGGCATACCATGAGATTTATTCCGAGATTGGGGAGCGCCGAATTGGCCGTTGCGACTGGAAGAAAACCTTTCAAGGAAAAAAGCTGATTGGGGAAGATTCCGTTTATTTTCAAAACCCGAAATACAAAATACCGAATTCACGTCGCAGCCCCATCACGGACATTCAGTTTTACTGCCTTCATATAGCCAAAGAACGAATCGGAATACTTTTCGATGATTTCTCCGTTCCACGCCCTTCCATTACTCAGGACGATATCCCCCACTATCTTTTCTTCATCAAAGAAAAACTAAGCCATTCTTACCTGGACCGCGAGAAAAAGTTATTGATGTGCCTTGTTGCAATCTTGGAAGGGACTTCAGGAAATCCAACGAGCCGTTCTCGAGATATCGGAACAACCAACTATCACGTCGTATGGGAAAACATGCTAAGAAGCCTATACGGAAACCGAACTGAAAAGGATTTTTGCCCGGAGGCTCGCTACCGCCTTGTTGAAATGCCGGGCGAAGCAAAAAGCTCAAGTCTTCGCCCCGATATCATTCGCTTGGAAGGGAGCAATCTTTATATTTTGGACGCTAAGTATTACCGATACGGATGCGTTATGCCTAGAGACCCCCATTTGCTTCCAAACACCGAATCCGTGACAAAGCAAATTGCATACGCCCGCTACGGTCTAAAAAGGCAATGTGGTTCTAGCGCCTTTGACAGTAGTCACATATTCAACGCCTTCATTTTGCCCAGCAACGAACCTGGCGTTCCCTATTACGGATATGGTTCTATGGAAGAAGTAGAAGCAGTTCCACCGGAACAACGCAATTCATTTAGCCGTGTTTATTTATTTGGACTAAATACCAATCAAGTGATCGCCGATTATTTGAAATCAAAGCACGGGTTGGAAGACCTGATAACTGAAATCGATAGAATCCACTCAATAAGCAAATAAAGCGGTACTTATTGAAACGAAAGAACTGGTAATTAATCGGATGATTTTGGAACCGCACGTTAGGACGGCAAGGCAGTAGGCCTTTAGGCAGAAAACGAAAGTGATTCAAGACAATGCACAAACCCCTGCAATCAGATTTCCTCCACGTAAGAAACGTATTCTAACGAAGACAACGCCTCTACGATTTCCTTATGAGTTCCACTCTTCTTGTTTTTAAGAGTCAGGGATAGGGTGTATACGCTTAATCCGGTGCCGATGTAGGCGCTATTGAGTTCAAGGTCATCAATGCGGATATCCAATTCTCTCAAGGTGAAGACGATGTCCTGCAGCCGAGATTTGTCTTTCAGTTCCAAATGGATTTCAAAATGGTTGGATTTATTCTTCAGGAACATCTCGACCGCAGGGAAGAAGATCAAGATGACGAGCATTAAGGCCACTAAGACCACCGCAACTAAATAGAATCCCAAGCCGACTGTAATCCCCAAAAGAAGGCAAAGCCACAAGGCCACCGAAGTGGTGAGCCCTTTGATTTGCTTCTTCGCACTGAAAAGGATGGAATTCCCGCTGATGACGACTCCGCCTAAGATGGCCAATCCGGAGAAGAGATAAACCGAGGTGGTCCCGCTATCGATCAAGGCAAGGTCAAGCACGGAGCAGATGGTTCCCAGCAAAGTGATCAGGATGAAAGTCCTTAAGCCCGCGGAGTGGCGTTTGTTGGAACGTTCCCACCCGATGATGGAAGCAAATAGGACCGAAATCACCAAACGGAACAAGATGGAGTAGAAAGAAATCTCACTGGACCAATCCCCCAATAGTTGGGCAAGGGGATCCTTGTAAGTCATTAGATTAACGTTGTTCATTTTCTATATTTCCTTTCATGGGCGGAACCGGCGAGAGTTCCCGCCGTAGTAATAGTCTTCGGATGCCTCAAGGAAGGCTTTTTCCTCTTCTGACATCTCGTATTCCCCGTGTTCAGGCATCTCTTTTTGGATTTGCTTGATTTCTTGGATCAAGGAATCAATCCGAGCTTGCCTAGGATCGAGGGCCTCCTGTGTTTGAGGGGACGTTGCCTCTTCTTTAGGCGAGGCATCGTCCTTGGAATAGGACTTAGACAGGTAGAGGGAGAGCTTCGCGCAGGCTGGGCCAATCAATTCGTAGAGGACGCTGGAGGCGAGGATGATGGTTTCTAAGGCCGTTCCCTCTTCCCCTCCTAGGGTTCTTGCTCCCAAAGCGGCAAGTCCAATTGCGACCCCCGCTTGGGGGATTAAGGCTAGCCCCAAGTAGTTTCGGACCTTCTTGTCCTTCTTCACCGTAAGGCAGCCTAAGAACGCCCCGCCGTATTTGCCCAAGATGCGGACGAAGAAGTAGACGACCCCAATCACGATGATGGGGACGCTGCCGATGGAGGAAGAAGAGATCAATGCGCTTAAGTCGAAGGAAACCCCCGAACGAACAAAGAAGAGCAAAAGGATGGGAGGGGTGAAGTAATTGAGTTGCTTGAACAGTTTGTCGTCCTTGGTCAAGTTGATGTAAACCGTACTCATGCACATGCAGCCAAGTAGAGGCGATACGTCGAAGAGGGAGCATAACCCGCAGAAGGAGAACAAAACCGCGATGGATATGATCAGGCGGTTGTCCGTGGAGCGTTTCTTCGGCATCAGCCATTTCATGAGCAAGCCGCAGAATCCCCCAATGAGGAGAGCGGCTAAGTTCAGTCCAATGGGCTTCAGGATGCTGACGACATTGAAGCTTCCAGAAGAAACGGCAACCGCGACGGAGATGGCAACGCTATAGGCTAGTAGCCCCACTACATCATCTAAGGCTACTACCTGGAGAAGCGTGTCGACAAATTCCCCATGCGCGTGAGTCTGACGGATGGTCATCATGGTCGAAGCCGGAGCCGTCGCCGCGGCCAAGGCGCCCAGCACCAAAGAGAAGGAAAGGTCGAGGCCCAAAAGGAAATAAGCCACCAAGAAGACGAGGATCGTCGCTAGGAGGGCCTCAAAGACGGTGATCACGATGACCTTTGGACCGTTCTTCTTCAGGATGTCGACGCGGAAGAACTCCCCCGTGCTGAAGGCGATGAAAGCCAGGGCAATATCGGCTAAGAAAGAGCTGCCCTGAACGAAAGAGTCCGGAATCAGGTTCAAACAGAAGGGCCCAATAAGAATCCCGGCCACGATGTAGGCCGTGACATTGGGAAGCCGAAGCAGTTTGGTGAGGCGAGTCAGCAAGAACCCGGAGAAAAGCATGATGGCGATGGAGATGATGCTGATGCTGACGGGGGAGGTGATCCCCAAAGAATCGTAAATAGAGTTCATTCCAAGCCCTCCTTTTGCGAAGCGAGAACGTTTATTAGGATTGCCATGAAGAGCATCGTCAAAGAAAAGGAAAAAGCGAAGGCGAGGCTAAGAAGGGCAAAGGCCAGGAAAAGGAAGAGGTAGGCCTTCGGAAGGAAGAAGACGTCGAACTTCCATAAGAGAAGCCCCGCCTGCAAGATGCGGACGCACCAATCGAAGATGGGGTTTTGGTTCAGGCAAAGCAATACGTCCAAACCAATGATTAGGGCGAAGAGCAAAAAGAAGAACGTTACATTCGTCAGAATGGTTTTGGCCTTTCCGAAATGGCCATAGCTCTTTTGAAAAATAGAAAAGCACGTAGTTCTTTCTTCCGGCAAAGACAGGCGTTTGCAATAGAAGCGGGAATACCTTGGAAAGTAATGACGGAAGGTAAAAAGAAAAACCGTTTTCTCGAACAGCAAAAAATCCATGGGTCCTCCTCCTTGCTTCCGAATCGGCCAGCAACCCGGATTATAGACAAACAAAAAATAAAGCCTTATTATCTTTATGGATGCGTTGATAAATATCTTTTATTAGTACGAAAATGACAGACAACAAGCTCATTACCTTGATCACCCTGGCGGAGAAGAAAAGCTTCACCAAAACGGCGGAGGCATTGTCATTGACTCAGCCGGCGGTTTCACACCACATCCAACAATTGGAGAATGAGTTGAACAGCAAGCTCGTAATCCGTAGCAAAAATGAGATTATCCTCACAAAAGAAGGGGAAATTGCTGTAAATTACGCGAAGAAAATCGTGGGGCTTTACAACAAAATGACCACGACGATCGAAGACAAAGAGCACCACATCACCAATCTTCGGATCGGGGTGACCCATACTTCCGAGTCGAATATCATCATGGTTGTCTTAGCCAAAATCAGCGATTTATTGGGCGACGTGAACATAACGGTTATTACGGAGACCATAAAGAACATTTATGAAATGCTGGACAATTACGAAATCGATCTCGCGATTGTCGCCGACAAAGCCGACCCCGAAAAGTTCAATTCCCTTCTTTTGGACACCGACTTCCTCGTCTGCGTGCTTTCCAAAGACAATCCTCTCTCCAAGAAGAGCGTTCTGACGATCGAGGATCTGAAGAAATCGAAGATGATCCTCCGCCTTCCTGATTCGGCCACGAGGATGCAATTCGATTCTTCTTTGGTCGCGATGAACGAATCCATCCACCGCTTCAACGTCATCTTGGAAGTCGACAATATCGCCACGATCAAAACATTGGTCCGGAAAAACCTTGGGATATCGATTCTCGCCAAAAGCGCCTGCATCGACGATATCAACAAAGGGAAGCTCCGGGCTTTGCCCATTGAGAATCTTTCCATGATTCGTGAGACCAACTTGGTATACAAAAAGAACTCCGATTGCAAAGAAGTACTGGACGCGATTTACACGACCTATCAAAAGATAAAGGGCCAGCAAAGCTAAATCCGTTCTGCCCTATCATTTATTCCTTCGGTACCCCGCTTCATCCCGGTATTCGGGATGTTGTTCTGCATAGGGATCCTTGTCTCCGCAGATTGCGTAATCGCAGCAGTCCCCATCCACGCAGGTGGAGGTGCGAATCAGCTCCGCGTGGATGAGCTCCATGGAGGCGTAGTCCACATTGCATAAAGCAGGCATGATTTTTTCTAGTCCGTACTTTTTAGCGAACTCGGCGACGGGGCATGCGGTGAATTCATAACGGATGGGTTGATCCTTCTTGTAAGGGGAAACCTTCATTTCGTAGTCATGCCACTGGTTGCATCCTTTCTCCGCGGATAGGAACGCCTTATGCATCAGTTTCCTCCAGAAAGGTTTGTTGCAATCCACGAACTTCAATCTGCGGAACGAAGGAAGAATCAGTTCTTCTTCCATTTCCTCGATTTCCCGGAACGATGCTTTATCCTTGCAAGCGACGTAATAGCTCATAAGAGCAATGCAGTCGTAGGTTCCTCCAGCCCTATTATGGAAGTTCTTCTTTCCACCCAGGTCTTTTCTCCATGAGGAAAGGAAATCGACATATTGGTGTTGGACCCTTTCCCAAATAGAAGGATGTTCCTCTTTTAGATAATGAAGGGCGATTCGATTCTGAATGATCTTTTTGCAACGTATGGAGTAGAGGACGTGGCAAGTCCGATCGATGGGGAGGTCTTTGTCTTTCATGGATAATCCTTCGGATTTATTCTAGAGAATAGCCGCCCTTTCATGAAGCGGTTGCCGTGAAAACGCTCGTCTTCCTTAGCCTCTCAAAAGGGTGTACTATGTTATCAACATTTTTGTTGACAACATTTTTGTTGATAAGGAGGAGCTATGTTCGTTGGAAGAAAAGCGGAGCTGAAACTGCTAGATTCGAAGCTCAAAAGCGACGGATACGAGATGGGTGTGGTTTACGGCCAAAGACGCATTGGCAAAACATCGATCCTTTTGGAAGCCACACGTCCCTACCGTTGCCTTTATCTTTTGGCCCGTGAGGACAACTATTCCAACAACTTGAGGTATTTTTCCGAGGAATACCAAAAGCTCCTTAATCTCCCCTATTCCCCCGACTTTCCTTCTTTTGATTCTTTTTTCGATTCCATCTATTCCAGCCTTGGTTCGGAAAAACTCGTGATTGTGATCGATGAGCTTCCCTTTTTGGCAAACGCCTATCCCGGGATCATTTCCTATTTGCAGGGTTTTTGTGATTGCTGCGTCAGGGAGAGCAAAAACATCAAACTACTGCTTTCCGGATCCAGCATGTCGTTTATGCTCGATTTGCTGACCGACAAGGCAAAGCCTTTATACCAACGAGCTACTTTCAAATTGTTCGTGAAGCCGATGGTATTTTCCGAAGCCATTCAAATGCTGCCTAGAACCTCCAATGTCGATAAAGCCAAGTACTTGTCCATTTTCGGCAATCGTCCCTACTACTTAGCGAAAATCGATGAAGGCAAAAGCTTTGAAGAGAACATCGTTTCTCTTTGTTTCGACAGCTCTTCAATTCTCATTGACGCCCCGAACATGACCTTGCCACTAGGCTTTTCCAAGAATTCCACCTATGTGGCAATCCTTGTGGCGATTGCCTCAAGGAAAAAGACAGTCAAAGAAATCGCTTCGTCTTTGAGGATGGAAACCAACGTTTTGTCCATCTACCTAAAAAGGATGATCGAAACTTCGGCCTTGGAGAAAAGAACAGTATTCAACGGAAGCGCGAAGAATGTCTATTACGAAATCTCGGATCCCTTTATCCGCTTTTATTACCGACTGATCTATCCAAACGCCTTGGGCATCGACCGCGGCTTGGGGAGGAGCATATACCGCGTTTCCCTTCCCATTATCGATGACATTGTCGATCACGGTTTTGAAGATGTGGCGATTTCCTATATGGGTGAAAGAAACTCCCTGGGGCGCTTGCCCGGGGTATTCCACGCTTTCCAAAACTATCGAGCGGGCAATTCCGTCCTTGGAAGGTCGGTCGAAATCGATTTGATTTCCGATTCCTTAGACGGGAAGGCTCTGATTGCCGGGGAGGTTAAATTCCGAAATAAGGACGTTTCCGTAGAACGCCTAGAATCCCTTAAAGAAAGTGTTTCGATCTTCGCCAAGAATTATGAAGACATTTACTATATCGTCTTTTCCAAAAAGGGTTTTGCGGAAAACCTGTTGAATCTGCGCGACCCTAAAGTGGAACTGATACCTTTGGATGAGATGATGGGTGGCGAAATGTAAGACAAGAGACAAGAACGACCGTTTCACATCCATTTCAATTTACTTAATGCACGCCAGGCAAACCCTTCGAGCAGGAAGGGGCCTTCCTTTATAAATGCACTGTTACGTAAGGAGAAACGAGTTGATCTAGCCTTCTTCGCAAATTCTTTATTAGTTCCGAATGCCGCAGAACACTACGGCCTCGTTTGCATGCGAGATTTTAAGCCATGGCTTCGTTTGACAAGGACGAATAACTAGGTTATTAGTATCCGATTTAGTATCGATACAACTAGATGGTCGGGTCGGGGAGCAGAAAGGATGGTGTTACAATGTATCATTACGTGGAAGACAAAAACATTTTAAAAGGGGCCCAAAGCGCATGCTCGATCCTAATGTCAGAACTGGAAGAAGAGCTTCGCGAGAAAGGCATTAATTCCCAGTTCTTCCTTGTTGGAAGTGGCGCAAGGAACATGGTTACGCAAAACGAGAAGGAGCCAATTGATTTCGACTACAACCTTACCATTATCTCGTGCAACGACTTTAACAACTGCAAGCAGATAAAAGAGCAGATTAGGAAGGCCTTTAATGTGGTTCTAAAGGAGAACAATCTTAAAGATTGCGATGATTCAACCTCTGCGCTCACAACAAAAAGGCTTTGTTTAAGGGATAACAAGTCAATCGAATTCTCGATTGACGTTTGTATCGTGACACAAGCCAACAACGGGAATTGGCTTCGCTTAAAACATGAAAAAGCCTCCGACACTCATTCCGACAAATATTACTGGAACGAAGCACCAAACTCAGACGAATATAGAGAAAAAGCAAAAGCAATCAAATCCATCCCAAGAGGGTGGGAAGAACTGCGAAAGCATTATCTCGACCTAAAGAACAATGATTTGAGAAAAAATGATCAGAACCACCCTTCTTTTGTGTGCTACATCCAAGCAGTAAATGACGTGTATAACGAAATGCGCCAAAAGGAGCTTTGCTAACCTACCTATAGTTCGCGAACTCTCAAAAGGCGTTTATTCTTCTTACCTCATTACAGAAATGCATAGCAACTGGGATAACCGTCAAAAATGAAACAGCATCGAATGCGATTACGGTTTTTGATTTGTTTTGCTGATTTTCAAAGGACTTAAAACATTTAAGGAAACTTCAACCTCTTAGGCTTTTCAAATTCAAAAAGTGAGGAACGTCGTCAACGGAATCTCGGATAAGGCATATTCGCGGCTCTTTCTTTTTCCCTCGTTCACCCTTTATCATGCTGAATGGGAAAGGGTTGATTCTTGCCCAAAACAGCAAGAAAGGAAGAACATCATGAAAAGAAAGAAATTGATCCACGCCGTCGCTTTATTCGCTTTGTCCGCTGCCTTGTTCGCCTGTGGGGAAAACGTCCATGAAAGCAGCTCTTCGCCCGTGCCCGCTTCTTCTGAAAGAATCGTCAAATCCAAAGAAGAACTGTTCCAAGCTTGGAAGCAAGGACGCGATGTTTCTTTGAACCGGGATGATGACTATTCAACGTTTGAAACCACGGAAGATTATTTTAATGGGGTCTTGGAATATAAACGCTCCATTCAGGAATCTCGGAGTGGGAACCGCTACTTCCTGGAGGAAAAAGAAGAGTCTTTGGACGAAGGAAGCAGCGTCCTTACCCTAAGCGATCAAAACCTCATCTGTGTGAAGGAGGTAAACGACAACGGCAAAATCAGGACCAAACTTTACGAGGAAAGCCTTGAGGAAGGAGAAAGCGTCAAGAAAGGAACCTACGTCTCCCCTTCTTACGCGGAAAGCCATCTCCATTACCAGCCGAAAGAATCCTTCGATGGGATATCCATTGATGTTCCCGGGGATAGTTATTCCGCCTTTGTGAAGGCCTTCAAAGCGGAGTGGACGAAAGAGGGCAAAACCCTTAGCTTCGAAGATCTGAAGTTCATCGAAAACAGCGATTTGTCTGTCACCTTCTCTTTCGCGGTCCATTACGCCTACGTAGATGACTACCAAAAGCAAGAAGACAGCGACTACTTAGAAAGTGTTTGCCACGACCAAATCGACATCACCGGAACTTCTCAGGGACTCCAATTCGCTTCCTACGTCATGGACGAAACAACGAAGTACGCGAGCAAAGCGGAAGAGAAAAGCAAAACGGTGAAGACATATCAGATCGATTACGCGTTCGACGAAAAGACCTATAACGGAATATCCATCGAAACGGAGACAACGGAAAACGCCTATTTCGGCGAAGCAAACTTTTATTTGGACGGGTACCGGATCGAAAGGAATTTCGAAGCCTGCCTCGTGGATGAAATCTATACGCTTGAAAATGCCAAGGCGTATTTAGGCCACAGTTATTCTTTCTTGATCACGGACGCCGATGTGGAAGCGAGAACAGATTTGTTCGACCTTTTCTTGGATGAAGAATTCGCGATTCCGTTCACCGGACAAGCCATGCCTGAGAGCCTTGATCTTTGTATCCGCCTCAATACCGAAAAAGGAGCTTTCGTCGAAGCTTGGTTCAAAGTCAAAGGGACGAAGAGGGATGAAGCAACGGGCGAAGACGTCTCGTTCTTTTACAATAAAATCAAGCTTGTCTACCACGTTGCCATCGGCGAGACCTTCAACAAGAACAGGCAGATTTTTGAGGATTACCCTGTGCTTGAGTTTGATGGAAAGCCGGTCGAAGAAGGATATCGGCCCGTCTTCGTCTGCAAAGAAGCGCGCATCTACAAAGTATTATTCGACGCGGGTGATACTTGGCTATGAGTCGTAAAACCCTTAATTGTTTCGGGACTAATCGATTTCTTTTGCACATACTCTACGCATCTTTTGTATGTATCTAGCAAATTGATATATCATTGCTTCGTAAGGAGTTTTACTTATGGCAAGCGTGAACGTGACAATTCGGATGGATGCGAAGGACAAGGCTCAGTTTGAGCAAATTTTGTCGGACTTCGGACTTACGATGAACGCCGCCGTGAATATGTTTGCGAAACAGGTGATCAGGGAGCAAGCCATCCCCTTTAAAGTCGCCAGGAACGTTGAGAAAGTCCAATACTTGGATCGGGAAACGCTGGACAAGATGCTAGACGACTCCATGCAAAGGCACCAAAAAGTATACGAGGAGTTGGCTAAGTGAATTTTTATTTCTCGAAAAGCGACATCATCCACATCCACGATAAATTGATTTCCAAGTTCGGCGGCAGCTTTGGGATCAGGGATGAAGGGATACTGGATTCGGCAATAGGCACTCCCCTTCAAACTTTTGCTTCCAAAGACTTATACCCAACCGCCATCGAGAAGATAACAAGACTTTCTTTCGGACTGGCGATGGACCATCCCTTCATCGATGGAAATAAACGGGTCGCCGCGGCTATTCTGTATTTGGGGCTCGGCGCAAATAAGGTTCCCTTCCAAGTCTCTGACGAAGAAATGACGGAAGAATTCCTTCTACTCGCCTCCGGCAAAATTCCCTATCCGGATCCCTTGTCTTGGGTCTACTCCAAAATTTAAAACATCGAATCGTTTTACGGTTCGATTTAGAAGGGCTTGCGCCTTCTTTTTTATTTTCAAGCAAAGCAGGGTTTTAGGAACGTTTGTTCTTCTTTTGGCATTCCGGGCATAGCCCATAGATTTCCCTATTTTGATCGGGGATGAGGAACCCCGTCTCCTGTTCGATTTTTTGGTTCACCGATTCGAAGGGGCAGCCATCAAGGGGGACTCTCTTTTTGCATTGCAGGCAAACGAGGACATGCGTGTCCTCTTTTCCTACGAGGGAAAAGACGTTCTCTTTGTTTTCGTTGATCTCTTTTTTGGCCAATCCCGCTTTTTCAAATGCGGACAAAGCGCGGTACACCGTAGAAAGGTCCTGCCCACCTTTGGGGAGGGAGGCAAAGATAATCTCCGCGGTCAAAGGGCGATCGGACTCCTGAAGCAAAGCAAGGACGTTTTGCCTTGCCTCCGTTTTCTTCAAACCGCACCGCTTCCAAATTTCTTCGTCCATGTTCGTCTTTCTTTCCTTCTTGGGCGAAATGAGTATAACATTACTTGCAAATCATTTGCATTTAGAAAGGAGAAAACATGAAAAAGCCATCCACGTTGCTGCTATTCCCCCTCCTCCTTTCTTCTTGCGGTTTCCCAAAGCCGGACGAAAACGTCCTCTATGCCTCTTTCTACCCCATCTACGATTTTGCGAAGCGCATCGTCCGTGACAAAATGAGGGTCAAGAACCTGACCCCCTACGGCAGCGAGCCCCACGACTTCGAACCCTCGGTCCGGCAGATCGTGGAAATGACCGAAGGAAGAGCCTTCTTGGCCAATGGGCTTTCCCTAGAAAGCTATCTCTCCTCCTTGCCGAAGGAGGTCGCCCAAAAAACCTATGTGGTCAGCGAGGGCATCGAAACCCTTTCCGTCAATGGAGTCGTCGACCCCCATGTCTGGCTGTCTTTAGCCAACGCCGAGAAAGAGATGGAACGCATCTGCTCCATCGTTTCAAACCTCGATCCGAAGAATGCCTCTTTCTATGCCGCGAACCTAGAGGAAGAAAAAGAAAAGTTCTCCGCGTTAAAAAGCGAATACCAAAGCAAATTCCCCTCCTTAAAGAAGAAGACCCTTGTCGTTTCTCACGCGGCCTTTGGCTATCTCTGCTCCGAATTCGGTTTGGAACAGGCTTACGTCTCTGGCCTCAGCCCCAGCCAAGAGCCCTCGCCGAGGCAACTAGAAACCATTCTTTCCTTGGTCAAAGATAAAGGGATCACCACGATTTTTTACGAAGAGCTCGCCTCGGATGAAATCGTGAAGAAAATCGCCTCGGAAACCGGGGCGAAAGTCGAAGTCCTTAATCCACTGGAAGGACTAAGCGAAGAAGAGCAGAAAAGCAAAGACTATCTCTCCGCAATGGAAGAGAACTACCGAAAAATCTGGGAGGCCTGCCAATGATCCGCTTCGAGAACGTTTCCTTTTCCTATCCGGGAACCCCCGTGCTTGAAAACATCGACTTTTGTTTGAAAGATGGGGAGTTTGTGGGGATTTTAGGGCCGAATGGAGGCGGGAAATCCACTTTCCTCCGCTTGGCTTTGGGCCTTTTGAAACCCAGTTCCGGCAAAGTCGATATCAAGGAAAAACGCATTTCCTACATCGCCCAAACCACTTCGATTTCCGACTCCTCTTTCCCCGCGACAGTGGAAGAGGTCGTCGGGCTGGGGCTAGCAGGCCCGAAGCTCGATTTCCGCTTCAGAGAAAGGAAGAAGAAAGTGGAGCAAGTCTTAAAGAACATGGGCTTATACGAGTTCCGTTCCCGCTTGGTCAATGAGCTTTCCGGCGGACAGCTTCAACGAGTCAAAATCGCCAAAGCCATCATCGGCTCCCCCACATTAATCGTCTTGGACGAACCCGACGCCGGGATGGACGAGGAATCCCACGAAGGGCTAGTGAGGATCGTCTCCGAGCTCCATAAGAAGAAAATCGGCGTCCTCTTCGTCTCGCATCATCCTCACGACTTATCCGAAGCGGATCGAATCGAATTCATCGAAGCGGGCAAAATCCTGCCCTACGAAGAAGAACTTTCCAGGGGGCATCACCATGTTGACTTATAAGTTCATGCAGGTCGCCTTCTTGGTGAGCCTTCTTTTGGGGATCGTGATTCCCCTTCTTGGATCCAGCGCGGTGTTCAAACGCCTTTCCTCTTCTGGGGACGCGTTGGCCCATTCTTCCTTGGCGGGGGTGGCGATCGGCCTTGCTGCGGGGCTTAATCCCCTTTGGACGGCCGTGCTTTGCTGCGTCGTTTCCTTCTTGATCATCGAGTTGCTCCGGAGGAAGTTCAACAAATATTCTGAAATCGGGGTCGCGGTCGTCTTAAGCGCCTCCATCGGACTGGCCGGGATCCTTTCCAGCTTCACCTCCGCGTCGAACTTCGACGCCTATCTCTTCGGGTCGATCCTTCTGATTTCCGACGAGGAGCTGTATTTGACCTTGGGGCTCTTCGCTTCGGTGGTTGCTTTCTATGTTCTTTTTTATCATCAGATCTTCGCTTCTTTATATTCGGAAAGCGAGAGCAAGGTCTCGGGGATCAAAGTCAACGGGCTCACCTTCATTCAGGATCTGCTGTTTTCTTTGACCATCGCCGTATCCAGCAAAATCATGGGTTCGTTGGTGGTTTCCAGTTTGGTCGTTTTGCCTACCGCGGTGGCTTTGCAATTCAAAAAGGGATACAAATGGACGCTTCTATTCTCCGTCTTTGCTTCCTTGACGGCCATGCTTTCGGGATTGACCATCTCTTATTACGCCGACTTAAAGCCTGGGGCCACGATCGTCATGGTCCTGATTGGGGAATTAGTCTTGGCTTTCTTGGTCAAAGGCGTCCTCGCCTTGATCCGTAGATGCTTTTCCCGCGTCTAGGGTTTGATGGAGCAAGGGTCCATCCAAAAACCAGGACAAAACAAAGCCCAGGAAAGACGCCCCGGCCATGAGGAAGAAGCCGATGTAACGATTCTGCCCTAAGAAGGGATAGACCAGCTGCAGAAAGGCGTTGATGAGCTGATAAAGGCACGGGGCGAGGAAGACGGCTTTCCGCCTTAATTTCGGCCCCAATAGATGATGGATGATCGAAAGGTTGCTGCTGTAATAAAGGCCGTTCGCGATTCCTTTTCCCCCGTGGAGGGCGATGACGCTGAGCATCAGGTAAAGCCCCTCTTCCGGAGGCAAGCGGAAGAAATAGGACAGCAAGCCAAAACCCAAGGAAGCAAGAACCAGCACCCCTAAGCCCAAATTGACGGAGAAAACCGTTCTTTTGCCAAAGCCGATTCGGGTGTTGAAATAGACGACGATGAAATCCAAAAGGTAGGAAAAAGCCAAATAGAAGCCATAGGCGAGGCCGTTGAAGGAGTTCTCGGCCTCGCTGCTACTTTCTAGGCTTGCCCAATACCCCGAAACCATCGCATCGCTCGCCCAAAGGGTTGAAACCCAAAGGACGACGACGAAGAGGTAAAGGCAATACCTATGGTTGGAGAACAGTCTTCGATATGAAGTCTTTTCATCCGCCTCGTCGTGAAAGAGCTTGGGGTCGTAGCTATGGAAGAAAAAGGTTCCAGCGAATTCAAGAAGCAACAAAGGCGAGGCGATCAAGAAAAGGAAAAGATAGCCTTGATAATGATGGAAGATGCTATTGGAAGTAAAGCCCGCCAATGGGGCGATGGCCATGCTGATCAAGGGTACGAACAAATAGACTTGCCCGAAACGGGTCTTCTCGACGTAGTTGATGTCCGCCGCGTTAGAAATCTGAAACGACAGGAACGACCAATGGGCGCCCATCAAAAGAGAAGATCCAATCACCAGGACGAAATACAAAAGGACGTTCACTCCCCCATCGCTTCCATGAGAGGGAAGAAGAAGCCCGCAGAGAGAGAAAGCAATCAGCAAGGCAAAGGAAGAAAGAGTCAAAACGCGCATCGCCTTCAGATTGTCCGTATGGTGCCCCACAAAGAAGGAAGAGAAGAAAATCGAAACCGACGCGGTGAAAGGCGGCAGAAACAAACTGAGGGAAGACATCCAATCCTCCCAACCCAAATTGGCCCGGCACTCGGCTAAGAACAGGGTCAAAAAGGAAAACACGGTGACCTCATAAACGGAGGAAAGCATGTAATAGGCGCGCGCTTTCTTTGTCTCTGGGGCGTCGATGTTGTGGGCGATGCGTTGGGTTTTCATCGGGGCAAATGATAAAGCAAATGCGGCGCCCCGGAGAGGGAAGGCCACATCTTTTTAAAGAGACAGGTTATTGAGGATCGTCTCGCAGGTGGTCAGATACTCATTCCCCTTCGCTTCCAGCATATAGCGTTTCTTCACTCCATAAAGAGGGTCGAGGTAATAGGGGTAATCCCGCAGGAAGTCGCTTAACGAATAGCCGGGGAAATATTCCTCCCCCTGCGTGGCTTTTTCTTCGAAAAGATCGCAAACCCCTTTCAAACACGGGCTGTAGCCAATGGCTCTGGCGTTTTGATAGGCGTGGCTTTCGTCCAGCATGAAGTCGACGAAGGAATTGGCGAGCTCGTAATTCTGGCAGGTGGAGGGAATGACCATCCCATCGAAGAAGGAAGCGGTCAATTCGGGAACGAAGACTTTGTATTGGTCTTTGCTCCCGTGGCTTTGAAGGAGCAAATACAGGCCATCGAAATAGTCCCCGAGCTGGGTGAAGCAAACGTCGAGCCTTCCATTGGCGACGTCTTTCTTCAAAGCGTCGTTCCCCAGTTCTTTGAATCCCGCCTCTTTCACCGCGGCGATGATCTCTTTCTGCAATGCGGGGGAAATATCCCCCTCTTTGCTTCCTTCTTGGTCCACGACGTTGGGGTCCTTGCCTTGGGAAAGCAGGTAGCTGGCGACCACCCAACGGGCCGTGTCGTACATCCCCTTTTTCGCCCCCGTGGGCAAAGCGTTTGTATCATAAAGGCTCGCGAAGCCTTGCTCCTTCACCGCCTCTTCCACCCCTTCGGTGCGGCTAGAGTAAATCAAAGAGTAGGAACCCCAGAAATAGGGCATGAAATAAGATTGGATGCTGTCCCCCGAAGAAGGATCGACCATGTATTCGTCGATCATTCCCTGAAGCCCGGAGGAGAAGGCGGTCTGATAGCCATTCAAATTCGGATAGGATTGGTTTTCAACGTCAAGCTGCCTCAATAGCTTTTCCTGGTAGAGGCGGGAAATGACGTAATCCCCGGGGATGGCCACGTCATAAGATGTCGTGCCCCCGGCGATTTTTTGGTACATCGCCTCGCTGGAGGTGACGTCCTCCTCCACGATTTGGCAGGAGAACTTGCTTTCGAATTCCTGAATCAAACTCGAATCGATGTACTCGCCCCAGTTCAATAAATAGAGGATTCGGTTCGGAGTGTTCAAAACGACGCAGGCGAAAACGGTGAATAAAACCAGAAAGGAGGAAACCCCGGCCAAGATCTTTTTCATTTGGACGCTCCTTTCTTCTTTCCAGTTTTCAAGGAAGCGAAGAGCACGATCCCTAACGTCACGAAGGTCAACAAGGTGTCGAAGGCGTAGGCCCCGGGGGAGAAGTTCTTCTTCGTGTAGGAGGAATAGACATAGTTAGAGAAGTTCGAGAACCCATTCCCCTGGGTGTAGAAGGAAATCACGAAGTCGTCGATGGAGAGGGTGAAGGCGATCAGGGCGCCCATTAGAATCGCGGTGGAAAGAGAAGGAATGACGGCTTTGAACAGAGCCTTCAAAGGCGGGCAGCCTAAATCGCGGGCGGCTTCATAGAGGGAATCGTCGGTCTGCTCCAATTTGGGGAGAACCATCATGATGACGTAGGGGACGGTGAAATAGACGTGGGCCAAAAGCATAGAGGGAAAGCCGAAGATCATAGGGAAAACCGGCTTCAGCAAAGAGAAAATGATCATCAGGGAAATCCCCGTGACGATTTCCGAGGAAAGCATGGGAATTTCATTCAAAAAATCCATGGCTTTGCGGGCTTTTTTGCCCAAGGAATGAATCCCAAAGGAAGCGAAAAGACCGAAGATCGTCGCGATCAAAGTCGCCCAGAGGCTGACCAAAAGGGAATCCAAAATCGAGGTATAGAGCACCCGGTTGGTGAATAGATCGCCAAAATGCTCGAAGGTGAATCCGCCCCACTGCAACGGGACGATGGAGTTCGCACTTTTGTTGAAGGATTGATAGACGATGATGATCAAAGGAATGTAGGTGAAGGAAAAGACCAACGCGATGAAAAGGGCTTCGAAGACGTGGAGGGCTTTGCTCCGCCAAGTGGTTTTCTCAAGCATGAGCCTTCCCTCCTTTTTTCCCTTCCTGAAGCCGGTCGAAGACGACCATCAAAAGAATCAGCACCAAAGAGACGAACAAAGAAAGCAAGGAGCCGAAGTTGAAGTTGTTCTGCTTGAAGACGGCTTCCAATAGGTTCCCAATCAAGCGGATCCTTCCTTCTCCGATGGCTTCGGAGATCGCAAATCCCGTGGATGCCGGGAGGAAGACCATGATGATCCCCGAATACACGCCCTTCATCGATAAGGGGAGAGTCACTTTCAAGAAGCCCCTCCAAGAAGGCAAGCCCAAGTCGTGGCTCGCCTCCAAAAGGCCGCGGTCCATTTTCTCAAGGACAGTGAAGATGGGGAAAATCATGAAAGGAATGTAAGTCGCGACAGAAACCAAAATCACGGCCCAATAGCTCCCCAGGGCGTGCAAAGGGGCAAGCCAAGGAACCGAGAACAAACGAAGCCAGGAAACGATGCGCAGCATGGAATTCGACCACATGGGGAGGATAAGCAATAGCAACAGGAGCTTTTTCTTTTTAAAGGGCCCGAAAGAAAGGAAATAAGCGGTCGGATAGCCTAGCAGCAAGCACAGAACAACCGTCATGAAGGCAACGTAAAGCGAATTGGCCAAGGCCTTTAAAATCGCTGGGTCCTTCAAGCGGGCAAAGGAAGCGAAAGAAAAATAGGCGGAGGAAAAATCCATCCCGTTGCTGCTTAAAAAAGACAGCACGATCATCAAGACGGCCGGAAAAACGGTAAAGAGGATCAGCCAGGCGAAATACGGCCAAGCAAAGCCCTTAAAGCGTTTCATGGTCCTTCATCGCCTCCAAAGCCATCCGCCTGCCTTCCTCGCGGATGCGGCGGATCTCAAGGGGCTGGGCTTCATCCTCCACTTTCATCAAATGGATTTCATAGAAGTCGACTTTAAGCCCCACCGTGTCCCCGATTTCGCAGTTTTGGTAATCCTGTACCAGAAGCACAGTCCCGTTCACGTCGATCCACAAAGAGAAATGAACTCCGGTGAAGACGGTTTTGATGACCTTCCCTTGAAGAATGGTTTTTTCGGGATGATCGAACTCCAAGTCGAAGTCTTCGGGGCGGATAACCACGTCCACCACTTCTCCGGGAAGGAAGGTCGTCAAATAGGTGCGGAAAGAGGCGCCGAGAAGAAGCACTTGCTGGTTGCCCAAATAAACGCCTTCCAGAATATTCGCGCCTTCATAGTTGGCGAGCAATTCCCCTTTGTTGGAGGAATGGGGCTCGCAGTAGATGTTGTTGGGGGAAACCGTCAAACCGATTTCATCCCCGGGGGAGAACTTATCCTCGCTTTCGATCACGAGGTTCGCCTCACCCACTTTGACGTTCAGCGTGTACTTGTTCGATGAGAATGTCGCGCTTTGGACTTTGCCGATGAGCTTAGCCGCGGATAAGGAGCAGATATCGAACCCATCTTTTTCCACGATGACGTAGATCTTCTCCTGAGGTTTGAAGTCTTTTGAAGAAACTTTGAACGTCTTCCCCAGCAAATTGACTTGCTTGGAGGCGGCATAGACCCCGCGGAGGATATTGGCTTCTCCGATGAAGGAAGCGACGAAGCGGTTGACCGGGGCGTTGTAGATGTCTTCGGGGCGGCCGATTTGCTGGATTTCCCCATCGTTCATGACGACGATCGTATCCGACATGACCATGGCCTCTTCTTGGTCGTGGGTGACGAAAATGAAGGTTATGCCGAGCTTTTGTTGGAGTTCCTTGAGCTCCAATCTCATGGTTTTGCGGAGTTTTTGGTCCAACGCGCTTAAGGGCTCATCCAAAAGGAGGATGCGGGGTTTGTTGACGATGGCGCGGGCAATCGCGATGCGTTGCATCTGCCCGCCGGACATTTGGGAGACGTCGCGGTTCTCATACCCCTCGAGGTTCACGAGCTTCAAAGCCTTCGTGACTTCGCCTTTGATAACCTCTTCTTTGAAGCCGGCTTTATTCAGGCGGCTCTTCATTTTGAAATAGACGTCTTTTCCCTCTTCCTCTGCAACCAAAGCCGCCTCAGCTTTCCGGAACGGGGTGTTGCTTGGGAAGGACAAAAAAGAATGGATACCCAAGCTTTCGCAAAGGCGGGACACTTCTTCTTTCGCCTCGTCAAAGAATCGGCAATGTTTTTCTTTCCTTAGTTTCTTTAGGGCGACCTGCAGGGCCAAAGAAGTGGAATTGGAATCGCAATATTCGTTCAAAAAAGCCTTCACGTCCCTTGGCTTTTCGATCATCGAGGTCTTTTTCGCCAAAGAATCGACTTCTTCCTCGGAAAAGGAGTATTCCTCCATCATGTTCATCATCCCAATGTCGTAGACGTTGGAATAGATGTTGTTCCGAAGGCCGAAGGCAATATTGTCGTAAACGTTGAGATGGGGGAACAAGGCGTACTTTTGGAAAACGGTGTTGATGGGCCGTTTATGGGAAGGAAGGTTCTCGATTTCCTGGCCATCCAAAAGAAGCTTGCCCTCTTGCATGGTCTCAAACCCGCCGATGATGCGGAGGGTGGTCGTCTTCCCGCACCCCGAGGGGCCGAGGAAGGTGACGAATTCGTCTTCGTTGATGGATAAGTTGAAATGATCAAGGATGACGTTCCCGTCGTAGGATTTCGTAACGTTCTTCAGTTCAAGGATTTTTCGGGCCACGGAATCTTTTTCCTCCGTTCAAGGTAAGGTTGGCGGCACGGCTAACTATAGGCCGTTTTTTATCTATTTCTATATGAAATTCACTCTTTGCGAAAAAGCATGAAAAAAAGGGGATAAACCCCCGCAATTCAGAACATCCCGCCGACCCCGATGGAATCGATGTAGTTCATGCCATACCCTTCGGCGAGCGAATCTTCGAACTTTCTTTCCCAAGAACCCTTATTCTTGGTGGCGTCGACGCGTCTGCTTTTCGGGAAGGCTTTCTTGAAAAACTCTTTCATTGCCATGCCTCCTTTCGATTGATTTCCCCCAGGCAATTCATTGGGGGACGTGTAATATAGCCTCAATTTGGCTAGAAACAAGATGAAAATATCTTGAAAGCGTTTTCAATATTTGCAGAAAAGAAAAGCCAACGTTTCCCGTTGGCGATCTCTTTTCCTGGTGCCGCCTGCCGGGATCGAACCAGCAACCTACTGATTACAAATCAGTTGCTCTACCATTGAGCCAAGGCGGCATATACGGATTTTACTACCCCAAGCCTCTTTGGGGAACAAAAAAACCGGCCCTGCGACCGGGAGAAATCTGGTGGGTGTTACTGGGATCGAACCAGTGGCCTCTTCCGTGTGAAGGAAGCGCTCTCCCCCTGAGCTAAACACCCATTGCCTTTTTGGCCCGTTTATTATCAACGCTTCGGCCGGTTTCTTCAAGGCGTTTGTTCGTCATCAAATGACGTAAAACGCCAAGCAGCTTTAGGGGCCTACCCTTATAGAACCTAACGTTTCTCATTGAGGGGGAATCGGAACATAGCGGTCGCTTGCAGCTTCCTTTAAGGTTGTCTTGTAAGGCCTGTACCCACTGACCCCTTTAAGAATCTGAAGATGTGAATATTGAAACTGAAAAGGATGATTTGACGGTCAAAACCATTGGAACAACAATCAGCGAAGAAGCGATTTAAGCTCTTTTTATAACAAAATTTAGCAAGGTGTAGCAACTAGTAGCAAGACGTAGCCAATTGTAGCAAAATGTAGCAAGGCCCTATTTTTGCCTTATTTTTACATGGCAAGGAGACATGTTTATGAAGAGAATACCCTTAGGAATCGATGACTACGAAGCGGTGTGCCAAAACTGCTATTACGTCGACAAAACGAACATCATTGCAACGTTGGCGAATTTGCCGGAAGGAACAAGCCTCCTTTTCACACGTCCTAGAAGATTTGGCAAATCTTTAATGCTCTCCATGCTGCAGGCTTTCTTTGAGGAAAGCGAAAAAGATAAAACGTCTCTTTTCCAAGATAAGAAAATCTATCAAAACAAGGAAATAATGAGAGATGCTTTCCAACGGTTTCCGGTCGTGCACCTCAATCTAAAAAACGCGATTGGAAGCACATATGAAGATCTCGTACACAAGATAAGAGAAGCCATATCCGGCGAATACGAAAGGCATTCCTCTCTCCTTGAAAGCAAAGAGCTATCCGAAAAGGACAAAGCCTATTTCCGTTCCGTATTAGACGAAACGGCAAGTGATCTCGACTACACTTCTTCCCTTTTGAAACTAACCGCCTTTTTAGAAAAATCCCAGGGAATAAAAGCGGTTGTTTTAATCGATGAATACGACGCGCCTGCCCACTACGCCTATCAAAACGGATTCTACGAACCCGCCATCCTTTTTTTGAAGCAATTGTTCTCTTCTGTCTTAAAAAGCAACCCTTCCCTACATTTTGCCATTCTTACCGGCGTTCTCCAAATTGCCAAAGAATCTTTGTTCTCGGGTTTGAACAACCTCATCACCAATTCCGTTTTATCGGCAAACATGGACGAGGGATTCGGCTTCGTGGAAGAAGAGACGTCGGAGCTTTTGAAATATTACGGCTATCAAGACAGCCTTGATGAGATAAGAAAGTGGTATGGAAACTACCATTTCGGCAACGCCGTCGTCTATAATCCGCTTTCCGTTCTCAGCTTCCTGCAAAGCGGAGGGGTCTATGCAACCTATTGGAACAACACCGCAGACAACACGGTTCTGGGAAGCGTTATCGAAAAAATGGATAGCGTGGATTCTCTGCTCCCCTTAATCGGTCATCAAAGCATCTCCTCTCCGATTGACATCGCGCTGAGTTATCAGGATTTGGATTCGAGGCCGGAAAACGTCATTTCCTTTTTGCTTGCAAGCGGCTATTTGACCATAAAAGAAAGATTGGGCGACTTCCTTTATTCGCTCGCCTTCCCCAACAAAGAAATCGAAAGCGTATTCCAGCGAGAGATATCTCTTCGCTATATTCCGCAAAACGATTTCCCCGTTTTACTAAGCATGAAAAAAGCGTTCGAAACCGGGGACATCAAAGTGTTGGAAAGCGTCCTCGAGAAATATCTTTTGTCCACCTTCTCCTGTTACGAAGTTGGAAAAGAAAAGAACTACCAAATCATGCTTTCCACCTCCTTGTCGCTGATATTCGAAAATTGCATCGTCAAAAACGAAGTCAACGCCGGAACCGGCAGAGCGGATATTCTCGTTTATTCCCCTAAGCCCCACGCGCCTTCTTTTGTCATCGAAATCAAGGCGCTTCGTTCCAATGCAAGCCAAGACAGGATTAAAAACTACGCCCTGAGAGCCATTCGTCAAATCAAGGAAAACGAATACCTTGACGAGCTAAAACCCTTTTCGCCTAGCTTCGTTGAACTCTATGGCATTGCCTTTTACAAAAAACGAGTTCACATTGAAAAAGAACGCGTTTCATTTTAATGGGTTATAAAAACGCTAGTTGCCCAATAATAAGCAACGATAGCGGAACTTCGGGCGCCTCCATCGAGGCGCCTTTTTTCAACGCCTAACGCCAAATCGCAAAAGAGGGGGGGTTCTCTTATTCCCCATCTTTCTTCGAATTTCCCTTTTTTCGTTTCTTCAGATAAAGGACCAGCAAAACGATTCCGTAGACGATCAAAGCGAGGCAAATGGAAAGCATGTAACCCGCCGTATCGATGCCAACGTCGGACCATTTGCAGGAGCGTCCGGGAGTGTAGAGCTGAATCAATTCGGAGAATCCCGCCAAGGAGAAGCCAAGAACTCCGCTGACCAAAAGGCCCAAGACTTTATGAAGAGGCTTGCGGAAGAAAAGGAAGATGAAGCCGATGCTGCAAAGGGCAGTCACCGCGAACAGGCTGAAATGGCCAAGGGACTTCCTCACGATGAGGGTCAGCTGGGACCAAGTGAAGCGGTAGTTCTTGGCAACGCGGAAAGTCACGTCGCGGGTGTAGGTTTGAAGCCCATTGCTATAAGTGATGCGAATCACGTCGTCACCTGCGCCGATGGTCGTGATATTCCCGGCTTTGTCGACTCGCACCGAATGCGCGCCCGAGGAAGAAGGTCCATAAGAGAAGGTCAGATTGCTCGAGGAGCAGGGAATGTCGGTATGGATGAAGATAGAGTAAGCGGATCCGAATTCCAAATTCACTAAATAGGAGGTTGGATTCCCTTTCTCATCGGTCGTCACATCGGCTTTGGAGGAAAGCTTCATCTTCTCCAAATCCAGGGTGAAGGGGCTGACCGTCTCCACCACTTCAATGGTTTTGCTGTCGGAGATGGAAAGGTCGTCTTGGCTCACCGCGCGGATGGTCGCTTTGCCAGGAGCCAAAGCCTCGCAGAGGCCGGTTTTGGCATTGACGGAGAGGATAGAGGGAGCGCTGCTGGAGAAGAGGACTTTCTGGTTCGTGGCATCCTCGTTCATGGCGGTTTTCCCACCGATCACCGAGCCGACCGGGACAATGGAGCAATTCCCATTGGGTTTATTGAACTCATTCGGGGCGAGGGAAAGGAAGAAGCTCAAATCGAATTCGGAAGCGCGGACGGGGATGTAATCGACGTTGATTTCGAGTTCCTTTTCGAAGACAAGAACCCCGTCCTTCGAAGCTTGGAATGTGATTTTGATCGGGCCTCCGTCTTCGCTTTGGCGGATGCCTTTGACGGCGAAGGCGCCCTCAGCCACCGCGAGGCTATTCTTCAAGTTCGCCGGAAGCACCCACGACATATCGACTTCGACCGGAGTGACAACGTTTTTCCCACCCACTAGATTTGTGGAGAAGGCGGCGGAGATGTCGAAGGTCTTGTCTTGGTCTTTGCTGATCGTAAGCGAAGATCCTTCGAAGGCTTCCCCATCCACCAACAAGGAGAATTGATTGGGTTTGGAAACGCCTTTGATTGCGAACGTTTCCGTCAAAGAAGTCAAAGATGTGGATAGGGTTAAGGTCGTTTGCTTTTCTTCTTCGAAGGTCAAGGAGGTGATCTGCCCGGAAGAAGATTTGACGACGGAAACGCCGCTTCCATCTCCGAGTGCAATCGTTAAAGGGGCTTTTTGCAAGGAATTTTTGACTTTTGCGTTGCTGGAGGTAACGACAACCTCCGTGGCGAAAATTCCAGAGAGGTCCGCGTTGCTATAGGTTTTTCCAACCAAAAATTCCGTCGGCTTTTCTTTCGAGAGGTTTTTGAAACGGAGACCCGATATCGTGCTTTCCGCATCGTGGATTTCCTCATAATGGAACGGGAAGGTCAAGGAAGAAGAATGGTCGTTCTTATCCGGGTAGTAGACCACTTTCCCTTCCACTGGCAAAGAGGTGGCCGCATAAGGGGCGGAGAAGGAAAGATAGGAACGGGATTGGTTTCCAAAATATCCGGAGGGATAGGGATTCCCATTGGCGTCCAACAATTCAAAGTCGAAACGAGTCCTGTCGTATTGATCCGCCACAACGCCGGACTTCAAAGGCACGGAAATGGACAGGGGTTCATTGAATTCGCTGGAAAGTTTCTCCAATAAGATATGGTGGAAGGTAAGCGGCTTAACCGAAGAAGCGTTCAGATCATCAAGCGTGAGTTTCTTCAAGGGGATGATCTTCAGCGAAGAAGAAGCCGAGCATTCCCCATAAAAAAGGCTCAG
Source organism: Candidatus Alloenteromonas sp. (assembly GCA_050872145.1). Taxonomy (GTDB): domain Bacteria; phylum Bacillota_I; class Bacilli_A; order RFN20; family CAG-826; genus Alloenteromonas. Next base: position 32,493 of record JBNMGG010000008.1, on the reverse strand, counting down.
AGAGACATTCTTCTCCAAGAAGGAATCCCCGTTCACGAGGTTTTTGTTTTTCAAAGAGACGTTGAATTGGAAGGACCCGTAGGTGATTTTCTTCACGTTAGAGAAAGCGAGCATTCCCTCGTCGCCAGAGAATGTGACGTTCACTTTGCTGGGATCGAAGGGGGCTGCGCGATGGGTATAGCTGGCTTTCATGGTGAGGGAGGCCTTGTTGTAATTGAGATAACCCAAATTGCCGGGGATTGAGATGGACTCAATATCGAAGTCCGGGCTTTCAACCATATGGACCTTGAAGGGGACTTTAACGCTCACCCCGGGGTCGTCCACGCTGGTGATGATGGCTTCGGCCGTCCCTTCATTGATGGCTTTCACCGCTCCGCTCTTCGCGTCTACTTCAATCACGGAGGAATTGGTGGAAGCGAATGTCACATCTTTGAACGTGGCGTTTTCTGGAAGAACAACGGGCTCTAACGTATGCACGTCCCCCACATTCAGCTCCACGGTCTCTTTGTCCACGCGGATTTCGGAAACGGGGATTTTCTGGCAGGTAAGATCAAAGGATTTTTTGAGTTTGTCGTTCCGCTCGCTTTGGATGGTGATTGAACTCGTTCCAGGAGCCTTGAAAAGAATCGTTTGCTGCGATTCGTTGACCGTCAAAACGGAATCGTCTTCAACCGTCCAAATGAGGTTCTTGTAAGTCGTGTCGATCGGCTGGTAGGAAACGGAATAAGAAAGCACGTCCCCCGGAAAAAAGGAATGGGATGTGATGTCTTGATCGAAAGAGACTTGGAAATCGGAAATCTCCTTGATCGCGTTTTTGTCGTAGTTTTTATCGATGGCGTCTTGGACTTGGCTTGTAATCGCGTCGGATTGTTTTGCGGAGCCTTCCCCATCGATCGCGCTTTCGATGAGAATCGTGGCGGATGCGCCGATATAAGCACCCAAAAAGATCCAGGCGGCAGTTAATTTAAGCCAATTGCGTTTCATTGCTCCATTATAGGGACTCAAGCAACAAAATTTGATGGCGAATTGCAAAATATGATCAATCTTGGAATTGGATTTCCCCGCCTTCTATGGAAAAGTCGGTGGAATAGAAGCTCTTGCAGAGATCGCCCATGTCCTCCACGTCCAAAGCGCCGAGGAGTTCATCGCAGGAATGCATAGCCAACTGGGGCAATCCGATATCGGCAGAAAGGAAAGAGATCTCTCCATTGGACAAATTGCCCAGAGTGCTTCCGCCCCTTAAATCCGAGCGGTTGGTGAAATCCTGAAGGTTCAGGTGCTCTTTCTCAGCGAGATAGCGAATCAAAGCGGAGGAAAGCCCATCGGAGGTATAGGACTGATTCGCGTTGAATTTGACCATGACGCCTTGGTTCAGGCGGATATCGCTTCCCGCGGGAGAAAGTTCAGGATGATTTGGATGTTTCGCATGCCCATTGTCGATTGAAAGTAAGAAGGACCGAGAGCAAATCTCTTCTTTGCCGATTTGATAGAAACCGCAGATGCGCGTGACCACGTCCTTTAAGAAAGTCGAACGCGCACCTTGACGGGTCAAAGACCCGACCTCCTCATTATCGAAGCAGCAAAACATTGGGATCGTGGAGTTGTTTTCGGAATGGAGGAAGCCGTAGAAAGAAGAATAGGCAGAAGAGAGGTCATCTTCCCGGGGACTTAAAAGATATTGAGAATTCCAGCCAACGAAATGGGGCTTTTCGCGAACGTAGAGGAATAGATCGTGGGATAGCAACGTCTGATTCTCGGCAAGCCCCGCCTTCGCTTTGAGGAAAGAATCGAAATCAAGCCCCTCCTGCGCACTGCCGAAAACGGGGATCATGTCCACCGCGGGGTTGAACTTCTTCCCTTCGTTTACATCCCGTTCAAAGTGGATGCAGACGGAGGGAATCACCAACAAATCCTGATCCACGTCAACCAATTTGCTGTGGATGCCGGATTGATCGGAATAAAGAACGCGGCCCGCAAAGGAAAGAGGACGGTCCATCCAAGTGTGGTAAATGCCACCGCCATAAGGCTCGGTTTGCAAAAGAGCGAACCCACCAGAGATGGTCAAAGGGTTCGGTTTGATTTTGAAGCTTGGGGAATCGCTGTGGGAGGCGGCGATATGGAAGCAAAGGCCCGGAGTTTTCTTAGGCAAGCGGAAGGCGATGATGGAGGAATCGTTCCGCTTAACGAAATATCCTTTCCCTTCTTCTAAATTCCAGTCATTTCCCTCTTTCAGGGCCAAATAACCACGCAAAAGCAGGTCCTTTTCTATATTGGCTACAACATGAAAGGGCGAATGGGAATTCACCAGATTCTCGACAACGGTTTGCAAGCAAGCTAAATCTTCCATAATTCAATCGGCCTGGCCGATGCTCCTTAAATAACGATTCAAGATCACCACCGCGGCAGTGGAGTCGATGTGCTTCTTCTGCTTTTTGGACCGCTCCCCGTTTTCGTGGAGCATCGCCGCGGCTTCCACGGTTGAATTTCTTTCATCGACTTTGATGATGGGGACGCCCGGGAAAAGAGGCTCGATTCTTTTGATGAAGCGCTCCACGATTGGGGTCATCTCGCAGGGGTCGCCAGAAGGGAAAGTCGGCCAGCCAATGGCTATGACCTTTACGGTTTCGCCTTCAAGCTCTTCTTGCATCATGGCGATAGCATCGCCATACTCCCCTGCTTTGAAGCGCAGATTTTTCAGCGGGGTGATGAACATCCCGCTGTGGGAGATTGCCATTCCCAGGGATCCTTTTCCGACGTCTAAAGCCAAAATGTCTTTTTGCATTGCCTAATTATGCTGTCGGACGGAGGCAAAGGAAAGACGCAAGAAGGGAGTAAAAGAAAACCCTCCGATCGAGGAGGGGTAAGTTCGATTTGGTGGGCCTTAATGGGATCGAACCATCGACCTTGCGCTTATCAAGCGCACGCTCTAACCAGCTGAGCTAAAGGCCCATTCGCGCTTTCGCGCTTGACTAATATAAACCTCTTCCCCCACCTTAGCAAGCACTATTTTCAGGGGAAAAATTCGCGCCCCGTTGGCGTTTCTTGAGCTCCTAAAGAAGCAAAAAGCCCAGGATTGCTCCTGGGCTGATTTCGCATGGGCGAAGCGGGTTAACGCTTGCTGAACTGCGGAGCGCGGCGAGCGGCTTTGAGACCGTATTTCTTGCGCTCTTTGACGCGGGCGTTGCGGGTGAGCATGCCGGCGACTTTGAGGGTCTTCCTGTCTTCCCCGGCTTCGAGGAGGGCGCGGGCGAGGCCCAAGCGGATGGCTTCGGCTTGGCCGGTGAATCCGCCGCCTTTGACCATGGCGACGACGTCGTATTTGTCTTCGACGCCGAGAAGAGCCAAGGGCTGCTTGAGGTCAAGGATCAAGGTCGGGAAGGGCAAATAGTCCTTGACGTCCTTGCCGTTGATGGTGATGTTGCCTTTGCCGCTGCTGAGGTAGACGCGGGCAACGGAGGTTTTACGACGGCCGGTGCCGTAGTATTTCGTGGTTTTTTCAGCCATTTTGTTTCTCCTTACTTGCTGAGGTCAAGCACTTTGGGTTGCTGACTCTGCTGTTTGTGTTCGGCGCCTTCATAGACGAAGAGCTTCTTCGCCATCTGACGGCCGAGGCGTCCCTTGGGGAGCATGCCCCAAACGGCGCGCTCAACGAGTTCGACCGGGAACTCACGGAGCATGACCCCGGCGCTGCGGGTGCGAAGGCCACCGTTGTAGCCGGAAACGTTGTAGTAGTTCTTCTTGTGTTCGCCGTTGTCTTTGCCGGTCATTTTGACTTTCGCGGCATTGATGACGATCACGTAGTCACCCGTATCGATGTGCGGGGTGTAGGTGGGCTTGTTTTTGCCCATCAAGATGACAGCGATCTTGGAAGCCAAACGGCCAAGAGGGATGTCGGTGGCGTCGACAACATACCAATTTTTGTCAGCTTTGGCAGATGCGGTCGTGGCCAACGTGGTTTGACGTTGCATTCTTTTATCTCCTAAATTCGTGTGCTCCATCGGAGCCTTGGGTATTATCCGTTTGTTTCCAACTTTCAACAACATTAGATTTTCGAATTTTCATTTTTCTTCGTTTGTATCGAATGTTTTTCTTATTTTTATTTAATTTTTGCTACGCTTTTTTAGATGTAAAAGTGCGCTTTTCTGCTTTTGTTTCGCTTTTCTTTTGCGTAGTATTTGCGTTATGAACCTAAAGCAGCTTCGAAAAAGCAAAAAGCTCACTCAGATCCAAGCCGCAGAGCTATGCGGATTGTCGCGGAAAGGCTACCAAAACCTAGAAGAGGGCAAAACCAAGAAAAAGAACTCCCCCACCCTGCTTTACTGCTTAACTCGCTTAGAGGAATACGGAGTCAGCCACGCCCCAAGCGAAAAAGAGCTGAGGAAAACCGCTCCTTCCTGGGCATCATCGCTTCAATGCGATTTCCTTTATTGCCTTGGGGGGATGCAAAACGAAAAGGACTCCGAAGGTCCCCTGCTCTTATTCGGCAATTTCCGTTTGGAAGAATGGGAACTTTCCTCTTTGGAAAACTCGATGGAATCTTTCTTTGGAAAGCCCGTTTCCCTGGAGCCTTTTTCTTCCGCTACGCCGAAGGAAATCGAAAAAGTGTTGGAAGAGGGAATCCGTCTTTATCCCATCAAAAAAGGAAATTAAAATAGCCACGGAGGAAATCTCATGAACGACTACACGAAAACCAGTGGGGACATCTATGTCCCTTATGAGGAAAGGAGTGGGAACGAATCCATTGTTTACTTCACCCGTGACTTATCCGCGGAGGGCTTGAAAAAAGCCTACCGCAAAATCTGCGCCTCCCTTACGGGGAAAATCGCCGTCAAGCTTCACACGGGCGAACAGCACGGGCCCAACATCATCCCACGGCCTTGGGTAAAGGATCTTTTTGAAAGCGAGATGGATCGCCCGACCATCGTGGAGACCAATACCTACTACGAAGGCGACCGCGACACCACCGAAAAGCACCGCAAAACCATTGAAGTCAACGGATGGAATTTCTCCCCCGTGGACATCATGGACGAAGAAGGGACCGTGAACCTGCCCGTACCCAATGGAAAATGGTTCTCTTCCATGTCCATGGGATCCCACATCGTCAACTACGATTCCATGCTCGTGCTTACCCACTTCAAAGGGCACACGATGGGCGGATTCGGCGGATCGGATAAGAACATCGGCATCGGCTGCGCGGACGGGAAGATTGGAAAAGCCATGATTCATTCCGCCCCGGGGAGCAACAACCCCTGGAGTATCATGCAGGAAGAATTCATGGAAAGGATGACCGAATCCAGCGCGGCGACCTTGGCCCACTTTGGCAAGAACATCGCCTTCATCAACGTGATGCGGAACATGTCGGTCAGCTGCGACTGCGAAGGCATCCACGCCAAAAAAGTCGTGACCCCGAACGTCGGCATTTTGGCTTCTTTGGACATCCTAGCCATCGACCAAGCCTGCGTCGACATCATCTTCAGCATGAACGAGAACGATGGGAAAGCCATGAGGGAGCGCATGACGTCCCGTCACGGCCTCCGCCAATTGACCTACATGAAGGAAATGGGCATGGGCAACGACCGTTATGTCCTCATCGATCTGGACAACGACGAAAAGCGGATCTACCCCGCCGACTGCGTCAAGGATCTCAAACCCTTCCAAGACGAAGAAGGAAGCGTCTCGGATGCCACTCCCTGCGAGTTCAAGAAAGCCGAGTAACGATTGCCCTTAAAGCAAACAATGGAAAACGGCTTACGTGCCGTTTTCTTTTTTGCCTCATCGTTGAGTTCCTCAATCAATCGCGTTGTCCAGACGGCGAAAGAATCCAACAAGCTTTGCTATCGTTAAATGCCGTTTCCGGGTACTTTTCTTTTGCTTTTTTAATTTTTGATACCCGGAAATGAGGTTTATCGATAACCATCCCCTTGCAGACTCATAGAAGGTTTAATGGTCGAAAGCAAACTAAATCAAACGTTCCTTCCCCAACATCAAATCAATCGCATTGATGTGTTTGACGCCTTCTTGCTGGTCCCGGTATTTGTCCAAAGAGATGATGAATCTGGGGTATCCATCGCGGATCGACCGGAAGGGGCGGTATTCCCTTTCTTTGATTTTGTCCGTCGCTTTTCTGTCTTCCCCCTGAAGGGTATACGCCACCTGAATGTAGGCGTATTCCTGATTCCCATTTCGAATGATGAAATCGCATTCCAGGTTGCCGATTTTCCCAACGCTGACTTGGTAGCCGTTGCTCACAAGGTAAAGATAGACGATGTTTTCTAGGGAAGGCCCATAGTTCAGCTGATTATCCGTGCCCAAAGAAAAATACAAAGACAGGTCTGCGAGATAATCTTTGCTTTCCTTTTTGAGGGACCTTTTGCTTTTCAAGTCAAATCGGTTGCACTCATAAATGATTTTCGCGTTTTCAAGATGGCTGATGTAATTCCGAACGGTGGCCGGCTTGGTTTTGATGTCGTATTTGGCAAGCTCACCCACAATGTTCGAAACGGCGATTTCGGACGAATAGTTATTCAGCACGAAATTCTGAACCCTTTCAAACACGGCGACATTCGAGACCCTGTTCCGACTTTTCACATCTTTATCGAATATCTCTTGGACGATTTCCCGCGTGTAGAACTGTCTCGCCGGCAAGCTGTCAAATTCCAAAGCCTTTGGGAAACCCCCGTTGAGGATGTATTCCTTAAACTCCAGGTCGATGTCCTCACTTAGCGCTTTTCCCAAGAACTTTTTCATGTCGACGTATTCCCTGAAATCCAAAGGATAGGTTTCGAACGTTAGGTAGCGACCGGTGAGTTTCGTGGAAATCTCGCCGCTCAGCAGATAGGAATTCGATCCGGTCAAAAAAACGGAATAGCCTTCTTCTTGATAGGACAAAACAACGGATTCAAAGCCCTCGACGTTTTGCACCTCATCGATGAAAATGTAGTATTTCCCTTCATCTTTGATGCACGATTCGATTTTGTCCTCCAGTTGCTTCGGGGTTGTTATGTTCTTGAACCCTCTCCGGTCCAACGGGATATAAATAATCTCGTCCGAGGGAACGCCACTATCCTCCAGCTCCGTAATAATCGATTTCATCAAGCAGGATTTTCCGCATCTTCTTATGCCCGTGATCACTTTGACGATGTCGCTGTGATAAAAAGGGCGAATTCGTTGCAAATACTTTTCTCTGACAAAGATTTGGTTTTCCATAGAGTATCTCCGTACCTCTATTATGAAGTTAAATGCCGTTTCCGGGTACTTTTCTTTTACTTTTTTAATTTTGATACCCGGAAAAGCCATTTATCGAAAAAACGAGCATCGTGAAAAACCCTAGAAGGAGGTTGAAGAGGCATAGAAAAACGCCGGGGATAACCCGGCGTTTCGAATTCTCGTTGAATTAGAGGTTTTCGATGTTGGTGTAAACGTTCTGAACGTCTTCGGACTCGTTGAGCTCTTCCATCATGGCCTTGAGCTTAGCGAGATCTTCATCGGGAACGGTGACCCACTCATTCGGGTACATCGTGGTTTCGGCGCGGTCGAATTCGGTGACGCCAATTTCCTTCAAAGCGTTCTGGGCCTTCTCCAAATCGTTGGGGGCGACCAAGACTTCGACTTCCCCATTTTCATCGACGCTGACGTTGCGGACGTCGACGTCGCTGAGGATCAGGTTCTCTTCGACTTCCTCTTCGGTCTTGCCCTTGAAGTTCAAGATGCCGAGGAGCTCGAAGTTATAGGCGACGGAAGCCATCTTCCCGCCTTTGCGGGTCACGATCGTGCGCACAGTGACCAAGGCGCGGTTGACGTTGTCGGTGAGGGTATCGACGATGATGTTGCTTCCCGCCGGTCCCATGAATTCATAGCGGCCTTCGATATAGGCAGTCGCGTCTCCGCCTTTGGCCCTTTCAATGGCGCGCTCGATGACGTCCTTAGGAACGTCGCGGCGATATTTGGCGATCGCGGAACGGAGGGCCAAGTTGGATTCGGGGTTGGGATCGCCGGATTTGGCGGCAGCGTAGATTTCCTTGCTGGCCCGCATGTAAGCGGCGGACTTCGCTTTGGCGGTGGCCGCCATCGCGGCCGCGCGTACTTCAAAATGTCTTCCCATAATTAAATGACTCCTGTAATGAGCGGGTTAAATATACCACTCAGGATAGGCGAAAAAAATGGCGAAAATGATTTGACCTTTGGAAAAGCGCGTTAGTTATCAAATGATGTGAAACGCCTGAGGAGCTTCGGACATCTGACCTCGCCGGCATCCTGCATCAGTTTCTCCGGCTTTTCAATCTTAACCTGGTTCGGGGACCTCATCTTGAGCACCATCCTCGCCGCCAGATTGTGGGGACAGTAATTCCTGGCCCTTTTTTCGGCTATAACGCCCATGGCATCTCCCTCCTTGTTTTCCTGAACAAAAACATTATAGGGCAGGTGCCTTTTCCTATGGCCGCCGCGAACCCCTTAGGGGGTTTGGGAGGGGGTTCTTGTCAGGGTTCGTTTCACATCATTTGAAATAGAACAACTCCAACGATAAATTTTATTTCGTCATAAGAAAGGAAACCGCTTTTGACTACGAACTGTGAAAAACCAGACTATTGATCAAGAGAGATAGAAATCTATTTTCCCTAATAGAAAATCAATGACGTTAATATGGGTTATTCCATTATTGGACGTGTCTTTTTTGTCTAGCGACATTACGTATTTTGGCGAATTGTCACTTATTTTAAGGAATGCTCCATATTCACGTTCAAAAACGGTTTGGGTATTTAAGGAATATGTGACCTGAATTAGACATTTCTTGCGATTTTTTATGGCAACGAAATCAATTTCTCCGTCAGGAAATTTACCGTACCTCACTTCGTATCCTCTCGATAATAGCTCATGATAAACTACTCCTTCTAGGGCGAAGGTATCGTCTAATTCTAAGACGTTACCAAGTGCGTTTCGTAAACCACTATCAATGGCATAATATTTTTTAACACCGTTGAGGGATTCTTTCCCTTTCAGGTAATAAGGCTTGCACTCCGTTAAAAAATAGCATTCTTCTAAATATTTAGCGTAATTAGAAACGGTTTCGGAATATTTCTTTTGTTCGTCAGAGGTCAAACTTTCTTTTAAGTATTTTGCAATTGAAAGAGCAGAAAATTTCTTCCCGGTGGTGGAAATGATGTATTTCGATACTTGTTCAAAATTGTTTCTGTTGATTTTTTTGTGTGTCTCAAAGACATCTTTTTGGATGATGGAATCGTAAACGCTAGTCAAATAATTCCTTACACCTTCTTCGTCGATTTCCTCAAATCGCTGAGGCATTCCTCCAAGTGCAAGGTATTCATCGAAATCGTTTTCTTTGACTTCGATTCCGTTTAGCTTTTTGTATTCAAGAGTTTCCATGTAGGTAAAAGGAAAAATCTCAAATTCTTTGGCTCTTCCAGTTAATCGATCCTGCAATTTCCCGTGTAGGAGTTTGGAGTTACTACCTGTCACAAATAGCGAACAATTATAACTAATACGAATCGACGCGATTGCTTCTTCAAATTTTTTAATACGCTGGATTTCATCGATGAAAATGTAGTATTTTCCATCATCGTTAATTTGCTCGTCCAGTTTCTTTTCTAGAGCAGCCCTGGTGGTGATCCCTTCGCCGGTTCTGCTCTCTAAATCTAGATAAATAATGTGTTCGTCATCAATCCCGGACGCTTTCAGCTCGTTTATGATTTGAAGCAATAGTTCGGATTTCCCACATCGACGGACACCTGTGATTGCTTTGATATATTTCGAATCGTAAAAAGGACGGATTTTAGCGAGATAGTTTTCCCTGATGATTATTTTTTCCATATTTTAAATATACGTTTTTCCGTTGGAACTTCAATAATTTCAAGAAAATTCCAACGATAAATAATGCTTCCTCGAAGAGAAAATATGGCACCTAATTCGTCTTTATTTCGGGCATATTTTCAAAGATGTGGATGCAAAATTATCGTGCATCATTTGAAACAGAACAAAAATTATTTGACCTTGGGGAAAGCGACCCTTTTTAAGGGCGTTATGTCCAATTTTTCCAAAAAGCGATTCAGCCAAACGTAATCCGAAGTCAGGTACTCTTTCGGATCGTGGGCGTCCACCCCGACCACGAATTGGTTTCCCACTTCCTTTGCGATTTGAAAGAAACGAGGATAGGGATAAATCACGATGGAAAGGTCATCCGGATCGGATTTCCTCGCCCAGCGGGAAGGCCCCATATTGATTTCTAGGGGCGTATTGGTTTCTTTGGCCTTACGGCAAATAAGGTAGGCGCATTCCTCGCAGAGGGCGTCCCATTTCCCATACCATTTGGCGAAAAGGTCCGGATGGGCGATATAAGCGAAAAGGCCGCTGTCGAGGGCGTCCAAAACGTCGGCGGTGTATTTCCGGACGCTTTCCTCCCGATCCGGCATTTCCCCATACCAGGTGAAACGCCCGTTCTCATGGAAGCAGTGCTGTCCAAGAATCAGGTAATCGAAACCCCTTTTGGCAAGGAGGTCATGGTAATAAGAAGCAAATTCCTGGCGGTACCATTCGCATTCAAAGGCGAGAAAAACATCGATTTTCCCTTGGTACTTATCTTTTAAAGACTTCACGGAGGAAATGTAGCCATCCAACAAAGCGTAATCTCCGCGCATGCCGGGCTGACTCGCCCCTGGCAAAATCACATGATCGGAGAATCCAATAACCTTGAGGCCCTTCTGCAAAGCACAGCGGACGTATTCTTCATCCGTTCCGACGGCGTGCCCGCAACGGAAAGTATGCGAATGGTAATTCGCTTCCAATTTGAATTCATTGTCCATAAAACACCTCCTTTAAATAGAGTCCATCCGCGCTGGCTTTGTAAGAGAGGATTTTCCTCGGCCTCCGCTCCATTAAAGACGGCACGTCCTTGGGGTCTTTTTGATGATAGGCGCATTGGAAGGCCAAGCCCATCATCAAACGGACTTGGTAGGTCATGAAATGAAGGCCGTAAAACACGACGATCCCATTTTTCGATTCAGGGCTTACCTCAACATCGATTTTCTCAATCGTCCGAACAAAGTCGTCTTTGTCCTCTTTCTTGGTCGTGAGGTTGCGAAAATCGTGGGTCCCCACGAAGCAAGAGAGGCATTCTTTGAACGCGTTGGCATCGAAGTCCTCGCGGCCAAGTTGGGTCAATAAACCCACTTGGAAAGGGTCTTTCTGCCCATATGAAAAGCGATAAAGATAAACCTTCCCGGAAACGGAATGCCGCCCATCAAAAGAATCCGGCTTTTCCTCTAAGCTCTTTAGGAGGATATCCATCGGCAGAAGCCGATTCGCGGCATAAAGGATCTTTTCTTTGCCCAATTTCGAGTCTGTGGAAAAACTGAATCCGTAGGAAAGGGCATGGACCCCGGCGTCGGTTCTCCCCGCCCCGTGGATTTTAATTTTTTCCCCGCAAACTTGGCTTAAAACCTTTTCGACTTCCCCTTGGATGGAACGCTTTTCCGTTTGCCTTTCAAACCCATAGAAATCCGTCCCCCGGAAGGAAAGGAAACCCAAATAGTTCATAAGGCGACCACTCCGAAGAGGGCGAAGAAATCAAGTTGGACGGCGCAGACGTAGATGAACCCGGCTGCGAAGGCCAAGCCTAGCAACATGCAAAGCGTATCCGCCCACCGCCACTTGCTCTTACGATAGCGGGAACGTTTGGCCTTTGGGTCGTATCCTCTTGCTTCCATGGCGTAAGCAAGCTCTTCGCTACGCAAAAAGGACGAAGCGAAAAGGGGGACAATCAATGAGGTCAAGCTGCGCACCCTTTTCCATAAGCGCCCATGGGAGAAGTCGACGCCGCGGCTTTCTTGGGCTTTCATCACGCGGGTAGTGTCTTCCAAAAGGGTGGGGATGAAGCGCAAGGCAATAGAGATGATCATCGCGATTTCCGCCGCGGGGAAATGAATTACCTTTAAGGGGGTCATGTACCATTCCAAAGCGAAGGTCAGATCCAAAGGCTTGGTCGTGGAAGTGAGCACCATCGTAAGCTCCAGCATCAAAAGCAGACGGAGGACGATTTTCCCGGCTTGGGCAAAGGAATCCCAATAGACGATCCATCCGTTTAGATTCCACGCAACGCCCAAATCGGAAGAGCCATTGTTGGGGACGAGCACGTAAATCACCAGCAAAAAGACGACCATAAACCAAAGAGAGCGAAGGGAAGAAAAGAACGACCCCAAACTCAAATGGGCGTTCAAAAGCAAGACAAAAGCCAAAAGGAAAAGAATCCCGCCCATCAAAAAGGTCATGGACCAGGTGGGCAGAGGCAAGAAAATTAGGACCATGAAAAGAATGGTCAAAAAGATCTTGAGCCGAGGATCCAAACGGTGGATCCAAGAATCATAGGGGACGTATTTGCCCAAAGCGAAATTCTTCATCGGGCATTCCCCCTAGCTTCAACGACGGCGGAAGCCAAATCATCCATGTTGCGGATTTTGGCCAAATCGATATCCAGACCTTTCTTCTTGAGGGCCAAACCAAGACGATAAAGGAGGGGCGTCTCTAGGGAATAGGATTCCAAATTCTCGGCGAACAGAGAAAGGGGATCGGTGATTTTCGCAATCCGACCCGCTTCCATGACGATAACCTTTTGGCAGTAAGCGTGAACGAGGTTCATGTCGTGGGTGACCAAAATAACCGTAGTCCCTTCTTCGTGGACCTCTTTGAAAAGGGCCATCATAGCTTTGGTCCCTTCCGGATCAAGGCCCGCGGTTGGCTCATCCACGATGAGAACCGAAGGATGAAAAGCAAGGACTCCGGCGATGGCCACGCGCCTCTTCTCCCCGCCGGAAAGTTCAAAGGGGGAACGCTTGAAGAAGGATTCGTTCAAACCGACTTTCCGCAAGGCTTCGTGCGCTTTCTCAAGCGCGTCCTTTTCGTTCATTCCGAAGTTTTTCGGCGCAAAAGCGACATCTTTTTCCACCGTTTCTTCGAAAAGCTGATTTTCGGGGAACTGGAAAACAAGGCCAACGTTTTTGCGCAGATCCATGATTTCCTTCCCTTTGTGCTTCAACTTTGGGGAGTTCTCATACCCATTGACGACAACCTTCCCTTGGGTGGGTTTCATCAAGGCATTGATATGCTGGACCAGGGTCGATTTGCCCGATCCCGTTCTTCCCACAAGGGCAACGAAATCCCCTTTTTCAATGGTCAAAGAGACATCGTGGAGCGCTTCGAACTCCACGGGGGATTTGGGGTTATAGATATAGAAAACGTGCTCGAAGTTCACCATAGGAAGTCCTCCAATTTCTGAAGGCTGTCGACTTCGTCGGGGATATCAAGGCCTTTCTCACGGAAGGCTTTCTTTGCTTGGAGCAAGAAAGGGATGCCTAGTTTTGCCTTCGTCAGCATCTCTTCATTTTGAAAAAGATCCTTGGGGTTTCCGTCGCCGATGATTTCGCCATCGGAAAGAACGATGACGCGGTCCGAAGAATAGGCTTCCTCAATATCGTGGGTAATGGAAATCAGGGTGATCTCCGGCTTTTCTTCGCGCAGCTTTTTGATGACCCCATTGACTTCTTTTTTTCCTTTGGGATCCAGCATCGCGGTTGCTTCGTCGAAAATGATGAGGTCGGGCTTCATGGCCAGCACCCCGGCAATCGCGACCCTTTGCTTTTGTCCGCCGGAGAGGTTCTCAGGCTCATGAGCCAAGAAGTCGCTCATCCCCACCTCTTCCGCCGCCTTCTCCACCAAAGCGCGCATTTCCTCGGTTTTGATGTTCTTGTTTTCAAGGCCAAAAGCGATGTCGTCTTCTACCGTCGTGCCGACAAATTGGTTGTCTGGATTTTGGAAAACAATTCCCTCCTTTGCCCGGATTTTATAAAGGTTTTCTCGCTCCAAAGGAAGGGAAAACAAGCTCACGTCCCCCTCAAAATTGGGAAGCAGACCCATGAGGATTTTCGCTAGAGTCGATTTTCCAGACCCGTTATGGCCAATCAGGCAAACGTATTCCCCCGGCGCGCAAGAAAAGGAAACCCCCTTCAAAACGGGGCGGTCCTTTTCGTAGGAGAAGCTGAGGTTTTTGACTTCCAAAACGTTATTCATCGGACTTTTTCTTCTTTCTTTTTGCCATGATCACTTCCGTAACCACGATGGTGGCAACCAAGGCGGCCAAATAGACGCCGAGGGTAATCCAAAGCAAAAGGTAGTTGATCGGTTTCGAGGAAGCGATGGGAACGAAAATCGCGGCTCCCAGCAAAGAGAAAGCGATGAGAATCGCCGAAATCCGATAGAAGGGGCTGTGCTTATTCAACATCGATCTTCACCTTTTTGCCGTGATAGGGTTCATAGGGGATCCCCGCCAAATCCAGCAGACGGCGGGAAGCGACTTCCTCGAGGTGGTCGTGGTATTTGTCATCGAGGTAGATGATTTTCTTCACCCCGACTTGGATCAGGGCCTTCGCGCATTCGTTGCAGGGGAACAGCGTGACATAGAGGGTGCAGCCTTTCAAAGCAGCCCCATCCCGAGTGTTCAAGACCGCGTTGAATTCGGCATGGCAAACATAAAGGTATTTGGAATCCAAGCCCTCCCCATGGCCCCAGGGGATCGCTTCGTCATCAATACCCCGCGGCATGCCGTTATAGCCGATGGAAACCACCTTATGGTTGTCGTCGACGATGCAGGCGCCCACTTGGGAAGAGGGGTCTTTGGAACGCTTGGCGGCCATCATGGCGATGCCCATGAAGAATTCGTCCCATCCAAGATAATCGGTTCGATGCTTTTCGCAGTCCATAAGAAAACCCTCCCCTTTTGCTGGAGTCCATTCTACACGCGCGCGAAAAGTTTTCCCATTAATCCAATTCGATGATGAGGGATTCGTAAGGCCGGAGATGGGTGTTTGACGCTTTCGAATCCGCGTAATTGGCGAGCAAAACCGAGCCATTTACCCGGCGGAAAGATTCCGGAATGGAGACACGCTTCTTCCCCAAATTGATGAGGACGAGCACGCTTCTGCCCTTCAAGGTGCGGCTGAAAGCGAAGAGGTCTCCTTTGGTGGGATAAGCATGGAAAGTCCCGGAGCAGAGGATGTCGCTTTGATTGTGAAGGGCGATCAACTTCCGGTAATAGTTCAGAAGCGAGTTCTTGTCCTTGCTTTCTTTCTCGACGTTGACCGTCAAATAATTCGGGTTCACCGGAATCCAAGTTTTCGGGGAAGTAGAGAAACCGGCGGAAGTGGAATCGTCCCACTGCATCGGCGAGCGGGCGTTGTCACGGTTGACGCGCGAAATCCAACGGATGCGGAGAGGCTTTGGGATCAATAGCTTTTTCATCACCCCATTCACCGTCCTGGCGGTAACGTCTTGGCTGAGGGCCGGATCTTCCTTAGGAAGGTCGGTCATCCCGATTTCCTCGCCCTGGTAAACAAAGGGAGTACCTCTTAAGCAGAAGTTAAGGCAGGCCAAGGCGGATCCGGATTCAAAGAAGTGCTTTTTTGGATCGCCAAAGCGGGACAAGGAACGAATCTGGTCGTGGTTTTCAAAGTAATTCGCATTCCACTCCACCGCTTCCTGCCAAGAATAGAGGATCTTGCGGAGATTTTTCGCTTGGAATCTCTTTTTGAAAACGAGGATGGAGCGGCGGTCGACCGCGGTTCGATCGAATTCGAAGAACATATCGAGCTCGTGGTTGGTCAGGAAGCGCACGCCGTTTTGCTTGTCGACTTTGTAGGTCTCGCCGATGACGACGGTGTCGTAATGGGAGAAGACATCGTTATAGAGGGCTTTGAGGATTTTGTGGTTCCCCTCCTTCATCAAATAATGCTCCATGCCCCTGCCGTTGAAGGCGTGGCCTTTGCCGTCTTTGAGGGAATCTTTCCAGATTTGGTTGATCACGTCGCAGCGGAACCCGTAAACCCCTTTGTCGAGCCAGAAGCGGAGAATCTTCTCGACTTCTTCCAAAACTTTGGGGTTATGCCAATTCAAATCCGGCTGCTCTTTGGCGTAGAGGTGCAAATACCACTGGCCGACTTCTTCATCATAGGTCCAAGCCGGGCCGGCAAACTGGCTCGTCCAGTTATTCGGCGGAGTTTTGCGGTCTTTTTTCTTGCCGTCCCGCCAATAATAAAAATCGTGATAAGGCGAGTTTTTGTCTTTGCTCTTCTGGAACCACTCGTGCTGGTCGGAGGTGTGGTTGACGACCAAGTCCATCACGATTCGGATGCCGCGTTTCTTGGCTTCCACAAGCAAGGTATCGAAATCCTCCATCGTCCCATATTCCGGGTTGATGGAATAGTAATCGGAGATGTCATACCCCATGTCGAATTGGGGCGAGGCATAAATGGGGTTGAGCCAAAGGATTCCGATGCCAAGCGAGGCCAAATAATCGAGTTTCGAAATGATGCCTGGGATGTCGCCGATCCCGTCTGCATTGGAGTCGCAGAAAGAGCGGCAGTACAACTGATAAACGACGTGGTTACGCCAAAACTTACTTTCCATAGTGAAACCATTCTACCATTTTCGTCTCAAAAACGGAGGCGCGCCGCGGTCAAAGCTTCGATTCGGCAACCAAGCGCTTCAGGTCTTCGATGACTTTTTTGTTCCGCGGAGTCATCTTGCCCGGAATCGTGTCCAAGGGATAGTAGGACAAACCCGTCACTTCTTCTTTCTGCAGTTTTGCTTCGCCGAATACCTTCCGGCAAAGGTAAAAAATATCCACCCCGGAAACTTCGTCCCCATTAGGATAACGATGGTAAGTCAAAGGGCCGCTATAAACGCTGAACAGAACCGGATCCACCGCATCAAGCCCGGTTTCCTCTTTGAGTTCTCTCTTTGCCGCCTCAAGGGCCTCTTCGTTCCACTCGATCGAACCGCCTGGAAAATCCAAAAATCCGTCGTCCTCCCGCGTTTCCAAGAGAACTTCATGCCGCTCATTCAGAACGATCATCACCGAATAGGCGACGACCATCCCCTTGTGGCCGACGTATTTCCTCATCTCCGAAATGTAACCCATCGTTTTTTACCGGATGCAGAAGATCACGACGATGCAAACGACCATCAGCAAAACGATGACTCCGGAGAAAATCAAAAGCCCCGTCCACTTAGGGCGCTCTTCCATTTCTTTTCTTTGCTCCGGGGTCAACTGGGACCAATCGATTTCCGGGTCTTTTTCTTTTTTCTTCATTCCAACTGGCTCCGAACCCACAAAACGAAATCCAAATCGCCGACGAAAGCGACGCAATCATCGGGGAAGCGCTCTTTCAAGCCTTTGGCCCCAAGAAGGGCATCTTCAATGTAGGGGTAATCTTCTTCGTAGAGGAAATAGTCTTCCTGACCGCGGAACTCCTCCAAAGGGCAGCTCGTTAAATTAATCGAAGCGACCGCGTTTGCCAAAGCAGGGAGCATCAAGGCAATGTTTTGGCCAATCTTAGAAGCATAAAGGACGTGGACGGGCTTTCCGCCGGACAAAGCGCGCAAGCTCGAGGATAAGGCGCGGATCGATTCGTCGTTGCTAGCACCGCACAAAAGGAAGCCATCGACGTTTTCTCCCCTGCCCTCCAAAAAGAAATCCATAAGCCCTTTGCGGATGCTTTCTTCTGTCACCGGGAAGCTTTCTTGGAGCAAGCGGACCCCTTCTAGGGCTAAGCAGGCATCCGGGAGGAGGAAGGAGGCTTTGCTGGGGACGACAAGGTCTTTGTAGGGAGTGTAGTCGAAACGGAAGAACCCGTTTTCCAAATGGGCAAAATGGTAAGCGTCGGCTTCGTGCATTTTCGATCCCAGGCCTTTGGAGAAATCCAGAAGGGCACTTTTGGAATTCTCATCCATGGACCCGATGAGCAAAGGGCAGCTCGGCTTGAGGACGCCGGCGCAGTCCAAGGCGATCTCCGAGGAAGTCGTCCCCAACACATCGGTATGGTCCAAGCCGCTGGAAGTAACGATGGCGAGAACGGTATTGAGGTCCTCCCAGTTCGTCGGAGCGAATTGCCCGCCGACGCCGGCTTCTAGAATCACAATATCCGGCTTCTTTTTCTCGAAATAAGTAAAGGCAATCGCGCAGAGAATCTCGTTCCAGGACAAAGAAAATTTCGCTAAAAGCTTTTCTTTTTCTCTGAAAATCCTGCAGAAGTCTTCTTCTTTGATGGAATCGCCATCGAAATGAATCCCATATTTTCCCGGCAAAGGATGGTAATCGGAGAAAGAGGCGACCTTGTATCCCGCCTCATGGTAAATCCCTTCCAAGAAGCGGCAGACAGAACTTTTCCCACTGCTTCCGGAGACGTGGATCACGGGGAAAGGGAGAAAGACTTTCTCTTTCTTCACGTACTTCGGCCAATTCGATTCGCCATATTGGAAAGGGAAGGCGGATAAGGCCTTTTGAATCTTGTCGTCCATGTCATTAATCCCCCGTGGCTTTGCTGCCTTCGCGAATGGCTTTTCCAATCGCGCGTTTGGCGTCTCTTTCTTTGATCGCGTCGCGCTTGTCGTGGGCTTGCTTGCCAACAGCCAAGGCGATTTCCACTTTGGCTAGCCCATGGGAAAGGAAGACTTTCGTCGGGACGCAGGTGGTGGCTTTCCCGGTTAAATGGGAAGCCAGCTTTTTGATTTCGTGCTTGGTCAAAAGGAGTTTGCGGTCGCGGAGATGGTCAACGTTGTTATAGGTTCCGTCTTTGTACGGGGCAATGTGCATGTTGGCCAAAAAGACCTCCCCTCCGCGAAGGTAGACGTAGCTGTCCGCCAAAGAGGCGTTCCTCGCTCGGAGGGATTTGATTTCGGTCCCCGTCAAAACAATCCCCGCCGTGAGAAAGTTGGAAAGGAAATACAGATAATGGGCTTTTCGGTTTTCCAAAAGCACGGATGAATCACTTTTCTTCGACATGTCTTATCACCTCACGCATTCTTCACGACGCGGATTTGGGCGCCGGAAGAGGAAACGGACTGAATCTCGATGGTATAAGGGAAATCAGCCCCGCTATTGAGGGTCGAGCCCTTCGGAAAGAAGCGCGACCCAAACTTCTGCAAGGAGAAGCTGCTGCCAGAAGCAAACAGAGTGGAGTTGGTCCCGGTTTCCCCTTTGGCGAACGTATTGACCCCGGAGGCTTCCATCAAATGGATCAAGGAATAGTCGGCGGAATAGGCTTTGTTGCTTTTCAAGACCTGCTGGGCGTTGAACTCTTTGCCGCAGTTGGTGGCGCCGATGAAGTAATAGGTATCCTCCGCGAGGAAGTCAGCGTTGTTAATGTCGCGAATATAGGGGGTGGAGAGGATCGTCTGCATCTTCAGGTTCATCTTGCATTGAATGACGCGGGAATCGATGTGGTAGATTTTGACCCCCGAAGCCGAATACCCCCTGGGGCGGCTGGGGTAGGCGTGAGTCGTATCGTAGGCGTTGAGCCCCGTTGGGGTGTAAAGCTCTAAGAGGATGTATTCGTCCCAAGGGGTCCCGTTATAGCAATCCGGAGCGATCAAAAGGCAGTCCCCGTTTTCCTGGGAGGGCTTGAGGGTAACCGTCACGTCGTCTCCCCCCACCACTTTGGGGGTAATCCATCCAAGGGAAGCCTTGGAATAGACATCGTGATCGGTGATGTTCATGTCCATCATGTCGATGCCCCCGGCGGGCTGGAAGGTATCCTCGTTGCTGTAATAATCATCGAGCCCCATCGCATGCCCGTATTCATGGATCAGGGTATGGGGGTCAGCGGTCCCGCCTTCGGAGAAGAAATCGTAGGAAAGCCAAACATAGGTATTCGCCTTTGGGCTCGCTAAGTTTGCTTGGTTGGAGCACCAATAGGTGTAAGCCCAGAAGAAATTGCTGTCCCCTTTTCCGTCGAGGTAGGTATGCCCCCCATAGGTGAAGTAATAGTTCTTTTTCGAGAGGTCGGGACAGGAATAGACGGCGACGACCGCGTCGATGATCCCGTCATCGTCGGAATCGAAATCCGTTAAAGGATGAGAAGAGTCCGAATAGGCGGCGACCGCATCGTCGACCCACTTTTGACCGTTAGCCAAGTCATCCTGCTCTTTCAGAGTGTAGGCCATGTTCATCTCAAGGGCCTTCTTGGCCGTGACGCCGGTCCGATAGGTAGAAGAAAGATGGAAGTTCAGATTCAATTTCCCGAAAGAGGATTTCCGGTAGAAAGAGGAAACGGATTCCCAATATCCGGTTTCTTCGCTTCCGCTTCCGTTCAGCGCCATTTCGACGTTGGCCAAGGTCGTGGGGAGGAAGGGGTAATCGGAAAACTCAATCGGCAAAACGAGGACGTTGACGTCCCCAGTGGACGGGGCAAGGTCCATGCCGCGGTGATAGTTCAAATCCCGAAGGGTGGTTTTGCTGAAATCGTTTGGGGTGTAAAGACCCTCTCCGGCCGGCGTTTTTTCGAATTCGACGGAAGAGTCCGAAAAGTCTTCCCCCGAGGGTTCGCTGCTTCCGCGGTAAATGAAATCGTAGATATTGCAGGAAGAAAGGCAGATCCCGGCGAAGGGGAGAAGAAGAAAGAGGCTTTTCGAGAGTTTGTTTCCCATAGGGAAAGTTTATCGCATTTCCGGTTTAAAGCACGTAAAAGTAAATGGAGAAGAACATCAGCGTCGTCGCAGCCAAGATGAAAAAGTGGAAAACCGTATGGTACCAATAGTTTTTCTTTCCGCCCAAGCCGTACAGCGTCGCCCCGATCCAGAACAAAACGCCAGAGAAAAGAAGAGTCAATAACCCAGGAAGTCCCAAAGCGAAGTAAAGGGGGTAGAAGGCAATCAAAATCAAGGAGCCGACCCCGACATAGATGACCATGCAGAGCTTCGCGTGCTTTTTGAGGTTGATGGAGTTGAAGACGATGCCCAAAATGCAGAGGGCCCAAACCGAGCCGAAGATCACCCAGCCCCACGGGAAGCCATCCACGGGTTCATAAAGAGCTACCAAAGTATAGGGAGTATAGGAGCCCATGATGAGGAAAAAGACGTTATCGTGGTCCAAAACCCTGCAAATCTTCTTTAATTTTCCTGGTTTCAGCCCATGATACAAAGCGCTGCCGGAATAAAGAACGAGCATGGAGAAAAGATAAATCGAGCAGGAAAGGACCGCCAAAGGCTTCCCATCGCCGGCGGCTTTTAGGAGCATAAACGGGGCGGCGATCAAAGCGAAAATGGCCCCACATAGATGGCTGATGCAATTCCACCACTCTTGCTTCCTCGTATAGGAAGGCAACGCGATTTGTTCGATAGGCATATCCTTGACCTCCACATCTAGTTTACGTTACTAGTTCTTAAAGTCAATACATCTAGTAACAAAAACAAGATGAGCATTGTTTTTCTTTCCTAACTCAAATCGCCACCCTATATTAGAGGATATGGTTACGCTGCTAAGAAAGCTCTTCGTCAAAGACTACGAAGAGGTCGAAAAGGAAAAAGTTCGTTTGGGCCATGGGCGCCTGGCGGCCATTTTCGGCATCATCACGAACACGATTTTGGTTGCTTTAAAGCTCTCCGCCGCTTTGATCCTCGCCGCGAATTCCGGCTGGGTCTTCTCCATGGCGTTGATCGGCGATTCCATCAACAACATTGGCGACATCGCCTCCAGCGTCGTGACCCTCATCGGCTTTTCAATGTCGGCAAAACCCGCGGACAAAGAGCATCCTTATGGCCACGAGAGGATCGAATACATCGCTGCTTTGATCGTATCCATGCTCATCATCGCCGCCGCGGTGGAACTTTTGAAATCCTCTATCGAAGGGGCGATCGAAGGCTCAACGACAACGTACGACGTTTTCTCTTTAATCGTCTTGGGCATCTCCATCCTTTTGAAGATATTCCAAGCGTATGTGAATTTTGGTTTGGGGAAGGCCATCTCCTCCGTTGCTCTGAAAGCCACCGCAATCGACTCCATGACCGATTCCATCGCCACGACGATCGTCTTGGTCTGCGCCTTGCTCACCTACTTCTTCCATTGGGGATTCTTGGATTCCTATATGGGCATCGCGGTCTCCCTGTTCATTCTTTACTCCGGCATTCGGGCGGCCAAGGAAGCCGGGAATCCGCTCATCGGCCAGCCGGCGAGCAAAGAGTTCGAATCGAAAATCGTGAAGGAAGTCCGGAGCTACCCGGAGGTCTTAGGTGTTCATGATGTCCTTTGCCACGCTTATGGGCCAACGAAATACTTCGTCTCCTTGCACGCGGAAGTCGACGCCAAGGACAACTTGGTTTCCATCCACGACGTCATCGACAACATCGAGGAAACCATCCGCGAGAAATACGGATGCGAAATCACGATACACATCGATCCCATCCAAGTCGGCAATCCCGAAGTGGACCGCCTGAAGGAAGAGATTCAAGCCGCTCTGAAAAAATTGGATGAGAACCTTGCCATCCACGATTTCCGAATCGTTTCGGGGGAAACCCACACGAACGTTATCTTCGACTGCGTCATCCCCTACGAGAAAAAGCAATTGACCCCCGATGAAATCACCGCCTATATCACCCAAGCTTTCCAAAAAGAAAAACGATACAACTTCGTGATCCATTACGACCGCCCCTACGACGAGTGATGGTAAAATTGGGGCCATCATGGAAATCTGCAAAACCATCCCGGCCGTGAAAGACTATATTTGGGGCGGAACCTTGTTCCGTTCCTGGGGGAAAAGGGCTAGTTTTCCCAACATCGCCGAATGTTGGGAGCTTTCCTTCCGCGATGAGAGCCCCACTCTTCTAGAGGACGGAACCGAACTTAGGAAAGCCGCAAAACCCGAGGATATTGGCGAAAAAGCTCTGAAATTTCCCTTTTTTCCAACTCTCATTAAGCTCATCAATTCCGCGCAAAACCTTTCCGTTCAAGTCCACCCCAGCGACGAATACGCCTTAAAAAGCGAAGGGGAATACGGAAAAACGGAGATGTGGCACATCATCGAAGCTGAGCCGGGAGCGGGCCTCTACATCGGCTTTAAGAAAGACACCGACGAGCAAGAAGTCCGCAGAAGGATCGAAGACGGCACCATCATAGACATTCTTAATTTCGTGGAGGTTCATCCCGGGGGCAATTTTTTCATTCCCTCAGGAACCGTCCACGCGATAGGGAAAGGCGTGACCTTGGTTGAAATCCAACAAAACAGCAACCTCACTTATCGGCTTTATGACTACAAACGCCTGGGGAAAGACGGAAAGCCCCGGGAATTGCACATAGACAAAGCGATGAAGGTTCTTTGCTTCAAAAAATATAAGCCCGTCGTTTTCCCGAAACCTTTGATTGGGGAATGTCCCTACTTCTCCTCGTCGGTTTATCCGGTAGAAGAAAAAAGCGTTGGCGCGCCGAAAGACTGCTTTGCCTCGATGACTTTTTTATCCGGAGAAGGCACCTTCTCTGGCATTCCCTTCAAGCAGGGGGACACCTTCTTCATCCCCGCGGGGAAAACAGGCAAATTAGAAGGAAACGGCGAATACGTGTATACGACTTTGCCTTAATTAGGAATTCTTCAGGTTCTCAAAGCAGAGCGCTCCGGCGCCATAGATGCCGGCTTCGCTCCCCAAACTGGAAATCAGGATCTGCGTTTTGGGCGGATTGTCTTTCAACAAGCCGTATCCGTTCCTAGCAACGTAGTTTTCCACTTTCGCCCGCAGATACTCGCCTTGCTTCGCGACCCCACCTCCCAAAATGATGGCTTCGGGACGGAAAATATTGCAGAAGTTCAGGCATCCTTCACCCAAATAGTATATGTAGGTATCGATAACTTCCTTTGCGGTTTGGTCGCCCATTTTCTCCGCTTGGAAAACGATGGCCCCATTCATCTTTTCGGGCTTGCTGCAAAAATCCCACATCTTCGATTCGGGATGATGGGCCATCGCCCACGCGGCGTCTTTGGTCAGGGCGCTGGCGGAAGCGTAGCATTCCAAGCATCCCCTCCTCCCACAGGCGCAAAGGCGCCCATGAGCTTCGACGGTGGAATGCCCGAGTTCGGCGCCCTTTCCTTCGTTCCCCGAATAGATTTTCCCGTCTAGGTAAAGCCCAGATCCCACGCCAGTCCCAAGGGTCAGGAACACGACGTTTCGGAAGTTCTTCCCCACGCCGAAATAGATTTCGCCTAGCAAAGCCGCGTTCGCATCGTTTTCGATGAAACAAAACTTCCCATAACGCTTCTCCAGCAAGGAGACGATGGGGAAATCCTTCCAATGAAGGTTGGTCGCGTAGTCACAGGTCCCCTTCGTGGGGTTGATTCCTCCGGGGCATCCCACTCCGATGCCGAGGAAGTCCTCCTTCGCAATCGAAAAGTTTTGATCGATTCGATCGCAGAAGTCTTTTAGGGTCTCTTCTTGTTTCTTATTTTTGTCGACAGGCATCGTTATCCGGGAAGAAAGCTTCCCGTCTTCCGAGACAAAAGAAGCTTTGATGGAAGTGCCGCCGATGTCGATTCCCAATGCGTATTTCATAAGGCCACATTATACAAAAACGCAAAATCGAAAAAGGCGCGTGACCGAGTTTTGGGAAAAAGAAATCAATGTCGATTAATCTTGATGAATTCCAAACAGGAAAGCGAAGATTCCCGAGACGAAATGGCCGTTGGCCAAATCGCGAAGCAGGTAGGCGTATTTGATCCCAAGCCCCGACATGATCGCGTTGCGGAGGGGCGTCTGCTCGAAGAAGGCCTTATCGCTTTCGTGCCCAGGGACATTCAAATGGGCTTTCTTGATGGCAATGGAGAAAATCTGACGCCCAATCCAGGTCCGCGAGATATCCGAGAAAGTGGAGTTGAGGTTATAGGGCCTGCTCTTGGGGTCATGCCCCATCGCGATGGGGCGGCCATAGAGGGCTTCGAAATCGTTGTCGAATTGCAGGAAGCCGTCTTTGGTCGGGGAATAGTAAGTCGGCATTTTGAGCTTTTGCGACTGGATGACGTCGTCAGAGACGATTTGAAGTTCTTTCTTCAGAACGATGTCCTCGCAGGATTCGCCCACCTCAATGGCGACTTTCCCGGATTCAACTTTCCAGCTCGAAGAGGCGGGATCATAAATTCTAAAGTCATCAAAATTGATGTCGAGATCAACTTTTATTGAGCTTTTTGCGGGAATTTCCACCTTTTTGAAGGCAATCAAAACCCTTTTCGGTTTGAAGGCGTTCCCTTCTTCTAGAGGCTCTGAATAAAGTTCAATGACTTTCTTGGCCGGATAAGAAGAAGCGTTGGAAACCTGAACGGAGGCGGTGATGGACTCTCCTTTTTTGAGGGAAGCCTGGCTGAGCGTCAGCGCCCGGCAGGACAGTTTTGCATAGCTTAATCCATACCCAAAGGGATAATTGACCCCCTTGTCCACGGAGAGGTAATAACGATAGCCCACGTAGATTGATTCGCGGTAAAGAGACATCCTCTCCTCCCCGGGATAGAACCCAAAGGACGGAACGTCGGAAATGTGCTTGGGCCACGTTTCGGCGAGCTTGCCGCTGGGGATGGCTTTCCCTCGGAGCAGGTGATCGATGGCCTCTCCCCCGCCTTCCCCGGGGAGATACATCAATAGAATCGCTTTCGCCTTCGCGAGGAAGGGAAGTTCGACGGGGGCCCCGCAAGAAAGAACGACAACGATGTTTTGATTCACCTCATAGATCTCGTCGAAAAGACGCATCTGGTCTTCGGGGATATGGATGTTGCTCCGGTCCAAGCCTTCCGTCTCCGCGCTTGGCGGGAGTCCCAAGAACATGACGACCGTTTGATATTTGCTGGCAAGATCCACCGCCGCGACGAAATTCTCGACGTCCTCTTGGTTCAAGGCAGGATCGGAATTATACCCAGGGGCAAAGGGAATCCTCTTGGCGTTAGGATCGTCCGCGTCTTTGATCGCATCCAAAAAGGAAACCAAACGGTGGGGGCAAACGTGGCTCGACCCGCCGCCTTGGTAGCGCGGCGTGCGGGCGAATTCGCCGATGAAGCAGACATTGTTGTAGTTTTTCATAGGGAGCGTACCGTCGTTTTTCAAAAGCACCGCGCTTTCTTCGGCGACCTTGACCGCCACTTCGTGCCCTTTGTCCATCGTATAGTCTTTGTCTTCGGCGAAGGGGGCGTTGGCTTTCTTCGACAATGCGACGATACGGGAGGAGCAATCGTCGAGGGCCTTTTGGGACAGCGTGCCCTTTTTCACGGCCCGCAGCAGAGTTTTCGACCGCTTCTTCAGCATGCAGGGCATTTCAAGATCGAGCCCGTTGTTATGGGAGGCGACGGGGTCGTTTACAGCGCCCCAGTCGGACATCACAACGCCTTTATATCCCCACTCATCTTTCAGAATATCCCGCAAAAGCTTTTTGTTTTCGCAGGCATACACCCCATTGATTTTGTTGTAGCTAGCCATGATCGACCAAGGAGCGGCTTCCTTCACGGCGATTTCGAAGGGTCGAAGATAGATTTCCCGCAGGGCCCTTTCATCGACGATGGAATCGTTGACCATGCGGTAATATTCTTGGCTGTTGCACGCAAAATGCTTTAAGCATGCGCCGACATTCTGATCCTGAAGGCCGTTGATATAAGCCGCGGCCATCTTCCCAGAAAGAAGAGGATCCTCGGAAAGGTATTCGAAATTCCTCCCGCAGAGGGGGTTTCGCTTAATGTTGGCCCCGGGGGCGAGCAAAACGTTGGTTTTCTTAAGATGCGCTTCTTTTCCCAAAGTTCTTCCGAGTTCCCGTTCCAGTTCAATGTCCCAACTGCACGCGGCCAAGCACGGCGCGGGGAAGCAAACTGAATCCTCGCTTACCTTGAGATTGAAATCGGGGTTGTTGTCCACTTTCCTTAGTCCCAGAGGACCATCGTGCATTTCCACCGGTTTCAACTTGGTCCTCTCCACCGCGAAGGTGAACCAAGAGCCATTCCCGGAAAGAAGGAGGGCCTTTTCCTCGTTGGTCAGTTTTTTGCTGCTCAGAATCTTTTTTGCCATGGGTTTATTATCTCTTTTTTTGCCCCGCTTAGGGAAATATCCTTATGATTGGAGCATGAGGAAATCCATTGTTTTTTCCGGGGGCCATTTCTATGCCCTGCAAGCTTACTTCGATGAGGTCCGTTGGGTCGTTTCCACGCAAACGGGATACGTCAACGGAACCTCCTCCCACCCCACTTTCGCCACCGTACAATCCGGTGAAGACGGCTTTGCCCAAGCCGTGAAAGTGGATTATGAGGACAATTTCATTTCCTTGGAAACCCTAATCGAACTTTATCTCCGGGTGGTTGACCCCTACTCTTTGGACCGGCAAGGCGAGTACCGTGGGAAACAGTACCGGTGCGGAATTTACTACCAGGACATCCTCGACGGAATCGCCATCACAAGGAAAATAGACCAGACGTTGATGCCTTATCACCGCGTGGACGTGAATCGGTTGGACAATTTCTTCCCCGCAGAGGAAATCCATCAGCATTATAAAAGAAAGCACCCCTTCTGGAGGTGCCCCATCGATTTCTCCGTACTTAAGCCAAACGAAAGAAAATAAGCCCCCGTCCCAACCGGAATGAGGGCTTTTGCTTTAGGACAAGACGACGAGGGCAGCTTCCCCCGCGTCGAGGGTGAGGGGAACGTAATTCCCCACCACATCGGCGGAGACACCGCGCTGAACGACTTCGTAACGGTAATTTTCGTTGAAGTTCAAATCGACGTTCGCCTTCTTTTGCCGGGAATAATTCACGCAGTAGAGGGCCGTCCCGCCTTTGTAGTCGAAGCAGCCGACGAAGCAATCGTCCCCGGAAATCGAGGTCAATTCGCGGAAGGAGGAGCCGGGGATGATGACGTCCCCAACCAAATCCACGTCGGTCACCATATACTTTGTGGGCATGTCCCCGTGCACCAAGATGCCTTCGTTGGAGGATTTCATGAGCACGTGGTCGACCGCTTTGACTTGGGTGTTGGCCCGCTTCGCGTAGTAATACCAACGGGTCAAGTTGCCATCGGCCCCGATGAGGCCGTTGCGGTTGGTAAAGTCGTAGGTCCCGCCTTTTTCGTAGGCGAAGTACATTGGCTGAATCAAGGGGAAGTACTGAATGGCCTTCGCTCCAAAGGCCAAGGAGGTGTTCACGTCGAAGAGCAGCTCCGCCTCATTGGGATAGGGGGAAACGGATTCGATCCAGGCGGCTTCGTCGTTCCACTGCCCGCCCGCTTGGAGCATCCTCCAAGCCGCCACGCCGTATTTCTTGGCGTATTTGCGGTACTGGGCCAGTTCCGAGAAGAGGATCGTCGAAATCTGGGATTCGTCGGTTTGGGCGCTGGTGTAGGGATATTGGGTGACCGAAAGCATCTTGACGTGGTTCTTCGCGGAGAAGTAGACGTCCATGTACTCATCGTAGGTCATCGGCTTGTCGATCATGTTGTTGTAGAAGGAGTTCTTCCCTTCCCAATAGCCAAGCGCGTTCATGTAGACTTCGTAGTTGCGTTCTTTGACGTTGGGAAGCTCGTAAAAGGCGTCGGTGTATTTAGCGATGTTCTCCGCCTCATGGGGGAAGGGTTCGTCGTTGGCTAATAAGCCCAGGACGGCTTTCCTTTTGCCCCCGTCGGAAACCTCATCGACCAGCTTCTGGAGGTCGGTAAGATTCATGTCTTCCTTCGGGTAACGGGTCGTGTGGGTGCCTAGCTGGGCCCTAATGTAATAGGTGTCGACGAAATAGCCAATGTTGTGCTTTTCGCAGAGCTCCAAGGCCTTGACGACGTTGTTGTTGGCCGACCCGGAGGACCAGCGGTCCACGGAATAGGCGAAGGTGTTGATCCCGCAGTCTTCGAGCTGCTGGAAAACCTTGTCGGTGAGGAAGTCCGGCATCGCGTGGCCGTCGACGCTTCCGCCGGAAGCGAAGGGGACGTAGAAGCCACCGATGGGCATGACCTCATCCCCGCCGATGGCGTCGAAGGTGAGGGCGTTATAGGCTTTCGGGGTGCCTTTTTGGGTGGTGACGTATTCCATGCCGTCTTCATAGAGGCGGCAGACTTTGCCTTTCTCCCCGCCACAGCCGCTAAGGCAAAGGAAGAGGGGGAGCAGGGAAAGCAGATATTGTTTTTGAAAGGGTTTCATAGTTCAGCTCCTTTTCGGCAAAGCGGCGAGAAAGAAGAAGGTTCCGCCAAGCAAAATCGAGCCGACGAGGGAAAGGATTCCGGCGGAAAAAGCGTTGTTTTGCGCGTTTTTCTTCCCGCTCAGGCGGTTTCCGATCAAATCGCCATCGTCGGTTTTGGTGGTGTAATCGAAATCCTCGGCATCGTTCATGCCATTCGGGCGGTAGTCGACTTCCGTCTCCTGGCGGTAGCTGGGCGCGTCGAGGTTTTCGATGTGCCAATCGTCGATGCTGAAGTTAGAAATCGAAGTGTAAGCCAGTCCTCGCGGAGCCAGGGCGGAATCGCCTAGGGTCAAAATGCGGAGATAGCCTTCCGCGGTCTCGCCCAAGTCGTAGGAGAAGATGGGGTCTCCGTAATCTTCCTCGCCCTCATAACGGAGGTAGGCGTTCAAATCGCCATTGACCAAGGAGAGTTTGATGGTCGGGACCCGGGTTTCGGATGGGGAGAAGAAATTCCTCTTCAGGGAATCGGACTTCAAGCATTTCCGAGCGGAATAGAGTTTGATCATCGGGGTCGCGTTGGGCTTGGTGTGGTCCACGGTGGAGTCGATCGCGATGTTCTCGAAATGGAGCCAGGTGGAGTTCACCCAAGTCTGTCCCGCATCGGTCATGGGGTCTTCCACCCCCCAAGCAATGCCGAATCCGCTGGTGATGGGGGAAAGCAAGGCGCCCGATTCGTCGTAGACGGCTTCTTTCCGCATCTGGGGGATGTTGAATTCCATCTCGAAGTTCGAATACATGTACCGAGTGGAAATTTGGGAGGAGGAGACGTTGGAGAAATGGAGGGCGCCAACGTCTTTCTCCACGGCCAGGTAGCTCGGATTAACCGGGGAGGAGGAACCGGCGCTATAGAAGTAATTCGCGTTGTAAGCGCCGGGCTGCTGATCGAAGGTTTCGGTGTAGCTGGGGACGTTCTCCGGGGCGTTGTAGGTATACCCGTAGACGTTGGCCCCGCTGAGGGTCACGTTGTTGTTCCCCTCGCTGAAGAAGCCGAAGTAGCCCGTCCCGGATTCCAATAGCTTCGCCCCTTTCAGTAAGGAAAGGGAGCCGATGGAAAGGTTGAGCTCGCCCTTGGTGAGGACTTCGATGGAGAAAGGGATTTTCTGCCCTTCTTGGAGAGAAGAGACTTCCTGCTTTGGGAAGAGAGTCGTCTTCATCCCGTCCCCATAAGATTCCTCGACGGTCAAAAACAAAGCGCCGTATTGCTTTTCCACGGAGAAGGAAAGGGATCCCTTGTCCTTGTAGGTGGAGGAAAGGCCGCTTAAGCCAGAGCAGACGCGGAAGACGCCGCCTTCCTCGATGCTGCGGAAATCCAAGGAGAAATCGGCTTTGTAGAGCCGCTCAATGCCCGCGTTTTTGTAATTGTTGATGCGCATCTTGGCGATGGCCTTCCCCTGTCCGAAGACCAAGGAAGAGCCACTGCCCTGCACGTTGCCGCTGACGCGGAGGTCGCCGGTGTTGATGTGCCCGTCGACGATTGAATTGGCGCTGAGGGCGTAACGCCTCGAGCTGCCCGCGGAGACGGAGACGGGGGAAGAGAGCTGGCTCAGGCAAAAGGTGGCTCCGCCCAAGCAGAGGACGGCCAGTCCCGCGCCGGAAAGAAGTAGCTTTTTCCTAGTCATTGATGAAAGACTCCCATCCTTCCTCGACGACGGCGAGGAAATTCTCCCAAACCTGATCGGCGTTCTTGCGATCGTTGGGGTTCGGGTTCAGGAAAGACTGGGCCGTTTGCACCCCGGCGTAGGGGTTCAAGCCGTGGTTGCGGTAGGCGGAAGCGCTGTCGACGCGGAAGTAGAGCTCTTCTTGGTTGGCGAGAGAGAATTGGGTTTTGGCCCAAACCGAATCGGAAGAGGCGTCATAGAGGGAGGGGTTGTCGAGCTGAGCGTTGGAAGGAAGGTGAAGGGTGTTCATGTAGGTCAAGATGGAGGAATCTTTGAAGAAGAACTTCAGGAATTCCTTCGACCCTTCCAAGGCGTTGGAATACTTCGGAACGAAAATGCGCTGCTCGGCGGAGTTGTTGTAAATCAGGTTGCGGGCCTGCTTGATGCGGGCGAAATCCGATTCGGAGCACTTCGAACTGGAAGTGGCCCCCGCGTCGACTTCGTGGATGATCTCCGAAAGGGTCGAGTCGGACATGTTCTTGTCTTGGAGCGTCTCGACGATCGAAGAGATGACCGGGGTCTTCATCATGTTCACGTCGGCGGTCGACTTGTTCTCGTTGAGGAGCCAAGAGCCGTTGATGGTAAGCGGGGCCGCCCCTTGCAGATAGAGGTTCTGGACGGTGGTGAAGACGGTGTTGCCGCACTGCTGATGGGTGGTATCGGGGGTGATAATTTCCTCCATGACCTTCAGCGCTTCGTAGCGCCCGTCTTTTTTGGTGAAGACTTCGCGGCTGGGGGATTTCCCGTTCTCGTCGGTCAGCTTCATCAGGTTGTTGTAGTAGTAATCGACCCCATCGTATTGGGCGGCCCAGGCGTAGGAGAGGTAATTCCAATAGCCGTTGAGTCCGCCCGGCTCGTTGTAGAAGAGCCAAGGCTTGACGCCGGTGCCGGCGATTTCGACGACCAAATCCGCGAGCTCGTCGGTGGTGACGGGGATTTTGTCCTCGGAGATCATGCTGCGGTTGTAGACGATGCCGCCGACGGTGTTGCCGTAGTTGAGCATGTGGTATTTCCCGTCGGTCCCGTCTTTTTGGGCGTCCAAAAGGCCGGGATAGAATTTCTCCTTAATGCTCTTGGATTCGCCTTCGTGCTTGTAGTCGAGGACGTCGTCGAGGGTGGCGAAGTCATCGTAGTACTGGTAAGAGGGGAGGATGGTGAAATAAAGGTCGTAGGGGTTGGAGCTGCCAAGGGCCAAGGATTTGGCGATGGTCGCGGCGGCGGTAGAAGTCGTGAGTTGGACTTTGTAGGTGTCTTGAGACGCGTTGAAGTCCGCGGCGATCTTCTCCAGCCACACCTTTCCGAGCCCGGATTCCCAGGCGTAGATCTGAATGGTGTTGGGATCGGCGTCGTTGCCCCTCCCTCCGCAGGAGGTTAGCCCGGCGACGGCGGCCAAGGCGAGCGAGGATAAGACGATGAGTTTTTTGTTTTTCATGGGTTTTTCTCCTTGAATTATCTTATTGAATCGAAATCATTCCTTAATTCCGCCGATGGAAACATTGGACATCAGCGTCTTATTGCAGAAGGCGAATAACAGCAGAGGCGGGAGCATCGAGATGGCGCAGGCGGCGTAGAGCAGGTCCATTCGCCCCGAGTAGATGGCCAGGGTCTTGAAGTTGTAGATCCCAACCGCCAAGGTGGGGAGGTTCGGCAAGTAGATGAGGGCGCTGGCGTAGGAGTTCCACTCTGTGATCCAGCACATTAAGAACAGGGAACCGAACATC
Source organism: Candidatus Alloenteromonas sp. (assembly GCA_050872145.1). Taxonomy (GTDB): domain Bacteria; phylum Bacillota_I; class Bacilli_A; order RFN20; family CAG-826; genus Alloenteromonas. The sequence goes on along the minus strand of JBNMGG010000008.1, from coordinate 111 downwards.
GGGATCGCCTGCGGGAGCATAACCCGGTAGAAGATCTGCCAGGGGTTGGCCCCGTCGACCTGCGCCGCTTCGGCGTAGGTCCAGGACAGGGACTGGAAGAAGGCGTAGAAG
>JBNMGG010000040.1:0-8900 GCA_050872145.1 Candidatus Alloenteromonas sp. | reverse complement strand
GACGTCATGAAATACGATATCGACACGAGGGAGATGGACTACGCGACGAGGAAAATGTTTGCAAGGATCGAATATCCGGATATATGCTTATCGGGACTTCGGTGACGGAACGCCCACACCTACAAAATTGGAACGCTAACCATTTGTTGACCATTGCTCAAAAACGTTGCAATCAAAATCGCGAAAAGCGATGTGGAATCCTCTCCGCGCATTATAATTGCCCTTGGCAATCCTAAGGAGGCTTTTTCATGGCCAAAGCAAAAAACAGCAAAATCTCGTTGTCCCACCTCTTCTTCCTTTTAGCGGGGCTTCTCTTCTTGGTTTACTTCCTTTTGAAGAACGGAATCCCTTCCCCGGGCTCCAGCCTCGTTTCCTTGATGAGCTTCTTGGTTGAGCTATTCATCCTCATCGTCGTGATCGGCTTCTATTTCTGCTTCCTGTTTCTAGGCAAGAACTGCGCGGGCTCAATCAAAGCGATCGCCCCATCGTTATTGGTGTTGATTCTGGTTGGCAACTATTCGATGAACTTCGGTTCCCCGGAGGCCAATGCGATCATCTCCGGGATCGCTTCGCTGTTCTACGTTTTGATCCTCGCCTGCGGATTCGTTTTCTTATTCATCCACAGCAAGCTTCTCGGCTTGGTCTTCTCCTATTCTTCCTTGGTCTACGCCGCATTCGTGATCGCCTCCTATTTGGTGGTCATGATCATGGATTTGGTCAACGGAGGAGCTTTCTCCTTCGCCAAGATGATGGAGACTTCCTTCTTCATCGGCGGCCTTGTCTTCCTCTTCCTCGGCGGGTACCGCATCAGCCGCGGGAAAGAATGGGCCTTCTAATCCGACTTTAAAAGGAAAGAAATCCGCTAAAGCGATGCTTCGGCGGATTTTTTTAATGCCTCGAAAGCGGGAAGGGCGAAGCTTTCCCTGCGTTTTGTTCCTTAATTTCCCCCGAACGCCAAAAAGGATTTATCTTCCCTACTGGACGGAAAAAGAGAAAAATCACCTCGGATGAATTATCATCCTTTTGAAGAATCGCCCTTTGGCGAGAGGAGAACAAGCATGCCTAGAATCATTCTGATCGGCGGAGGGTCCAGCTCCGGGAAAAGCTTCCTCACCCGGGAGGTCCTTTCTCGCCTAGGAAACCAAGGCATCACTCATTTGACCTTGGACGATTACTACAAAGACCAAACTTCCATGAGCATGGAGGAACGCCTCAAAGTCAACTACGACCATCCCCGGGCCTTCGATTGGAAACTCATGCGGGAGCAGGTCGCAGATCTCAAGCAAGGCAAAACCATCGAGAAGCCCATCTACGATTTCGTGGAGAGGAACCGCTCAAAGAAAAGCGAAACCATCAAGCCGGAAAAGCTCATCGTGATTGAGGGCATCATGGCCTTGGTTGACCGTCAACTCCGCGAAATGGGGGACCTGAGGGTCTTCATCTCCGCCTCCGCGGAAAGAAGATTCCTACGCCGCCTGATCCGCGATTCCGAGCAGCGGGGACGCGAATTCGAGAACATCGTGCATCAGTATTTCACAACCGTTCAGCCAATGTACGAGGAAGTGGTGAAGCCTTCTTCCAACTACGCGGACTTGATCATCAACAACGACGGGGTTGAGAACTTAGCTCTCGACGTCTTAACCCTTCTTTTCCAAAAAGAGCTCGATTTGGCGAGCCTAGGCCAAACCGGGGCGAAGGCGAAGGAAGACGAATTCAAAGAAGAAGTCCTCTCCCACGTCTTCCAAAGGAGAGAAAAGTGAGCAACCCTGATTTGGAAGCGCGCATCCAGGAAGCCAAACGTTGGGTGAAAGAAGCCAAGCGCATTGTCTTTTTGGGCGGGGCAGGGGTGTCCACCGACTCGGGGATTCCCGATTTCCGCTCCCCTCAGGGCCTTTATAACCTCGAGTCCAAATACGGGGTTCCCTACGAAGAGATGCTCTCGCACGAATACTTCTTCGCCCACCCCGAAACCTTCTACTCGTTTTATTGGGAGAGTATGGTCAAAGAAAACGCTCTCCCCAACAAAGCTCATCTCGCCTTGGCGGAGTTTGAGAAACGCCACCCCTATTCGCTGACCATCGTCACCCAAAACATCGACGGCCTTCACCAAAAAGCCGGCTCCAAACGCGTTTTGGAAGCCCACGGAAGCGTTTGGCATTACCATTGCGTCGAGTGTGGGAAAGAATACTCTTTGGATCAAATTCCCCATCACGGGGTCCCTCATTGCTCCTGCGGGGGCATCCTCAAGCCCGACGTCGTCCTTTATGGGGAGCCTTTGGACGAAGATGTTTTGCTCTCCTCCGTCAACGCGGTCCGTTTCGCCTCGTTGCTTCTTGTGGGCGGGACTTCCATGCGCGTTCAGCCCATCGCCTCTTTGCCGGAGTATTTCTCCGGGAAAAACATCGAGATCAACGCGGAGGAGACCCCGTTCACCCCGCATGCCGATTTGGTTTTCCGTGAGGACATCGGGGAAGTCCTTTCCCGGATTTTGGAGGATTAACCATGCAGCCCGGCTACCATCCCTTCCGTCATTTTTTGCTCATCACCAAGCATCGACACATGGTGATATCCAATGGCTTTCACTGCGGGATCTTTTGGCATTGCCTCCGCCACGACCTCAGCAAATACAGCCCCAAGGAGTTCCATGCCTCCGCGCTGCACTTCGCCGGAAATCATTCCCCCGTCTACGAGGAAAGGCTGCAAAACGGCTACTTTTCGACCATCTGCCAGCATCACACGAAGAGGAACAAACACCACTGGGAATACTGGACCGACTTCTTTTGCGGGAGGATCGTCGTCTCCACGATGCCCTGGGTCTACGCCACCGAATACGTCTGCGACGTCCTCTCCGCCTCGAAGAACTACAACCCCAAGGAATTCAAACCCGAGACGGCTTTGCTTTATTTCCAAAAGCACTCGCCCCAGTACTACATGGCCCAAGCCACGAGGACTTACATCGAGTGGTGCTTGACCCGTTATCGCGACTATGGCTTCAAGGGGCTGAAGAAAAAGGACACGAAAGCCAAATATAAGGAAATCTGCTCCCGCTTCCCGAAAAACGAGATGCTGTCCAGCCTTCAGCTGGGCGATTCCCTGATCCCGGGCTAGCATTCCTCCTCCTTGGTTGCCCCCGCTTTTAAGTGGGGATATACTTTGCAACGTTCAAGCGTATGAGAAACTTAACTATCATCCTCGGATGCGGGAGGCTCGGCTCCTCCATCGCGAACTACTCTTCCCAGATGGGCGAGAACGTGGTCGTCGTCGACCCCAACAAGGCTTCGTTTGAAAAGCTCAACGACGCCTTTTCCGGCATCACCATCGCCAGCGACACCACCGACATCGACGAACTCCGCGACGCGGGGCTCGACTCGGCCCGGGAAGCCGTCATCACCACCGGGGACGACAACGTGAACCTTTTTTTGGCCTACGTCTGCTGCAAAATCTTCGAAATCCCCTATATCTACGTGCGCTTCGACGACCCGGATAAGGGCTTGTTGATCCAAGGCCTGCCCATCAAGGCGATTTATCCCTTCCAGCTTTCCTTGGACCGTTTCAGCTTGCTTCGCGCGGGGGTGGAAAAATGAAAATCGTCATCGCCGGAGGCGGACCCCAGGCGGAGTTCATCGTCTCCATGTTCAAAGACAAGAAGAACAACCTCGTCGTCATCAACCCCTCCAAGGAAGAAGCCGACGTTTTGATGAAGCGTTACCGCATCCCGGTTTATATCGGCAAGCCCTGGCGGAGGAAGAGCCTGGAAGAGGCCGACGCCTACAACGCGGATGCTTTCATCTCCCTCTGCGAGAAGGACACGGACAACTTCGCTTCTTGCCTCGCGGCTAAGAAGATTTTCGACGCGAAGAAATGCATCTGCGTCGTCTCCAACCCGAAGAACGTCGACATCTATAAGCAAATGGGCATCGACGCGGTCATTTCCGCCTCCTACCTCCTCGGCCAATCGGTCCAAAGCGAGACCTCTTTGGCCTCCATGCTGAAGACCCTCTCTTTGGAAAACGACAAGATCACCATGATCGAAGCAGTGGTGCTTTCCAACTACAAAATCGCCAACCGCCCCTTGAAGGATTGCCGTTTCCCCAATTACGTCTCCGTCGCTTGCATCTACCGCAGCCCTGACGTCATCATCCCCAAAGGCGACACGGTCATCCTCCCCAAGGACAACCTCCTTTTGATCTGCTCTCCCGCCGATCAGAAGAAAGTCATGAACTTCATTCGCCAGGAGAAGGACCGCCCCGCGGGACTCATCATCAACAAGGTCGCCTCCAAGCGGAGGAGCAAGAGAGACAAAGATGAGCTCTGATCGCAAAGCCCCCGGATTCGTCTCCGGACCCAAGATGGTCTTCGGCTACCTCGGCATCTTTTTGGTGCTCATTGGCTTTTTGACCGCCTTGCCCCTTGTTCTATTAGCCTTCTACCCCAATGAGGCGGAATGCTGGTCTTATTTCGCCTATCCCGCCTTGGCCGATGTCGCCCTTGGCTTAGCGCTTTATTTCTGCTTCCTCTTCCGCAGAAAAAGGGCCAACTTCGCCCGGAACGAGAACAACGCCCTTTTGATTCTGATTTGGATCTTCGCCGTTCTTTCCGGCGCTTTCCCCTTTTTCTTGGCCTTCTATTTCTCAAAGATGAGCATGACTTTCTCCGAATCTTTCTTCGAAAGCGCATCCGCCTATTCCACCACGGGGCTCACCTGCTTCAAGGACTTCGTCGATGGACGCTTCGTCTTCGATTCGACATCCGCCTTCTACCATTTGGAGGAAGGCGTCAGCTTCTGCCCCCATGTTTACTGCTACCACCGCGCCCAAATGCAATTCGTCGGGGGCGTTGGCTTGGTTTTGCTCCTTTCCATGGTACTCGGCAATAGCGGTGGGATGTCCCTTTACGTCGGGGAGGGGCATGGGGACCGTCTGCTTCCGAACCTCCGACGCTCCGCGGGGAGGATCTTCGCGATTTACATTTTCTACACCGTCGTCGGCAGCGTGGCTTTGTTCTTGGCCGGCATGGAGCCTTATGATGCGGTGGTGACCTCCATGGCCGCCCTCTCCGGCGGGGGATTCTCCCCGCGCAGCTCCAACATCGCCTACTATAGCGCCCCCGGAGTCGGGAATGGCTTCTGGGGAGCCTCTGGCATCGCCATCGAAATCATCGTCATGCTGCTGGTCATCCTCTCCGGCATCTCCTTCGTGCTGCACACCTTCCTCCTTTCCGGACGGTGGAAGGACTTCTTCAAAGACGACGAAGTCCGCTTCTTCCTGGCCATGCTGCTGCTTGCCTTCCTCATTTCCCTGACCGGGGCTTTGTTCGAGCAGAAAAACGTCATGGGCAAAGCCTTCTTCGACGACCTGCCCACGAACATCCGCAACGTGATCTTCTATGTCGTCGGGGCCGAGACGACCTCGGGATTCGCCAATACCTCCATGTCCACCATGACTTCGCTAGGAAGGCCGCTGATTTATCTCTGCACGGTTTTGATGCTCTTCGGCGGCGGGGCCGGCAGCTGTGACGGCGGCATTAAGCAGTACCGCATCTGCATTTTGGCGAAGGACCTTTGGTACCGCCTCCGTTATCAGAATTCCCCCTCCCGCATCCTCCATCCCCATCAGACGTTCCGCTACGGCAAGGAAAAAGAACTCGATTCCGCCACCGTCAAAGAAGCGTCCCAATATTCCGTTTTGTTCCTTGCCTTCTTCATGACCTCCGTCGCTTTGCTTAGTTTCCTGCCGGAGATCGATACGGAGATCGCCTCCTTCGATGTCGCCTCAGCTATGTCCAACACGGGGCTTTCAACGATCGACTTCGTCTATTACGGAGCGGCCCACCCGGTCTATTACGAAGTCCTGCTTTGGACTCTTGCAATCGGGGCCTTGCTCGGGCGTCTTGAAATCTTCCCGCTCTTCTATGGCATCTCCTGCGTGGGCGAGGAAATCTCCTATTATTCCAAAAAGAAGAAGGAAAAGGCTTATTTGGCGGAGTGAGGCTTCCTCCGCCTTTTCTCCCTTGTGCTAATATTTTTCCGAAAGAAGGTCAAAACCATGATCATCGATGAAATCAGAAAAGCCAACGTCGCGGCCATGAAAGCCCACGACGCGAACAAAAGGAACGCCTACGCGATGGTGATTTCCCGCTACCAAGAAGCCAAAACCAATGGATCGGGAAAAGAAGTGGGGGACGCCGAAGTCGTTCGCATCCTCCAGAAGTTCTCCAAAGAGCTCGAAGAGGAAGCAAAAGGCTACGAAGAAGCCGGTCGCGAAGAATCCGCCCAAGCGACCCGTGAGCAGCTGGAAGCCATCTCCGCCTTCCTACCCAAGATGATGGGCGAAGAGGAAATCAAAGCGATCATCGCTTCCCTGGACGACAAATCCATGCCCGCCGTGATGAAGCATTTCAAAGCCAATTACGCGGGAAAAGTGGACATGGGGCTTGTCTGCAAAATCGCCCGCGGGTTATAATCTCACACGCGCCGAGGAAACTCGGACGTAGGGGCGTGGTTCAGTGGTAGAACAGAGGTCTCCAAAACCTTTGATGAGGGTTCGATTCCTTCCGCCCCTGCCATTGTTGAGACGTTAGTTTGATGCAGCGAAATGCGTCAAACTTTTTTATTTTAAGCTTTAAGAAGGTGGCAGGCCAAAATTGCCACCCGCCATGCCATTTATAGTTTTCGCGAGTTCGAGGCCAACCGCAGCATCGGATCCATTGAAGCGGAGATATAGAAGAATTCCTACGCAGTCGCTCTGCTTTTTTCGCGGACAGGCACAAAGGAAAGCCGGCCCAGGCCGGCTTTGTCGACAAACCACCTTGAGTTTAAAACTTTTGCCGGTGATTTTTGGCCTAACCACCGTAAAGTTTAAAGAGCCATTAATTTAAGCATTAAGACTGTTTAAGAGTTTCGGGGCGAGCGCGAGACTAAAAGAAAAAGAAATAAATGAAAAGATGATTGGCACTTTTAACTATCGCCTCATGTTTGAAGAGGACTTCTTATGCGAACTACAGCGCGATTCTGATTTTTGCGTTCCGCTTTTTTGCTGGGATGAATGTTACAACCATGTCGCGCCTAAAAAAGCTTTTCAATGAATACTTAACCGGAAATTTTATATGAAGAGAGGCTAAGTCTTGTCAGCAAGAAAAAAACGGCAACCCAACTTGTTGAGGGCGCCTTTGAAATCAAGATTGGGAAGCTTACGAAATCCGACATCGCCGGACTGTGCCCGACGATTTCCGTCAGCGCGGTGGAAAAAGCGATTGCGGCCTTGCTCAAAAACGGAAGAATCAAAAAATACGGCCAAGGGAAGAACGCGTATTATATGCTGCTTCGCTGATTGCTCTCGCAAAAACATTCGAAAATTACGAGAAAACTAAAAAGTTACGAGAATCATTCTTAGAAGAAGTTCGGCTTCAATATGATCCTTCTTGATCTTCGGGTCTTTTTAATTTCGCAAGCTTGCCAAATCCGTTGTACGGGGCCAAAGCCAAGCGGCTATTCTTCTTCCGCGGAATCCACCTCATTCGGCTTCACTAGAGAGTCCCGATATTCCTTTGGGGACAGCTTGAAGTATTTTTTGAAGGACCTCGACAAGGCGAACGCATCGTAGAAACGGCAGATATAGGCGATTTCATCGAGCCCCTTGTCTGTGTTCGTCAGATACATCTTCGATAGCTTAAGCCGGGTCTTCAGCTGATAGGAGTAGGGGGTTTCACCGATGTATTTTTTAAAAGCATTGATCAAGCATCCCGCCGAGACGTTCGCATAATGGGTCAATTCCTCGATGCTGATGGGCTCGGGGGTTTTCTTGTCAATGTATTCCAATGCCTTTTCCATGAAATCGGGGTATTCTCGGGACAAAGACATCTCGTTTTCCTTGATGTTGGAAATCAATTCCAAGAGCAATTGAAAGCAGACGAAGGAAGAGTCTTCGACGAAATGCCGTGTGTCCTTGAGACGGTAGATGGACTTTAAATACTGCAGGGAATTCCGGCAATGGTAGACGGGTTCATCTAATTGAAACGATTTTAAGATCTCGCCGAAGATCCCGCTTCGGAAGTTGATCCATATTTTTTCATACGGGTTTTCCGGGTCGGAGCCGTATCTCTGCACCGAATCGGGGGACATGATGTAGACGTCCCCGGCTTTCACTTTATAATTTTTTCCATTGTATTTGAGATACCCTTCCCCGGATACGACGTATTCGACGGTGAAGATGTTCCATCGGTTTCTGGATACGTGGTAGTTGGGATCGGGCTTCGTAATGCCCACCGATTCGATGTGAATCGGGTAGCTTGGGCTGTCCAAATTGGCTTCGTCGCGATAAGGGAAATACGTCAGAAGCTCTTTCTCGTTCCCGTAGATTTTATAGTCGTGCTTCTTCATCTTGTTTATAAAATATTTTACATGCAATTTGTACTTTTATACATGCATCTTTAAATTTACGCGAAATATAATCTATCCAAAGAAACGGGATAAAACCGATGAAGAACAAGTTCACTTTACTTGGTTTATGTTTATTTGCTACCTGCGGATTGGTTTCCTGCGGAAGCCAGACCCCAGGAACCTCCATCGCGAATAAATACAAAGCCTCTTTCGAATGCAACGGCGGAAGCTCCGTGGCATCCTTTTTCACCGATGTTATCGCCACCTCCCCGGTAACAACCCGGGATGGCTACGATTTCCTCGGCTGGTTCACCGACGATGCCTTCGCCAATCCAGCCTCCTTCCCCTTCACGATGACCCAGGACACGTCTTTCTACGCGAAATGGTCGCGTCGGAAAGCCGAACCCTCCGGCGTCCAAGTCGTCTCCGCGAAAGTCGGGCAGGAGGAAGCCAAAGCCTATGTGGCGGGGGAGTACGGAAAAGATGCGCTGCGCGTGCGCGTGAATGTGGAAGATAACAACGT
>JBNMGG010000067.1:0-1541 GCA_050872145.1 Candidatus Alloenteromonas sp. | reverse complement strand
TCCTTATATTGAGATGAAGATCCGCAGAAGGATTCTTTATAGTACTCAAGATAAACGCCTTTTGAAGAAACAGCTTGCGCTTTGCCAGTTAAAACCTCATTTGCAAACGAGGGATAAATAAATCCGATTATTTCTCACTTCTCCCGAATCTGTCGCGGTATTTTATTCGGATTTTCTTGGAAAATGCCATCTCCAGAAACCATTTTACCTTGTCCATTTTGTCCCTCGGACCGTTCGTCAACAGCCAAGACAGATTCATCCAGTCCTGAAGGCTTGCTCGATCGTAGCCGGAATGGGCCCGCATGAACTTCTCCATTTTGTCGTGGAGGTCGTTTATCTCGTCCAAAGGATTGTCTTCGTCCTTCATTCCGTGAGTTTCGGCGCTTGTGTGGACCTCACTTTTCAGGGCGAGCGCGTCGATGACGGCGTTGTGTCCCTTTTCGCCGTCGTGGACCAAAGTCGAGCATTCGGCGATTCGCTTTCCGTATGCCTTGAGCATGGCTTTGTCTCCCGGCTTGCTTTTGCCGGTGACGACGTAGAAACTCCGCTCGCCGTCGGTCCCGCACGCGACGTAGTATTGGCAGCCCCTCGCGAGGCCGCCTTTCGCATTGGATTTCCTTTTGACGGATTCCTTTTCGGATTTCGGGGCGTCGAAGAGCTTTTCGTCGATCCAAACCCTCCCGGACAGGACGATTTCGTCCTGGACTCCGCGGAGGACGGCGAAGACCTTGGAAAGCCAGTATCGGCCGGTCGTTTCCGCGTTTCTGTTGTCGGAGGCAGACGTCTTCAGCGAATGGAATTCGAACAGGTGGAGCAGAAACTCTATCCATTCGCTGATCGGTATCTTTTTTGAATCGAAGATCGTGTCCGTCAAAGCCGTGAACTTCTTGCCGCATTCGCAGCATTCGAAGCTTCTTACGCCCGATCCCCTGAACCCGTCTTTGACGAACGTCCCGCCGCAATGCGGACAGCATTTCGGCTTAATCGAATTGATGAGCGCCAGCTCCTCTGTCGAAGGCTTCCGGTGCTTTTGCTCGTACCATTCCAAAACGGTGGCCTCGATCATGGCCTCCGTCCCGGTCCTCCCCTTTTCCCCGGACCACGAAAATTGTCGCAGCGACGTGAAAAGGGGCTTTCCCTTTTTCTGTTTCATGTTTTTGGCGGTCGGCTTTTCCACGACGGCGATGCAGGACCGCCAAGTCAAATCTGCGACGCCGCCGTGGAAAGGCCATTTGATTGCCCATCCTTTTTCCCTGGGCGTGTCAATTATAACACCTTAAAAAATCATCCCTCGTTTGCAAATGAGGTTTTTAACTTTTCCATGTTTTAAGATATCTCTTTCCATTATGTAAAATATGGATTGGACCGCTTTGTTCGACCTTCTTCAATTCTGCAATCAAGTTATCATCCGTGACTTTGGTTTGAGGATACTCGCCATTTTGAGCTCTTGTTATTGTTTTCATCACTGCTGTCACCGTCATCTCCTTCGACAGATTTTTGAGCGATTCGCTCCAACCGGCGAAAAGATGGACGTTCTTCGC
>JBNMGG010000076.1:0-1185 GCA_050872145.1 Candidatus Alloenteromonas sp. | reverse complement strand
GCCCAAAATGGCGCCCACTAATATATCCACTCCGTCGGTGGATTGTGCTAGAATCTTCACGGAAGTTCCTCCTTGTATTTTTGACGATTCAATTATGGAACTTCCCTTTTTTATTGCCACCTACACTTTTGAAACGCAATCAACGGAAAACCTCTTGTGGAACTTTTAAAATGGCTATGGTACGATACTACACGCGTAAGCGAAGGAGAGTGAATCGATATGGCATCTAAACGCGATCAAGTCATCCTGAAATGCACCGTCTGCGGCAACGAGAACTACATCACGACCAGGAACAAACGCAACAAGCCTGAGAAGATGGAGATCAAGAAATACTGCCCGACCTGCCGCAAGATGACGGATCATAAGGAGAAGAAATAAGGCTTCGGCCTTATTTTTTTACGATGGAGCAGACCCTTTCCAAGCTTTGCTATCACCCTTCTTTCTGCAATACCTACGTTTTGGGCGGGGAAGGGGAGCCGGCGTTGATCGTTGATCCCGGATACAACAAAAGCGGGGCCCTCAACCGGTATTTGGAAAAGCACCACCAAGGCAAAGTCCTCGGCGTCTTTTTGACCCACGGCCATTTCGACCACTTCCTGGGGCTCAACGAAATGGAAAATCCTTCCTCCTTCCCGACCTTCCTTTGCCAAGAGGACGAGCCCTGCTTGCTAGACCCGAAGAAGAATGCCTCCTTTTCCCTTTCCACCCCGGAGAAACTGGAGAAGGAAATCTCTCCTTACTTCGTGGAAGACGAAGACGAAATCAAGATTGGGCCTTACCAAATCAAAGTCATCCATACTCCCTTCCATACCAAAGGATCCTGTTGCTTCCTTTTGCAGGGGAGCCCGCTTCTATTCACCGGGGACACCCTGTTTCACCTCGGGGTGGGAAGGGACGATCTTCCCTGGGCGGAGCCAAAAGCGAAGGAGAATAGCCTCAACAAGCTTTTGTCTTTGCCCGATGAGCTGAAAATCCTGCCCGGGCACGGCCCTTCCTCGACCTTAGGGGCGGAGAAGAAGTATTTCCCCTCTTACCTGCTGGATTAAGTTAGCGTTCCAATTTTGTAGGTGTGGGCGTTCCGTCACCGAAGTCCCGATAAGCATATATCCGGATATTCGATCCTTGCAAACATTTTCCTCGTCGCGTAGTCCATCTCCCTCGTGTCGATATCGTATTTCATGACGT
>JBNMGG010000009.1:0-46157 GCA_050872145.1 Candidatus Alloenteromonas sp. | reverse complement strand
GGTCAAGTCGGCGACGTATTGGGATGTGATGGAGGTGATTTGGTTCTTGCCGATCGCCCCGATGATGCCGACTTTCAAGCCGTTGTCGGCGTAGACGATGGAGGTTTCCCCGCCTAAGTCGCTTTGCTGAACGTCCCCCTCCTCGCTGCCGTCATAGTCATAAAGGTTCGCGGAGAGGAAGGGGGTTTGATACCCGTCCTTCCCTTTTCTTTTTTTGTTGTTCCGAATGGCTTCCTTGCCCCAGTCGAATTCGTGGTTGCCCAGAGTAAACGCGTCGAAATGGGCTTCGTTCATCACGTCGGTCAAAAGGTTGCCCCGGTTGTAGTTGCTTTCCAAAGACCCCTGGAACATGTTCCCGGAGTTGATGAGGATAGCCCCGTCTTGCTTCTTGGATTTGAAATAGGTCCCCAAGGTTTTGATCCCCGGGAAAGCGGACGTGGCCTCGATCTGCCCATGGTAGTCGTTGATGGAATAGAAATCCAAGGTCCTTTCCTCGGCGAAGCTGAAGGAGCTCCCCTCCTCGGTTTTCCCTTCTGAGGAAGAGATGTCTTCGGAAGAAAGAGGGGCTTCGGAGGCCTCGGAAGAAGAAGCCTCTTCCGAAGAGCTTGCCTCGGGCTCGGATGTGGTTTCTCCGCCTGAGGAAGAGGCGATCTCAGAAGAGGAGGAATCGATGGGAAAAGAGCATCCCACCAGAAGCGGGAGCAAAAGGAAAAAGGGCAGTTTCTTCATGGAAGGAATGATATCGGAAAACGGGGATGATATCTAGCGGAGCTAACGTTCCACGACGATGGCTTTGCCGCTTTTTTTGCCTTCGTAGAGCAAGGCGTCGACTTCCGATACGGCGGAGGAGAAGCTGGCCTCGTCTTGGAAGTTCACCTTTTCGAATCCGGCGGTGAAGGAAACGTTCTCATTCCCCTGGAAGGCGGAGGAAAGAAGCTGGCGGAAGGACTCATTCCTCCTAAGGAAGGAAGCGCGCTCCTCCTCTTTGATGATCAGGAATTCGTCTCCCCCGTAGCGGTAGACCGAACCCTCGCCGAAGGCCTCGATCAGGCAAGAGGCGAAGGAGGAGAGCAAGGCGTCGCCCTTCTCGTGGCCGAAGCTGTCGTTCCAATGCTTGAAGTCGTCGATGTCGAGGACCATCAGGAAGCAATCCTTCCCGTAGTAGCGGTCCTTGTCCAAATTGAAGGCAAAGCGGTTGCGGGCTTGAGTGAGGGGATCGATCGTGGACAAACGCAGCATGCGCAGGAAGAGGCCATAAAGGACGAAGCTCAGGAAGAGGCAGATGGCCGCCGATCCGCCCAAAGTCGCCCAGAACATCTTCGATGGAGAGGATAAGAGGATGCCTTCTTGACTCAAGCAGGGGACGAAGGCGACCAAGATCGAAAGGACCAAGCAAGAGGCCCCCAAAAAGATGGTCGATTTCAGCGGGTGGAGACGGAAGGAAGCGGAAAGGTACATCATCGACAAAGCGAAGACCAAGCTTAGGGAGCCAAGCTGGCTTTCCTGCCAAGAAAGCAGGATGGCGATGAGGCAGGTGGAAACCAGGTAGATGGTCAAGACGCTTTCCTTCAGCCAATGCGGAGGGGCGATTTTCTTTTTCCGGAGCAAGAGGCAGAAGAAGAAGGCGAAGAGGCTGATGGCCAAATAGACGGACAGCCCGACCAGGCGCGGGAGGGCGTAGGAAGAAACATGGAGCAAATCCACGCCGGCGGAGGAGGAGCTTCCCTTCATGCCGAGATAGGCAAGAAGGAAAAGCAAAAGGTAGAAGAACGGGGCCCCGAAAAGGAGGAAGCCCATGTTATAGGATTCCAAGCAGTCCCTTTCGGCCAAAGAGGGCAGGGAAAGGAAACGCAAGGGGCTTTCTTTTCCCCCCTTCGAAGGGGATTTGGCCTTTTTCTTCTTGGATTGCTTCTTGCGGAAGCGGGACAGGAGCAAAGAACCGAGTTCGCCCAAGGCAAAGACGGTCTCTTCCTTTTTGTCCATGGCATAGCCTTCCAGAACCAAGACCCCGACGATTTGGCCGCCGTTGCGGATCGGGCAAAGCAGGGTTCTGGGGCAAGAAAGGAAAGCGGGGAGGTCTTTTTGCAGGGGCTCCACCACTTCTTCGTTTACCTTGCAGCAGGAAAGAAGGGATTCGGTTTCCTTTTCGCCGAGGTGCGATTTGGGCTCCTTCCCCAAATAGGAGGAAGAGGCCAGCAATCCGCAGGAAGAGGCAAACACCGCATAAAGGTGGATGGCCTGGCATCTTAACCCCGTTCTTAGGATCCCTAACGCCTCCTGAGTTCCCTCTTTCCCCTCTTTCCGGAGCAGAGTGACGCTGGCTTTGTAGAGGGGGTCATCCGCGCCCAGCTTATGCTCGGCTTCGGCTTGGACGAATTCCCCGGGCTGGATTTCGAACATCCGGCAGAAGAAGACGTCCTTCTCCCCTTTCTTGGGGCTGAATCGGTAAACCAAATCGCGGGAGTAGGCGCGGGAATGGGTTTCCCCGCGGATTTCTTTGTTTTGCTTTAAGCATTCCTGGGCTAGGCGCAGCCACTTCGGGTCGAAGCCCGGTTCCAATTCGGATAGTTTCTTCCCTTCGATTTCCCTCATCTTGGAGAAGAGGAAATCGTCCAAGAAGGGGGTGGAAGTAAGGAAAAGGATGTCGCAGGGCTCCCCGTTTGGACCATAAAGCAGCTTCGCCGTGGCGGAGGGAAAGGACGAGGATTTCAGCAAATGGGACTCATTGGAAGGCTCCAGCTGAACCAAAATCGCGTAGGCGGGGTTGTTGCTTCCCCTTCTAGCGATTTCTTTCACCCGGCAGACATAGGTCGGGAGCCCTTTCTCCAAAACGGGGGATTCCTCGCAGTTTCCCGAGGCGATGCACCTTTCGACCGCGTCGCAGAAAGAGGAAGTGGGATCCCTTAAAAAGGGGAGGCGTGTCTTGGAAAAGGAAGAGAAATTGACTAAGCCGATCTTCTCCAAAGCATCGCGGTAAGGCTGGGTGGAGCGGAGCAAGTGGAATTTGCCGTTTTGGTATTCCAAGATGCCCGCCTTCGTCCCCGTCGCCCCGTCGAATCCGAAGGGATGCTCCAAGCTGAACTCCCCCACTTTTTGGAAATAAGGCGCTTCCGAAGGGGATTCGCGGGTGAAGTGGCTGCGGTTGGCGATGATGTCGGACAGGGGCAAAAGCTTTTGGTAATAGAACCCCTGGATGCGGTCGCATCCGTGGTTCTGGAGGAAGATCAATTGATCGCGGCTCTCCACGCCTTCGCAGAGGGTGTCCACTCCGAGGGCGGAGGCCATGTCAAGGACCGAGGAGAGGAGAGGAGTGGATTTGGGGTTGCCCGGGAAGTTGGACATGAATTTCATGTCGAGCTTCACCAAATCGAAGTCGAAGTCGCTTAAGACGTTGAGGGAGGAATACCCCGCGCCGAAATCGTCCATCCAAACTTCGAACCCGGCTTTGTGGAAGCGCTCAATCTGGCGGGAGATGAATTCGGGGTCGCGCCCGGCGACGGCTTCGGTGATCTCGATGTTGAGCAAAGAAGGCGGGAAGCCCCCTTCCTGCAGGAGCTTGGAGATTTCCTCCACCACATCCCCCTGCTCGAAGTCGAAGCGGGATAGGTTGATGGAAACCGGGAGGAGAGGCACGCCCAAGCGTTGTTTGGTTTTGAAATCCTGGATGATCAAAGAGACCATGCGGAGGTCGATTTTGTAAAGGAGGTGGGCTTCTTCCAAGCAGGGGATGAACTCCTTCGGCTCGACTAAGCCCAAAGAGGGATCGACCCAGCGGGCCAAGGCCTCTTCGGCGCAGACCTGCCCGGAGGAGGAGCGGAAGATGGGCTGGTAGTAGGCTTGGATCCAGTTTTTGCTCAAGGCTTCGTCCAAATGGGTCAGGACGTAATCGCGCATGGCGATGGATTTCTCCATCTCCGGGGTGAAGTAGGTGAAATGGGAGGCGTAGGACTGCCGGTCGTAGTCGGAGGCGAACTTGGCTTTGTCGCAGGCGTCCAAAACCGCTTCCCCGTCCCCTTTCTTCATCCGGTACACTCCAACGCGCAAAGGCAGGGAATTTCCCTTGTTGAGCTTTCTGGCTTCCTGGAAGATCCAAGAGAGAGTGGGCTCGAGGTTTTTGACGGAGGCGAAGGCGTAGCAATGGTCGGCCCCGAAGCGAGCGCAGCAAAGGGGCGTGAAGGAAAGCGACAAAAGGCGGCCGAGCCCCCGGATCAGGGCATCCCCTTCCTCGGTCCCGTTTTTGAGGTTGAACGTTTTGATGCCCATATAGTCGAACGCCAGCATCGCGCAGGTCTCCCCGCGGCTTTCGATGGAGGGCTTCCCGACTTTGGCGAGCTCGCAGAAGAAGGACATCGTGGGCAATCCGGTTAAGGCATCATAGACTTCTTTCTTCACCAAGACCGCGCGGTTATCGAGCTCCAAAGAGGCCGTCTGGGGGGATGAGTGGCGTTGCAGATAAGGGTTCAGATCGGTGAACAGAAAATAGACGAATTTCCGTTGGGAGAAGGAAACCGCTTTGCCCGTGATGCGGATTTCGTGATAGGTCGTGTGCTTCCCGAATTTAATGGAGAGGGCTTCGTCGAAGGGGGTTCCTTTGGTCAAAAAAAGCTCCAAGGCCCGGGAGACGGGGCGGCGGTCCTTTTCTTGAAGGAGGAAAAGGGGATCCTCTTTGAAGCGTCGGAGGGCTTCTTCTTTCTCGCAGGAGAGATCCTCCAGCAGGCCTCTGCTGAAGCATACGGGGGTGAGTTTCCTCAGTTCTGCCTCGAACAGGGCAAGCGGGACGGGGCTGGATTCGATCTTGGATCCGAACTCCAAGGAGAAGAAGTTATTTTCCATAAGATTAGGTCATCCGATTTTAATCCTCCGATGGCCCAAAAGGTAGATGGGGCGCGCAAAATGCTCGATTTTTTTGCCCGCTCCCTTGCGGAAAGCCTATTGATCTGCCTTTTCGATTTTGCTTTTGAGGTATTGCCGGAGGGCGCGGTCTTCGCAGTAGACGTAGCATCCTTTCTGCCCACGGGTCAAAAGGACCTTGTATGTGTTGCGGATCAGGCGATCGGCCAGGCCTTTGTCCTTGCATTTGCGGATGCCGGAGGAGTTGTCGTCTTTGGAGACCATGCTCGGGTCGGCGATGACCTCCCCGTTTTCATAGCGCAGGTCTTTGCCGATGATGACCCCGACGTAATCGAATTCAAGCCCCTGGACGGTGTGGATGCAGCCCACCAAATCCTCTTGCGAGGGGTCGATCGCGAAAAGGGACGTCCTGCTGGAATTGGGGTCGTTCCAGTTCGCCTGGAACCTTCCGCCGTCCAAAGAAATGTCGACTCCCCCGCGGCCGTTCTTCACGTTCCAATCGTAGCAATATCCGGCGACCAGGCGCGATTTGCCGTGACCTTTGTCCTTTTCCCGAATGGCGTCCCTTAGAAGGCAGGGGTCATCGAAAACGCGGAAATCGAAATCTTCCCCCTCGAAGGTTTCGTTGGCGCTCCCCTGGATGCCCAAGACGTTGTTGAGGAAGGCGATGTAGCCTTGGCTCCCATTGCATCGGAATTCGCTTTTGAGAGTCAGGCTCTCCCCTTCCAAAACGTTTTCCCTCTCAACTCCAAGCCGTTTGGCCCAGGCTCTTATCTCATCCGCGCTCCCGATGTCCTTGACCGAGATCCGCTGGGTTTCGTCGAGGAAGAAAACGCTGAGGAGGCTGCTGGCGATGCATTCCTTGATTTCGTTCTCCCCGCCGTAATCGCGGAACAACTGCTTCACCAAGCGATGGGCCTCATCGACGAGAAGGCAATCATAGAAATTTTCGGGGAGGTTATGCAGGCCAAACGGGGAACGGAACAGCTCCTCCGCCGCGACCTGCTTCTTAAGATCGCCTTTGGCAAGCAGCTTCAAATAAACCTTCCTCGGGGCGGAGTTTTTGGTCAAATAGGCGCAATGGAAGCCCCGTTCCCTCCTGTCGTTGATCAAGGCGCAGAGCAGATTCACCGCCAAAACGGACTTCCCGGTTCCGGGCCCGCCTTTGACGATGAGCACCCTTTTCTTTTTGTCGGAGAGGCAGTGAGAAAAAGCGTCCAAGATCTTGTCGTAGACAACGCTTTGCTCGTCGAGAAGCTGGAACTCTTTGTTGCCTTTGACCATCGAGGCGAGGCAATCCTGAAGCGCTTTGGCGGGTCGGATCCTGCCATGGTCTATTTTGTAGAGGATTTCCCCGTCTTCGCTTTTCTTGCTGATTCTTTTCGCGATGAAATCGGAAAGCTTGCGGTTGCCGTAAGCGTCGAATAAAGGGGCCTCGTTGAGCCACGGGGCATACAGGGAATCGTAAAGCCCTTTCCCCTGTTCGCCCCGGTAATTGTGGCAATAGGCAAGCGGATGAAGGGCGATTCCCTTTTCCTCGACGAAGGAAGAGTAATTTTGGATATGGGCCTTGTAAGAATAGGCCTGGTAGCTCGGATGGGCGACTTCGCGCACCCCTCCCCCGGTATAGGTTCGAACGGTGTGGCGTTCCAGGTCGTTGACCTTCTCCGCTTGGTCCCACTGCTTCAGCTCGACGATCACGACGTTATCCTGCCCCTTTTGGTCCATCCCGGCGATCATGAAGTCCACGCGCTTGGAGGTTAAGGGGATCTGATATTCGATGGCCACTTCCGCCTCCCCGGGGATAGAGGGATTCTCCAAGGCCATGCGCATGAAAAGAAGCGAATTGTTCCATGAGCGGAATTCGGCTTCGTTTTCATCCTTGATCCCTTTTTCCGCCAATTTCTTCTTGACGATCTCGGCGATCCTCCCCGCCTCCACGTCCTGATTGAAGTTCTTTTTCGAGGAATGATAGACCAGCATAGCGTTCTCCTTGGATATAACATCTTTATATCACTTTGAAGAACGGCGATGCACTGGTAACCTTAAAGCAGACACTCCAATCGCGTTAATCAACGCGAATTAAAATTTACGCAAGGTGGTTGAAAAAAGAGGCATGGCCTATTAATTGCGGTGAGGCGCCGCCATTCCTATCGTGGTGGATGGGGGGAAGCGGTTTCCACCTGGGCGGCAAAGGGCAAGGAGCCGCGGAAACCGATCGCCTCCCCGGCCATGTGTTAATTTATCCTGAACATATGAATATTCGACCCATGAACGGACAATCCCTAGCAGTTTCTTCCGTTTTGCGTAGCATCTATCCCAAAAGGTGTTCAAGGAGCAAAAGATGGAAGGGTCGCGGCAAAACAAAGAATCGTTCTATACCTTCGATGACGGGAATAAGGAAATCGTTTTCCACCGCCATGACATGCCTACCCCTTGGATCAACTATCTCACCAACGGGGAATTCTTCACCATGATCTCCCAGGCGGGCGGGAACCTCAGCTGGTATAAATCCCCCGAAATCTGGAGGATCGGCCGTTATGGGTTCTTTCTCACCCCCACCGATGCGCAGGGACTTTTCGTCTACATCAAAGACAAACAAACGGGTAAGGTATGGAATCCGTCGATTCTCCCCACCAATACCCCCCTGGATTTTTTCGAGTCCCGGCATGGAAGGGGCTACAGCAAGTTCTTGGCGAAGAAAGACGGCGTTTCCGTTTCCCTCCTCGCCTTCGTGGGAGAGGAGAACGCTTTGACCTACCGCCTCAAAGTCGTCTCGGATCGCGATGCCGATCTGGAAGTCTACGTGGCCAAAGAAATGGGGAACATGGAGTACCTGAGAGAGGTCCAATGGCAATGCTACACCAAGCAAAGCAACAACATCTTCTACAATCAGGAAGCCGATGCTCTCATCTACGATTATTTCATCGACGCTCAAGCCCGCCCCGATGAAACGCCTTTCGTCTTCTTGACCTCCACCCTGCCCAGTTCTTCTTATACCGGGGTAAGAAAGGATTTCCTGGGCCCCTACCGCGATTTGTCGAACCCTTTGGCGATTGAGAAAGGCACCTGTCCCAACACCGAGCTCTTGGGCGGGGAAGGCATTTTCGCCTTTTCCTACGCTCTTTCGATCAAAAAAGGAACGGAGAAGGACTTCGCCTTCGTTTTGGGAACAATGGATAAGAAAGAGGATATCCCCTCCACCGTTTTGAAATTCAAGAGCCTCGCCTACCTCGACGGTTTGTATCGCGGGGTCCTCCGCAAATGGGAGGAGATCGACGAATCCTTCCACGTCTTTACTGGAAACGAAGAGCTCGATCGGATGGCCAATATTTGGACGCCTTACCAAGCCTACGTCAATTCCCTGGTTTGCCGCGAGATTTCCTTTTACGCCACCGGATCCGTGCGGGGGGTCGGGGTGAGGGACGCTTCCCAAGACGCCATCTCCCAGGTCTTGGCGCATCCAGAGTCCGTCAAGGAGCGCATCAAGGAAATCCTGAGCGAGCAATACCGTTCCGGGAAGACCAACCACTACTTCTACCACGTTGAGAAAAGGCCCTCCCTGAAAAGCGATCGGAGCGACAATCACCTGTGGATCTTCTACACCATCGACGAGCTTTTGAAAGAAACCGGGGACGATCGCTTTTTGGAAGAGAAAGTCCCTTTTTACGATGGAGGCGAGGGCACGGTCTTGGAGCATCTGGAAGCGGCGATCCGCTTCACATGCTCAACCATGGGGGAAGACGGGATCCCCCTCATGCTTGAAAGTGATTGGAACGACTGCCTCAACTCGATATGTCGGAAAGGCAAAGGCGAATCCGTGATGGCCGCGGAGCAATTCGTGTTGGCCCTGAGGATTCTATCGAAAATCGAAAAGCGCCTCGGGAGGCCCGCTTCTTCTTACGATCGATTGCTTGAGCAGCAAATCAAAATCCTCAACGAAAACATGTTCGAAAAGGATCACTACATCCGCGCTATAACGGATTCCGGGGTCCGGATCGGCGGGGAAAAGCAACCGTGCGCGAGGGTTTGGATCAATCCAAACGCCTGGGCGGTCCTATCCGGCGTGGCCGATAAAGAACGCGCCAACCTCGCGATGGACGCCGTCTTGGAGAACTGCGACACCTCCTTCGGCCTAGCCGTCCAAAACCCGCCTTTGAAGGCGGGCTATCCTTCCAAAGAGGAGGAGATTTCCTGGGCTACGCCAGGGATTGGGGAAAACGGGGGCATTTTCTGCCACGCGAACACCTGGTCCATCATCGCTTTGTGCATGCTCAACCGAGCCGACGATGCCTATCACGTTTACCAAGAGCTTCTGCCGGACCGCATCATCGCCAAAGTCGGCGTGGACGCCTATAGCGCCGAACCCTACGTCTATTCCTCCAACGTCCGCGCCCCCTACACCATCCGCGGCGGGGAAGCCGCGGTCAGTTGGCTCACCGGGACCGCATCTTGGATGGACATCGCCTTGAAGGAATATTTCTTCGGCGTGCGTCCCTTAGAGGATGGCTTGTTCATCGACCCCGCCCTCCCTTCCCACATCAAAAAAGCCACGATCGTCCGAAAGTTCCGCGGTTGCACCTATCAGATCGAAATCATTTCCAGCGGCAAAAAGACAAAGCCATCCGAATTGTTCGTGGATGGAACCAAGATTTTAGGCAACACCGTTCCGCCAAAAGGAGACAAACTGCACATCCAATGTCTCATCCATTAAGCGCCATCCCTCCGAAAAGGAGGAACATCATCCTCATTCTCCTTTGCTTTTTCGCGTATACGAGCTCCTATCTTTTGAAACTGGGCTACAACGCGAACATCGTCTGCTTCGAGAGTGAGTTTTCCGTCTCCCACGCCGAGGCCGGGATGGTCACGACGTTCTTCTTCTTCGCCTATGGGTCGATGCAGATCGTCCATGGGATATTCGTGCGGAAATACCCTCTCCGCTACGTCGTCCCCGGAGCGATCCTCCTTGGGGCGGTTTTGAACTTGCTCGCGATGACCTCGCCCTCCTTCGCCCCCATCAAATACTATTGGCTTTTGGACGGGGCGATCCTCTCGGTTCTATGGCCTTCCGTCATTCGGGCGATATCCGAGAACGTCGATGGCGAATACCGGGATAAAGCGATCGTCATCATGGGCCTCACCACGGCGACCGGGACCATCCTCGTCTATGGCCTCAGCGCCCTGTTCGTGGCATTGGGCTATTTCCGGGCCATCTTCATCACGGGGATCGCGCTTGGAATCCTCATCAGCGTCCTTTGGTTCTCCCTTTTCCCCTCGCTCCGGAAGGAGGGCGCTCAACAAGCAATCGAGGAGAAGCAGACGAAGAAGAAGGGAGCCTCGGCCGGCTTTGTCTTGATCGTCGTTTGCATTTCCATCCTCTGCGTCGTTTCCACTTTTGCGCGCGATGGCATTTCGACGTGGTTCCCTTCCCTTTTGAAGGAGAATTTCAACGTCTCGGAATCCTGGGGGATCCTCATCACGATCTTGCTAGCCATAGGGCAATTCGTTGGGAGTTATTTCGCCGTTTTGCTCAGCAAGATCGTGAAAGACCGCATTTTGCTCACCGGCATGATCTTCGCCCTATCCGCGGTGTTCATCGGGGCTTACATCCTTTTCGGGGACTCGGCGTTGGCGCTTTGCATTCTCTTCTTCGCCTGCTCTTGCCTCTGCTTCTCAGCCATCGTCAACGTCACGACGAGCATCCTTCCTCTAGAATGGGGGAAGGAAAGGAACGCGGGGTTCTACGCCGCCCTCTTCAACGGTTTTTGCTATCTGGGTTCCACCGCATCCTCCTATGGCCTGGGATTCGTCGCCGACAATTATGGCTGGAAAACGTCCACGGCCGTGATCGAAGTCGCTTTGATCGCGGCCGCCTCCATCGGCCTCATCGCGCCTCTATGCTCTTCTTTTCTCAAAAGGAAAAAGCGCGATTAGGGAGCCTTTGAAAACTTTGGGCAAGCCACGGTGAAGGAGATCGGAGGAAGCTAGGAGTCCGCTTTGGCGGGATCCCGCTCCTCTTGGTTCCGGATCTGCTTCCGAAACCCGATGGGCGAAATGTGGAAATACTCCTCAAACGCATGCGAGAAATAGGAAACCGACCGGTAGCCGAGCTCCATGGAGATCTCTTTCGTCGTTTTGTTCGTGGAGATGAGCAAATTGCGGGCGTTTTCCATTTTGACCCGCATGAGGTATTCGATGATGGAGACGTGGAAGGCCTTTTGAAACAGCCGATTCAAATGCGTTTGCGAGAAGTTGGAGACGGCGACGACGTCGCGGACTTTCCACTGGACGTTTTTGGGATCCTGAATTTGCTTCACTAGGTTCTCCAAGGCGTCGTCGTAGGGCTTTTTGAGGACGTTCCCCAAAGAGACGAGCTTCAGAATCTCCAAGACGATGAGGTTCGTGATCAGGGGATATTCCGTCTTCTCCGACATCCGGAGCGAAGAAAGGAGGTTTTCGATATAACGTTGGGTGGAGGCGCTGAAAACGCCGCTATGGACGTCTTTGAGGTAACGGGAAAGAAAATCCTCCCCGAAAAACGGTGCCTTCTCCTCCACGATTTTTGTGGTCAAGGAAATCGTGCATTCCATCACCTCGGGAGTCTTCTTCCACAGGCAATGGGAATGCCCTGGGGGAATCAAAAAGAACTGCCCTTCCGAAAAATCGGTCCTCTTATCGTCCACCAAATGCTCGAACGTGCCTTTTTTGCAAAAGACGAATTCGTAGAAATCGTGGGTATGAACGACCGGATAGTCTCTGTTCCTCTCATGGAATTCGATATCCGGAAAAACATTGAGGATGAAGGTGAAAGGAGCGTAATCGGTGAATCGAGTGGTGATCATTTCAAACGCATTATACCCACTCAAACAAAAAACTCAAACATTGTCGTAAATCAACAAAAATTTGTCAAAAACCGAAAATTGGAAGGATAAAAAATCGTTTTTTAAACATTTAACCGATCCGTTTTCCGGAGGCGAAATCGAACACGCTGAGCTTCTTCAGATCGAAGACGACTTTGACCTCGGAGCCCAACTCTAAATCAAGATCGGGCGAGATTTTGAAAAGCAAAGGCTTCTCATCCAAGGTCGAATAAACGATGACCTCCTGGCCCAAAAGCTCGGACTGGGAGGCTTTGACGGAAATTTCCTTCGAGACGGATCCACCTTTGCCGTTTTGGGAAAGGTAGACGTTTTCCGGGCGGATGCCCAAATACAGCGGATGTTTCTCTCCTTTCAGGGAATTGGCGGAGAACTCCATGGAGTGCTTTGCTTCTTCCAAAGCCTTCTTTCTCTGCTCAATCGCCTTCGCGTTCCCTTTTACGTTGGAAAGCGAAGCGATTTGGTCCTCCAGCGCGGATGCATGCTCCTTTTCTATTTCGAGCTCGTTCCGGTAAAAGGCGTCGTGGGTTTCCTTGAAATCCTCGCCGAGGGGGATTTCGACTCCCCCGATCCGCAGGTTGTTCTTCCCGTCATATTCGGCTTCCAAAATGTTCATGGCCGGTGAGCCGATGAAAGTGGCTACGAACAAATTCGCCGGCTTGTTGTAAATCTCTTTCGGCGTCGCGATTTGCTGGATGTGTCCGGCCTTCATGACGACGATGCGGTCAGCCATGGTCATGGCTTCCGTCTGATCGTGGGTGACGTAAATGGTGGTCGCCCCCACCGCCTTATGGATGCGCTTGAGCTCGCTCCTCATTTGGACGCGGAGCTTCGCATCCAAATTCGACAAAGGCTCATCCATCAAGAAAACCTTGGGGTTGCGGACGATGGCCCTTCCCAAAGCGACCCTTTGCCTTTGGCCGCCGGACAATGCGGCGGGCTTCCTTTGAAGGTAATCGGTCAAGCCGAGGATCTTCGCCGCGCTTTGGACCCGCTTGTCGATTTCTTCCTTCCCCATGTGGCGATAGACGCATTTGAACGCGGTGGGCTTGGCCTGCAATTCGGCGATTCTTGCTTCGCACTTCTTGATGTAGGCGTCGGCCTCTTCTTTGTTCGCGGAATTGTGCTTAACGTTGAACCTCGCTTCTTTGATCGACTCTTTGAGGCGCTTTATTTCCTCTTTGTCGATGACGGGGATCGCATTCCCCTCCGCATCATGAACAAGGACGGGGAATTTCCGCATCTTGAGGGAGAAAGCCATGTTTTTATAGACGGTCATGTGCGGATAGAGGGCATAGGTTTGGAAAACCATCGCGATGCCGCGGTTCATGGGCTCAATCGAATTCACGAGCTCTCCATCGATATAGAGGTCGCCGGAAGTAATTTCCTCTAGGCCCGCCACCATGCGGAGGGTGGTCGATTTTCCGCATCCGCTGGGGCCTACGAAAACAATGAATTCCTTGTCTTTGATTTCCAAATTGAAATCGAAAACGGCTTGAACGTTGTTATCGTAAATCTTGTTGATGTGGACCAAATTGAGACATGCCATAAAGAATCGCTCCTTATGAA
The DNA here is from genome assembly GCA_050872145.1 of Candidatus Alloenteromonas sp. Classification (GTDB taxonomy): domain Bacteria; phylum Bacillota_I; class Bacilli_A; order RFN20; family CAG-826; genus Alloenteromonas. The sequence goes on along the minus strand of JBNMGG010000009.1, from coordinate 32,859 downwards.
TAACAATAAGGAAATATTATGTCTTTTTTTAGCCTTAATCTCACGCCGTTTCGCCATGTTCTAGGAGCCTCCTTGAAAAGAGGGCGCAAAGAAGATAAATAGACATGGTTGTAAGCGTTGGCAATCAAAGAGGTTATCAAAATGGCAAAAGTTTTAAACGGGGCAATTATCCCGAATTTAACTTGGGAAGAAGCGCCGAAGGACTATGAGATGCCGATCTGGCGTTATTCCAAAAACCCCATCACGAAGCGCAATCCGTTCCCCAACATCGACCGCATCTTCAATTCCGCACTCGTGCCATGGAAAGACGGTTTCATCGGCGTGTTCCGCTGCGATCGCCTCGATGGCATCCCCCAGCTGTTCCTTGGGCATTCCAGGACCGGGACCGACATCGAAATCGAAAAAGAGCCGATCCATTTCCTGTCCTTCGATGGCGCTCCGCTCCCCGACCGGGTCTGGGGATATGATCCCCGTTTGGTCAAAATCGGGGATGATTATTTCGTCGTTTGGTGCGATGAGTTGGGGAACGCGCCGACGATTGGGATCGCCAAAACGAACGATTTCGTCCACTTTTACAAATACGACGCCCCCTTCATCCCCGCCAATCGGAACGGCGTTTTGTTCCCACGCAAAATAAACGGGCGCTATTACATGCTTTCCCGTCCCAGCGACTGTGGCCACACCCCTTTCGGCGACATCTACATCTCAGAATCGAAAGACCTTGAATACTGGGGCAAGCATAGGCTTCTGTTGAAGAGGGACTTCAATTGCTGGAGCGGCTTGAAAATCGGAGGAGGCCCCGCCCCCATCGAAACCGACGAAGGATGGCTGACTTTGATCCATGGGGTCCAGAATTCCTGCAACGGCTTTGTCTACGCCGCCGGGGTCATCCTCTTGGACAAAGAAGATCCGACGAAGGTCCTCGCGGTTTGCAAGGATCCGATCCTCCTCCCCACGGAGCCTTATGAAATGGTGGGCTTCACCTCGAACGTCGTGTTCCCGACCTCGATCCTGACCGATGGGGAAACGGGGAGGATGGCGATTTACTACGGATGCGCGGACACTTGCACCTCCATCTGCTTCACCACCGTGGATCGTCTTCTCTCCTATTTGAAAGCCCATCGGATGTAGCTCTTGAAATGAAAAGAGGATGGCTCGCCGCCATCCTCTTTTCCGTCGTCCGCTTTCTACATAGGCGGGCTTTGGAAATCAAAGGACGTCGATGTCGCGGATTCCTTCCCCCGCCCCAACGCGGAAGAGCTTCGCGTGGGACCGCCCGATCGCGAGGATGTCGAAATCGCATTGGACGTGCTTATCGAAAAGGTCCACGCTGGCGGATTCGGGGACGTCCTTAGGATCCACTCCCCCATACCCTTGGCGGCAGGCGATCAGATAACCATCGCTATCGGATTGGCCGTTGAAATGGGAATCGCCGCAAAGATGGAAGAGGAGCCTTCCTCGGCTGCGAGAGAAATCCCAGCGAAGGCCATCGAACTCCCCTTCGCCCTTCTTGGCGAAATCGCGTTCCATGTCGCGGAGGGCTTGCATTCTTTTGGTCAAACCGCTTGGATAGCGGACCCAAGCGCCGCATTCATTGAAGCAATAATGTCCGATCACGACGACGTTGTTGAACGAATTGTCCTTCAACTCGTCGACGAGGAAGCGGAGCTGCTCCATCGAAACATCGTACCCGCGCACGTTTTCGCACGTATTCAAAAGCAGGAATTTCGTGCTCGTCTTCGGGTCGAGGTAATAGCCGTAACCGCCTTCGTTCTCTTCGCTTCGGACGATCTTCCCCTTTGAGGGGTCGACCTTGGAAAGGAAATACCGGTTCAGATAAGGGGTGAGGCCCTCCCTTCCCAAAACGCCTGTTTTCACATCATGGTTGCCTTTGCAGAAGAAATAAGGGACGTCCCCGTATTCGGTCGCTGCCTGGGTCGCCGCGATGACTCTTTTGGCCTCTTCTTCGTCTTCCCCCACGTCGAGCCCGATGTCGCCTCCATTGACCACGAAATCGATTTTGCTCCCAGGGAGGAGCTCCTTCAAAGCCTCCAGCTGCTCGATATGGTGGGCGTTGGGGCCCCCGATGTGGACGTCGGTGATGAAAAGCATTCGGAAGGCGTTTTCGCCATCCTCTTTCAGATACTCGTCAACCCTGGCATTGACTCGGTCCCAGGAGCCTTTGATCAAATTCGCTAACATGCATCCCCCTCGAAGAAAAGTTATTTGTAGAACAGAGACAGCGTCGTGATTTCAATGGTCGTGCTCCATCTTTCGGGAACGATGCCGATCCATGGCTTGCCTGCGGCGAGTTCGATTCCGTTGATGACCTCGGGTTTGATCAGGACCTTGTTCCAGCCTTTGTGGAGTTTGCTGGTCAGCAGCACCGCATCCGCGGAAGGCGCCTTGTTGCTGCGGACGATATCGCCGACTTGGGCGTAGCGGAGGTTCACCTCTTCGTTGCTGTGCACGAGCAGGAAGACCTCTTGCGCCTCCAAGGTCTTGGCGTAATTGGGATAGAAAGGGATTTGGCCGAACGTTTCGTTGCCGGAAGTCAGGATCTCCGAGCCCGTTTCATTGGTTTGGACAATGGCGCTGGAATAAGCATAGTTGTTGTTTTCCCCGTTTTCGGCGGAAGAAAGCCAAGGATGGGCAGAGAAGGACCAGTTGCTGGAAACTTTGGTGATGCCTTGGAACGTCGCGGCCCAGGTCCCGCGGGTGTTGTCGATCGTGTGATACTCCGACAAATCGAATTCCGGCGCTTCATAGCAATCGCCGATTTCCACCGCATCGCCGCCTTTCAACGCGCCGGCACTGACGACTTCGATCGGATAGCTGACGCCGCTTTGGTACTTTTCCCGGGCTTCCTTGACCAATTCTTCGGACATCCTCAAGACGGTCCATTCCCCGCTAGGCACATCCTCCGTTTGGAAGGAATTGTTCCCGGAAGTCCTCAGGCCGAATCGCCCGGAGCTTCCGCTGGTTCGGAGCAGCAATTCGATGGGTCCGGTTACGCCTTCGAGGACTTCTCCGTGGATCTTGGCCACGGCTCTCCAGGTGCCGGCATCGCTCAAAAGGGTCGCCCTAGCATAGCCAAGCGAGGATTCTTCCTCGACCAGCCCGCGTTCGAAGCTCGCTCCGGTCCCGCCATAAAGGGGCGATCCGTCCGAAGAAGAGCCTTTCGCTTCGCCGATTCGGTTCATGCCGAGCAAAGCAATTTCGCTTTCGACCCCCAAAAGGGAGGATTCGTCGATATCAAGGTCCCCGCCTCCGAGCTTCGCCCGATAAAGGTCAAGGTACTTCCTCGCCTTCTTCGCTTGGCGGTAGACTTCCAAATCCGGAAGCTCGTCCACCCCAAGGGAGGAATCCAATTCCGCTATCGCCGAAATGACGCCTTCTTTCGTCAAGGTAGCCGGAAGGTAGGGGGTTTCGCTCTCCCCGACCTCCGCCGGCTGCTGGCTTTCCTGCCAAGACCCATCGCCCTCGACATGCTCGGCGTCGAGGATCGTTTTATGGCAGACGTCGCAATAGTAGAACCCAAGGTATCCCGAGGTCACTTTCGTCGGCTCCAAAGCGGAATAGTGGACGCCTTGATGCTCGCCGCTAGCGCAATAGGAGAAGGAATCCTGGACGGTCGCTTCGCAAACGCCGCAAACCCCTTCCCGGCGACCGCTATCCTCCCCACTGGGATAAGAGAGAACGTTCCATTGGCTTACGACATGGGCCGCCTCCTCAATCTTCTCTCCGCAGACGGAGCAATGGCAGAAATGGGTCGAGGCGTCATGGTCATAGACATGATCGGAGACGTGCCCTTTCGCCGGGATGGCAAGGAAATCATGGAACGTCCCTCCGAAAGCCTCCGAGAAAGAACACGTCACGGTGGCTTGGCCTTCCTCGGTGCAGGTGGCTTCTTTGTTGATCGCCATCGTCCCCGTCTTTTCTTCGCTTTCCGAATAGCCGCAGGCGCAGGTTATCGTGCTTTGGAAGCGCCTCTCCTCGGCATTTAGGCAGGTGATGACCGGCTCCGCGAAAGAATGCTTTTCGAAGTCGACTTCCTTTTGGCAAACCGAGCAGCGTTTGAAATGCCCCTCCGGATCGGTGTTCACAACGCTAAGCGCGTGGGATTCCTCGCCGACCTTTTGGCCGCACCGCTTGCAGTTTTTCCAATGCGTGGACGAATCGGAGGAATACCCTTCCTCCGCCTCATGTCCCAAAGCCGGCAGGGAAAAATCATATCGGCGCGTCCCCCCGAAGGCTTCGTCGAAGGCGATTTCGACGTGGGCTTTCCCATCGTTGAGGCATCCTTCTTCCTCATCGACCTCGAAAACGCCTTTTTTGATTTGCTTCCGATTGAAGCCGCATTCTTGGCATGTATAGGAAGCGAGGTACTCCAACGGATAGGAGAAGCCGTTTCGATTTTCCTTCTCACCATCCTCGGCCGGGGAGACGAAATCCTCGGCGAATCGATGCTCCCCGCCTTCTGAACTATAGAAAAGGGACGCCCCCTCTTGCCCGCATCGCGAGCAAACTTGGTGGTAGGACGCCTTCTGCGTGCAGGAAGGCCCCGAAACGGGGTAACGGTATTCCGGATCGTCTTGAAAATCGTGGCCCAAGGCGGGGATGGCCAAATCCGATGCGCTCGTCTTATGGCCCTCGGCGTCGAAGAGGATCCCCTCGCATCCTTCTTCATGGCAGATCCGGTGCTCTTTCATCCCGCCTTCGACGCAGGTCGGCTGCGTTTCGGGGACGATTTCGAAATCATGGGTCCCCCCCTCCGCCTGGCCCTGACAGCCCGAGGCGGAGAAAGAAATCAAAGCGGCAAGCGAAAGGAAAATTCTCTTTTGCTTCATAAAGTGCCCTCCTGCAAAAGCGAGACATCAAACGAATACAATGTCGACAAATAAAGCGGGGATTCCGAGGAAACGTCTATCCCCGTCATTTGGAAGCGGATGAAATTGCTGTGGTAAATCGTTTCGGCGCCTTTATCCACGTATTCCTCGATGCGGTCCAGAGGAACGTAATGGAGGGTCCATCCGCCTCCTAGTGGGACGGAGGTGGTATCGACGAAAGAGCCCCAGTTCACATCCAAAAGGGAAAGGACGTCGCCGGCGTCTCCCCCGAAATAGGACTCCCCTTGCTGATAGGTCAAAAAGCCGAGGGTTTGGTTGGGGCAGGGAATGGGGTCGGTCGCCTTGATGGTACCTTTGAAGACGGTCGAGGAGGCGTTCAGCCGGTACATCGAGTTGCCAGCGATTTTGGAAAGGGGCATCGTCGCGCTCAAATCCCGGTTGTCCGTCATCGAGATCGAGGATCCATAAGGGAGGGAGAACTTCCCTTCGATGGCTCGGTGGAGCTCTTCCAGCCGATCGCCATTCGGAACGAGCTTCTTCAACGTATCGCTGAAGCGGGAATACAGGGCGAAGACGCTTTGGGTCTGTTCGAAGTTCTGGAAGCTCAGCGATGCCAGGCCGGCAAGGGAAGCGATGTCCTGGATCAGCTCTTCCGATTCCCCATATTTGGCAAGCATCGAGGTGGCTTTGTATACGCCGGCGGGCATCGACCCGTTCTCGTCTTTGATTTCGAGGAACAAATGGGTCTTGTCCTTGAAAGGGGCGAAATCGCGGAAGGAAAGGAAATTCCATCCCTCTTGGAGGGGCGTGTCCTCGTTCAGATAGGTCCGATTGTCGCTCCCTAAAGAAGAGGGGAAGGATTTGTAGGACAAAATACGGTATTCCAGATTGGCCGAAGGGACGTAGAGCATGAACCCGATTTCTTGGATCGAATCGGAGATGGTGGGGAAAGAAGGGATCTCGATCCCATTGTAGACGGTCGCTTGATAATCCACGGCAATCCCATCGGCTGGGCGTGAGTCGATATGCCCATCCGCGTTTTTATTGACCGGCCGGGAGGGGATAGTCGAAGGAAGCTCAACGCAAGAAAGCGTGCCGTATTCGGGGTCCTCTTCTTTCCTTTCCTGGAAAGAGTAATCGAAGGTGGCGGGCAAAGAGAACTTGTAGGCATGGTAATCCCCGGCGTCCAAGAAAAGGGAATAGTCGTAGAGGACGGAGAGGAGCTTCGTCCTTTCCTCCGCCGTCAGCGCGGAGCAGTCTTCGTCGTTGAGGGCGTTGGCTAAGGCCAGCGAGGATTGGTTGCCCGCGATATGGGAGAGGGCTTCCTCCAGGGTGTTCGAGACTTTGTATTCGGCGATTTGCTTTTTGGCATTCGGGACCTTGTTTTCCGAATATTCCGAAGTGAAGCGGGAATAGTGGCAAAAGGAGCAGCTTTCGGTCATGCCGTTGACGTCGTCGACGAAGGCATGCTCCTCAGGGGAAGAATAGTCCACCTTTCCGCAGTCGCAAGCAGGATAATGGTATCGTTCATCGCTTTCGAAAGAGGTGTATTGATGGCCTTTGGCGGGGATGCGGACGTCTTTGTGGCTCTCCAGGCGGATGCCGCCTACGTCGAAGCGGGCCGTGTAGCGGACTTCCCCGTCGCTGACGCAGGTCGCCTCTTTCACCACCTCCGCTTCCGGGGTGACTTTCCAAGAACGTTCCGCGCCTTCCTCCTGCCCTTCGAAATAGGTGAGGTAAAGCGTAGCGGTATACGCCCCAGAGGGGTCTTCGTTCCAGATCCAAACGGCCGAGTTCAAATCCGGGCTCCCCACAGCCGAGGGCTCACCCGCCGAAGAGGAGGGCGCGCTTTCGCCCCCGCATCCGGCCAGCCCCGACAAGCAAAGCGAAGCAAGGAGCAGTTTGTTAATTTTCTTCATCGGTAGTGCCTCCTGAATATAGCCCTTTCTTGTAGTAATCGAGGAAAGACGAATTGATGAGTTCATCGAATATGGAGAGGATGAGCAATCGCCAAAGGACCAAAAACACCGGGCCCAAGAAAATCAAAAGAAGGACGAATGCGGCGAAGTAGATGATGTTGGTGAAGAAATACAGGACGATTGCGCCGAACAAAGGCAAAGCGAATAGGAACAAGGGGAAATAGCGCGCGATCAAAATCCGCAGGACGTTCGAAAAAAATCTTTTCGAGGATTCCTTGTAATAGCTGTTGTAGGAAATGCCGACCATGACGAAGGGGATCGCGAAGAAAACGATGAGCCCCAAGAAAAGGCTCCAAAGGACGAACCCGGCCCCGCTAGAGGGGGCGAATATCGTGAGCAAGTCGGAAAGGATGCTGTTCAGCGAAAACAGCGAAGAAAGTAAACAAAGCAAAAGGGCGTCTTTCTTCCAATTCTGCTTCACCCCGACTCGGAAATCATTCCAGAAAAGGACCGGTTCCCCCCAGCAAAGCAAGCGGAGGAGATGGCCAATCCCCGCGATGCCGAAAGCGAAAACGAAGGAAGAAACAAGCAAACCGGCTCCTAAAAGCAGATCGTTGTAAAGATAATTCAAAGGCGATGCCTCCCCTTCCTTCAAAGCCCCGCCGAAGACATCCGCCAAAACAAGGCAAGCGGCGAGGGGGATCAGGAAAAGGAAAAGCAGGATCCCTAAGCGGATCAAAAAGCCATATTGGTTCTTCAGGATGTCCTTGAACTGCTCCTTCCGATTCGCCGGGAGGGCGGAAAAGGAGGGATTCGCGTTTTTGAAGGAGGCTTTCTTCTTTTTCATGCGACCTCCTTCTTGCCGGTCATTTTCTTCCTTTGCGAAGCGACTCGCCCCGACTCGACGGTCACGATATCGTCGCAAAACTGCATCGCGTCGATGGGGTCATGGGTCACAAGGAGGCAAATGGAATCGCCAAGGCTCATTTTCCGCCTCAACAGGGAGAAGCCGATTTCCTTGTTCTCACGGTCGAGGTTGGCGAAAGGCTCATCGAGCAGGTAAACCTCCGCGTCTTTCACAAGCGCCTTGGCCAAGGAAACGCGTTGGGATTGGCCTTTGGAGATCTCCGAGACCCTCCGGTTCAGAAGGTGGGATATCCTTAGATCCTTGGCGATGGAATAGGTCAGAAAGCGAACTTGGTCGGCTTTCTTTTTGGCGATGGTCAAAGGGAAGGAGATGTTCTCGAAGACGTTCTGCCCTGGATTCAAGGACGATTCCTGAGGGACGTAGGCGATATGCCTGTTTTTCGTCAGGATACCGTCGATGTCCTTCCCCCCGAGAAGGATCCGCCCTTCATAAGGCTGAAAATCGCAAATGCATTTCAGGAGCGTGGACTTCCCGCTTCCGTTCTCGCCGACGAGCGCATGGATCTGCCCCGTTTCGAAAACGGCGCAAAAATCGTCGAGCGCGTGGATGCGCTCCCCGCCGCTCCCGCTCTCATAGAAGCTATGGACATGCTCGCAGACGATGTTTGGCATCCTCACTCCATCCCAATCACCCGGATCAATAGGTTCCTTCCGATGCGATGCCCTTCCACCACAGTCGAGAAAGAATAAACGGCACACCCTTCATTCAATCCCGTAAAGCGATAGGCGTCCCCATCCTTTCGGAAGGAGGCGACCCCTTCGACGCTTTCCTCTTTCTTCACGACTTCGATTTCCTGCCCTTTCACGATTTCGCCGTCTTGGGTAAGGGTCGCGACCACCCGGCATGAATACTCCTCCCCTTTCCCGATCGTCATCGAATAGGAGGACAGTTCAAACGAATACGTCGAGGAAACGGCCGTGACCGCGATGCTCACGCTCGCGATCGCCCTCGAGTCGAAGGCATAAACCACGGCGTCCCCCAAATCGACCGCCTTCAATTCCCCCGCCTCATCGACGGAGACGATCGAAGGGTCGCTGGAAAGCCAACTCAAACCCTCCTCCGAGACGTAAGAGGGGGCGAACAGGGAAAAGGACTCTCCGATGGAAAGCTCAAGGTTATCGGCGTTCAAAGAGAAAGACGATCTGCCGTTGTTGTCAATCGTCGTTTCGCTCCAGGAAGCAGGGGAACCCCCACATCCGGCAAGGTTCAAAACCCCCGCGAGGAAGCAAGCGCATAACATGGTGTTGTTTCTTTTCATCGTTATAGCCCCCAACCCGAGAACAAAGAGGAATCCAGTGTGATTCCGTTGGTGCCGTCTTCCTCACTGGCGTATTTGAAGCCGGTGCGATTGCATTCATCCACCAGCATGGTCCGGTATTTTTCGGTCAGCTCCGCATTGAGGCGCGACTCGTAATAGACGGTCAGGAAATAATGCGGGAAGATCCCCTCGTAGGCGATGTTCTTCGAAAGCGTCTGATAGAGGGCGGGAGAACGCGATTCAAGCGGGGCGATCTCGGATAGGGCCATATCGACCAAATCGGCGAATCGTTTCACCGTTTCGAAGGAATAGAGCTTGGCCGGATTCGAGAAGGTTTGGCCTAGATACCCCGTGACGAGGTTCCTCGCCCGGAGATCGCGGTTCACTTCCTGAAGCTCATCGAAGTATTGGCGCATCGTATCTCCGGCGTCCCCGTAAAAATTGAGGAAGAATCGGTCTTTCAGATCGCTGTATTCCAAATTGACGTCGATGAGCGTCTTGGCGTTGATGTAGTTTTTGAACATGGTGAAGCCGGTGTGCCCCTCTTGGTTGAACTCGTTTTGGAACTCCATCCAAGTCGCGCCGCAGTCATAGGCGATGCGGGCATTTTCCACCATGGCGGAAAAAGTGTCGAAGGGGAGGAGGTAATTCGTGAAAAGCGCGCTGTATCCCCAAAAGCCCAAATTGTTCGAGACCTTGGACCAATTGACTAAATTCTCGTATTGCCGGCGCTGAACGTCCCCGCATTCCGGGAGCAAAGGCTCCGTCCAAGAGACGGTGGCGCCCCCGATTCGGGACGGGGCGATGTAGATCGTGACTTTGTCGTTGACTTGGAGCTCGTCGAGATGGGAAATCGGGGCCTGGCAGGAATCCTGGTATGCGAAGATGCCTAGATTCACGTTCTCTCGGTCGGTCCCCTTGATCCTGGGGTCCTCATAGAACAGATCCGCCACCGCGTTGATGAAGCGGATCATCGCCGCGCTGTGGGCGGGGGCGAGGCCTTGGTCGCCGTCCCCGTAATAGGCCGCGGATTCCTGGCAGGCTTGGCACGCGCATAAGTCGGCGCCGTCGCTTTGGAAAAAACCGGTCCTGTAATTGTCTTTGTTCTCCGGCTTCGTCACTTCTTCGACGATGACCTCTTCGACCGTCGAAGCCATTTCCTCGAACTGCTCTTGGTTCCCATGGGCCGTATAGCAGATTTGCTCCCGGTCCGAGGAATACCACTCCTCATGCTCGGAGTAATATTCCTCCACGGGGAGGACGCTGAGGCAGTTGTGCCACGTCACCCCTTTTAAAGGGATCAAATCGGTGATTTCAGAATAGCCCATGTCGAACAAATCGCTCTGGCTGATCTTCATCCCGGCGACGCGCGTATCGAAATCGGGGATCTCCTTCATGGCGAAATCCGGCACGTAGATGGTGTCGTTTGAGGAAACCGTCCTCCCGTTTTTGGAATAGGAATAGGTGCTGTTCCCGTAGCATTCGTAGCCGATCAAAGAAGAGGCGAACCGCAAGGAGGCCAGCTGAATCGATTCCTTGCCGGGGGCGTAGACGTAGAGGGAACTGTTCTTCCGAGTGATGGTGAAGCCGTTTGAAAGGCGGAGCGAGGAATCATAGGGGATCCCTTCTTTATCCATGGCCTCAGTATCGTTGACTACGATGCGGCATTTCGACGAATCCGCTTTCTCCCCATAAAGGATCGGCAGCTCGATCCCCAAGCATTCCGAGAAATGGTTGTTGCAAAAGGAAGCGAAGGAGACCGAGTCCGAGTCCTCTTCGCTGGCGAAAGCGAAAGAATAAGGCGACTGGCCGCTTTCGAAGAAGATGAGGGGGGAATCAGGAATGTCGTAGACGTTTTCGTGCGTCCTTTCTTTGGTGGCGTAATACCCGGTTTGCCCCGACAGGACGGAGTTTGGCTCCCCCTCCCCTCCAGAGCAAGATCCAAGAAGGCCGAGAGTCAACAAAGCGGAAGGGAGAAGCAAAAGGGTTTTTTTCGTAGGGCGGTTCATCGTTTATTGCCCCCTTTCTTTGATTTCGACGAAAGCCGAATAGATGCTTACGTTCCCGACTTCGTCGAGGACGACGATCCGGAATTCGTATTCGCCCGCTTCGTTGAAGCGATATCCATCGATCCCCTCCGGGATCATCTGCAGACGGCCCGTAGGAAGGATCATCTCCCGCATTACCGTGAGGTTTTCGACCTCCGAGACATCGTCTTTGACGTAGAAGGTGGGAAGCGACAGCGCATCCCCGACATAGGCCGAGCTCTTCATGGTCGAAGTCAGGACGATGACCGGCTTTCGGTCGTCCAAAGCGCCGTAGTAGTACTCGAATCTCTTCGAATTGGAGGCCACCCATCCTTTCTCCCCCGCCTTTTCGGCAACGGAATAGGAAGCGGTGTAGACGGAAGGCTCGCTCAGGCGGATCGAAAGCGGGGAGGAGGCGTCCCGATTCTCAATCGCCGCGCCGGAAGAATCGATGAGCGGGGCACCGTCATCCTGAAGCATCGTCACGCGGACGGAAGAGGTTGGGGCGAAAACGTCCTGGGCGATGACGGCGTCCGTCTCCACCGTCTCCCCGACGATCCCGTATTTGCCGTGATTGCCGAGAGAGACGTATTGAGGCGGGACGAAATCCATATAAGGCTCAATGGGGTTGTCGTAGAAATCCTGGAACGCTTCGAAATAGTGGTTTCCGATATTCTTCAAGTTGACGCAGCCCCCCTCCGCGAAGCCCCTGAAAGAGAAATCCAGCCAAACCTTATGGGTTTTGAATCCGTCGAAGGCCTTGCCGCTATCGAAGGAATCCAAAGCGATCGCGGCCTTATCGCCGACTCGGACGCTCTTCCCATCGAAAGCCACGGAAAGGGAGACGTTGTCTTCTTTCGTCGAAAGGCCGGCAAGGGGCTTCGATACACCGTTAGCTTCCAAGCCGATCGAACCGGAGGAATTCATGACGAGGCGGATGGAAACGCTCTCCTTGGGGGAGGATTCGTCGCTCAAGCGGATCTCAATGCTCCCGAACTCGGTTCCTTTCTTCAGGGCGAAGCCCATGGAAAATTCATCGGCGAGCAGAGGGTTTGCGAAGGAAACGTCCATTTGCTCATCCTTGGGGGAGAAGCGATATCCGCCCAGGCCGTCCCCTTCAAGGTCGAAGGAAAGGGCATCCTCTTCATCCGTGATGAAGTACTTCTTGAAATCGACCGCGTCCGCGCTGTTTTCCTCATCCCAATAAATCGGGTTGATTAAAGGCACCTCGTATTCGCCAAGCGTGGCGCCTTCGTAGGCGTAGCGGAGCCGAACCATGCTGCCGTCAGCGGCGTTTTTGGTGGAGAAAGCACCGCCGGAGGAAAGCTTGGTTTCCTTCTCCGTGGGAACCCCATCCGCCATTTCGGAATACGAAACGGTCACTTCCGGCTCAATGGGCTCCTTCACGCCGTTGTTATATCGGTAAGCGCCCACTTCGGGGACCGCATACTCACCATGGGCGATATAGTTCCTCGGAAGGATGGGCTCATCCAGCAAGAAAGGCCGTTCCTCAGCCTCGACGTGCAAAGAATAGCTATAAGTCTTGGTTTGGCCGACTTCGTCTTCGAAAATCATCGAAACGGTGTAATCGCCGGGCTTTTCCGGAACGAAGGACCAATCTTCGATCCCGATGGATTCCTCGCCGAAGAAAGCGATAGCGCTGGCGCTCCCCTCGCCCCTGGTGCTTTCCAATCGATAATCGGGGAGGCGATACCGATGGCCTTGCTTCCCGCTTTTCGTTATGCCGTCCGGGAAACAGACGCCGATCGGGGAAGAGGATGCATCGACGTGGACCATGACCGTTTTGGCGGCGCGGTTGCCGTTATGGTCCTGGGAGGAATAAACGATGGCGTAATCCCCCGCCCGCTTGGGGTAAAACCTCCCGTTGAGGGTGTCGACGTTGACTTGGAAGGGGGTTCCATAATTCTCATAAACGACGGCTTCGACCGGGGTTTCCCCACAATAGGCGTCCTTGGCTGAGGCTTGCGGGATGGGATAGGACAAACCGGCGACGCCGACAAGCGAAGCGAATCCATCTTCGCCCAAAGAGGCCGCCACTTCGATCTCCGGCGCTTCTTTGTCCTCCAAAACGGTCTGGCGGAAATCCAAGCCGTGAACGTTGGTCAGAACGAAGTTGGCATAGCCGCCTTCGTATTGGTCGCCGCGGACGCTCAAGCGGACCTTGCCGCTTTTGAATCCGCGCCAAATCCCGTTCCCGCCCTGCACCTTATCGGCCAGCCTTTCGTCGTCGAAGTCCCAGACCTTCACATAATTCGTCTCATCGGTCCGGCACCCTTTGAAATCAAGTTTCATGTTGATGGCGCCGAGCTCCATGGAATCGTAATCGTAGGTGACGAGGCATTCGGTGGCGTCGTAATCCGCGGTCGAGATGTTCGTGTAGTCGTTGGAGATCCAGCCCCAGTCCGTATGGGCTTCGTCCCTCCAGCCGTAATTCTGCTTCGAAATGACGCGGCGGACTCCGTTGAAGGTGAAATCCACGATCGCCCCGTAAATGGAATTGGCGACGACGTAGTCCTTTGCTCCGCCTCCGCCGCTAGCAATCGTCCCGTCCGCGTTCCAGGACTCGGCGGAGACGCGGTCGGTATCGTCCCCTTTGCCGAAAATATCGGCCTTCCCTTGGTTGGTGGAAGGCTTCCACATGTGGCGTTGGGCGGTGATCTCCAGGTAATTCGTCTCGTCTTCGACGTCGGTGAGGGTGAAGATGAGGCTCCCGACGTCATGGGCCCCCATCGCGGATGGGGTCATGTAAAAGCGGAAAAGGCAATCGTTTTTCGTCAGCGTGGTCAAATCGATGATTTCATTGAAGGAAAGCACTTCGTTCTTGGCAAGGCTAACGACCAAACCGTCGTGGGTCGCCCGTTCTCCGATCCCGTAATGGGCGGAGCTTTTCGATCCGTGCCGGAAATAGGGGGTGCTCACGAAGAAGGTTTCCTCCTTTTCGTAGACTTTGCTATCGAGGTAGGCGGAATAGCGGACGCTGTAGAGCCCGGATTCGCTGAGCACGACCTTCGAGGATTCGCTGGTCTTGCCCGAGGGAAAGACGACGGTCCCTTTCGCGCTGGCTTTTTGCCCGCCGATCGAAAAAGGGATCTCATCGAGGAAAATCGTTTCGTTGAGTTGGTAGGAGCTGCTGAGCCTGGGATCGCCCCAAGTCTCTGCCTCAGAAGAGCCGGCCATCAAAACCGGTCCGAAAATCGGCAGCGAAAGCAACAGCGTCGTCAGCAATGCGAATCCTTTCATAAAAGCCCCCTTATGCTCAATGCGCTTATTTGATGCCGCCGACGGTGAGATTCCCCATCAGCCGCTTGTGGGTGAAGATGAAGACGATCAAGGTCGGAACGAACATGAGCGTTGCCAAGGCAAAGGAAGTCGGGATCGATCCCCATCCGACCTCGTTGAAGCCCGGCCCGCCATCGCAATAGTAATAAAGAGCGTATGCAATCGTCGGATAAGGCCTCATATAGACGAACGGAACCTGATACTCGTTCCAATAGGCGACGAAATTGATGAGGAAGATTGTGAAGAAGAGATTGCGGACCAGCGGCAGGGCAATCTTGAAAAGGATCTGCAGATCGCTCGCGCCGTCGACCTTGGCGGCTTCGATATAGGCGTTGGGCAGGGATTTGTAGAATTCGTAAAGGATGAGGAAATACACGCCCAGGGTATTCGCCCTCATGATCCAAAGGCCGTAGATGTGGTCGAATAGACCCAAAGCCTTGGAAACGCGGATTTCCGCGGGCAACGACCCAACGATGGGGATGGCCATGACAAGGACCACGACGTTGTAGACGACCTTGGAGAATTTATAGTCGTATTTGGCGCAGAAATAGGCCGTCAGCGTCGGGACGAGCGTGCCGAAGAAAGCGCAGCCCCCCGCATAAAGCAGAGAATAGGCGTAAAGGCCGAATAGGTTCACCCTTCCTAGCTGAGTGCCGTTGCTCGCGTAACGGGAAAACCCGACGGAGAGGACGTGGGCATAGTTCGCGAAGGTGAAGTTCTCGAAATTGAGCCGGGGATCGGTCAAATAGATCTCCGAGTCCATCAAGGAAACCAAAACCCCCCAAAGAATGATTCCCAAGAAGGACAATGCGTAAAGCGATAGCAAAACCAAAAGGAGGATCGTGAAAGGGGTCAGGCGGGGTTTTTGGCCAACGTTTCTTGAAAAATTGTTCTTCATAGGTTTATTTCTCGCTCGGCCCCACCACCGCGAGAACCTTTTTCAGGGCGAAGACGATCGGGATGATGACGATCGCGATGACAAGCCCCATCGCGGAGAGGTAGGGATACATCTGCAGATACTGGACGTTGTCGGAGGAGCCTCTTTGGGCCATGAAGAAGAAATAGTAGCCGAACGTCCTGATCGTCGCGCTGTCGTAATTGGGATAGAGAGACACCAAATTCCATTGGTTCACGAAAATCCCAGCCACGCCCGACACCAGAAACACGCACAGAGTCGGGTAAACCTGAGGCAAAACGATGTGCCAGAATTCCTTCAGCCCCGTCGCCCCATCGATGTTCGCGGCTTCGATGACTTCGTTCGAAATCGTGCTCATCTTGTTCGAGTACATCAGGATATTGGCGCCGAATCCGGACCACACGTTGTAGAACAAGACGGTCCAAAAGGCGTATTGCTTCGTTTCCAAAAGGCCCCTCCCGATCAATTCATCGTTGCCGGTCAGGTTGAAAATCAGCTCCGGGATTGGGTATTTCACGAAAGCGCAATAAAGCGTCGCCGTGACGATGGAGGAGACGATCTGAGGGAGGAAGAGGATGATCCGAAAGAAGCCGCTGCAAGGGAATTTCTTGTAGATGTAATAGGAAAACATCAGCCCCAAAGGGACGGAAATGAGAATCGAACAGGCGTAGAACAAAAGCGAATAAAGGACCTCCGAGCCATTGCCAAGCTCGCCCGAGGTTCCGGTGAAGAATTGGGCAAACGCCAACTTAAGGTTTTCGAAGGGCTGGCTAGCGAAGACGAAGGAATAGGTCGTCGTATCATATTCCTGGAAAGCCAGCAAAATGGAATTGGCGTTGACGACGACGTAAAAGATAAGGAACTGGATCGTAGGCCACGCCAAAAAGCAGATATAGGTCAAAAGCTCGCGGCGTTTGTTGGCGGTTAAACGATGTTTCCTTTTCGCGACAGCTTCCATGGAATTAGCCCCAGATCGACTTTTTCTTCCAAACGTTGTAGAGCTCTTTCATATAGCCGTATCCCGTCGTCGTGAAGTTCCTCTCGTCATAAAGATAATTCACGATGTTGGAGGCGTTGTTCAGCTTGATGTAATCGCTGTGGTAGACGACGAGCGACCCTTCGTTTTTGATGAAGAAAGGATCCTGGCTGACGGAAGGGATGATGTGTGTCTTCTCGCTTTCGTAAAAAGCGTTGAGGGATTGTCCGAAGGGGTGGAGGGAGCTCCGGACTTCGCTGGTCAAAGAATAATCCAACCCCCAGCGGGTGTTCGTGATCTTCGTGAAATCGTTGAGGGCCTCATCGGAATAGGCGTAAAGCAGGAAGTCCTTTACGGCGTTCTGTTTCGAGGCATCGATGCCTTCGCGGACATAGCAATAAGAGCTCAAGCTGTTGTAATAGACCGAATCGTTCCCCTCGGATTTGCGAGGCAGGGGCATCCAGCCGAATTTCGCTTTCGAATAATCGCCTTTGTAGGCGCTTTCGATGTATTCGATGCCTTCGTTGAACCACCAATCGCCTTCGATCATCATGAGGGCGTTTTTGCCGTTGCGGCACCCTTCGACGAAGTACTTTTGCATCGCTTTGTGGGTGATGGAGGTGTTGAAGGCGCTGGAGATGCCATCGGCGTAATCGATCATGTAGGCGTCTTTGTTGACGCTATCGCCGTTTTTGATGCTGAAAAGGTTGTCCAGCAAAGTGAACGCTTTGTAGAAGCCTTCGGTGCGGAAGAAATCGTAGCCGTTGGACGGGGTGATGTCGATGCTCTCGACCTTCGAAGGATCTTCCAAGTCGACGACCGAAACCCCCTGCGACGAGGAAGAGAAGCGCCCTTTGGCGATGTCGCTTCCTTCATAGCAGGCCGCGTAGTTCAACAAGAAAGCGGGGATGTAATAGGGAGCGGTCTTGCCCGCGGCGACCAAAGGGACGAGCCCTTTCGTCTTCGCTTGACGGCAAAGCTTCATGAAATCCTCTTGGGTGACGGGGAGCCCGTCGTCGTAGGTGCCCGCGATGCCGTCGGGGCCTTTGGTAAGCTTCCCGGAGGCGTTGGTCCATCCGCCGCCGTCTTTGAAATACAGGGAATTGGAGTCGAGCAGTTCCTGGTTATAGGTGATGCCATACGATCCCGTATAGCTCGGCATCGCGTAATATTTCCCATTCTTGAGCAAGCTTTCCTGTTGCTCTCCCGACATCTTCGATGCGATGGTCTTCCCGCCGTCATAAGGATTTTCGGCGTTGACGATCTCGGTGATGTCCTTAAAGCAGTTCGACGTGGCCCACATGTTGTATTGGATGCCTTCGTCGAAGACGATATCGATGCTGGTAAGGCCTTTGATCTTGGCGACCGTATCGCGGTGTTCTTTCTCTTGGTTGAGCGTGAATTGGACGCCTTTCTTCCCGGGCTCGAATTCGACGTCCTTCACCTTTTCGGCGTATTTGGCCGTCAAAGCCTCAAGCCATTCGGTCCCGTATCCGCCGCCATAATTCGAAATGCCGATTTGAGTTTTGGTGCTGTCAACGTCGCCGCTTCCTCCGGAGCCGAACAGATTGCAGCCAGTAAGAAGCAAGGTGGAAAGGAACAAACCTGAAGTAATAACAACTTTTCTCTTCATATTAAAACCCCCTGTTTTGCCTAATTTTAGCAAAAAGCGTTCTCTTAAATGTCACTATGGATATGTGGTTTTTAAACGTTCTCTTCGCGGCGAAGCCATTCATAGACGGCTTCGTTGAAGTTGTAGGTCCCATCTGGGTTTGGCTGGGTTCCCGCGCAATGCCTTCCGGGAAGCTCGCGGATCGTCGCGTCGACGTTGGTGAAATGCTTGATTTGGTTATAGAGGATTTTGTTCCCGTTGTCGCGGTTGAGGAATTGATCGTCTTTGTTATAGGTGAGCAGAAGGGGGCTCGATTCGAAGTTCCTATCGATGTAATAAATCGGGCTGCGCTCGGTGATTCGCGTCATGAAAGGGTCCAGCCCCATCTCGTATTCCAGGATCGCAATATGGTCGGTGCAGGTCCCCGATTCGCTGACGAAGCCTTTGATCCTCCGCCAATCGAAGCCGACTTTTTTGAAGTATTCCTTGTTCGCCATGAGCATCAGGATGATGTAGGCCCCGGCACTTTGGCCCATCAGGTAAATATCCCCGTTGCATCCATATTCCCCCGCGCGATCGAAGATGAAGGAGACCGCCTCCGCCGCCTCTTCTAGATAAACCGGGAAATGGGTGTTCGGGTAAAGGGGGTAGTCCACGCTGAAAAAGCCATATCCGTTTTTGATGAAGTCGTGGCAAAAGGAAGAAATGTCGCCCTTCTTGCCCTCCTTCAGTCCCCCTCCATGAAAGTAGATGAAGCAAGGGAAGCCTTCTTCCGTTTTGGTCGGCCCATAGAAATCGAAGCCAAACCGCTCGTTGTAGGGAATATCCCAAACCTCATGCATCAATGCGCCGTTTTCCAGCACTTTCGTCCGTTCGAACATATTGTTTCCTTCTCTTTTCGACCGATTCGGGGTCAATTGGTTGAAAAAAGCATAGCTCATGGAAAAATGGGGCAACAAGAAAAAGGTAGAATTGCGATGAATTGAGGTAAATTGCCGATGAAAGCAAAGCCATTCGCCCCACGTTTGGAATGGAGCCGAGACGAAATCAAATTCCGTTTCCGCAATCGCGCCGCGACTTTTCACAATGCCCCTTTCCCAGATTCCATCGTTTCCTGCGGAAAAGAGCTCCTGGCTTCCCCCTTGCGGGTTGTGGGGATCGCAAACGACGAAGAGATCGTCTGGGAGGGGAATGGGTGTTTCCCGCTTGCCGACGTCAAAAGCGAGTGCGTCGTGAACGGGTTTGCGAAGTCGCAATGGATCATCCTGAACACAAGCTACCTCGCCGACGAAAGCGGGACTTTGAGGATGGACGTGAAAATCTCCCCTTGCGGGCTGACGGAAAACCAAACCTTCGGCTTGGAGGCGCTTCCGGAGAAAAGAAGAAGCATCCAAAAGCTTTTCCTTGAGATCCCCCTTTCCAAGAGCCTAGGGCTTTTCCAGCTTTCCCGCTTCGCGAACAACCACGTTTTCAATTTCGCCGGAGACGAAATCAACGAAGTCGGGAAGCTCGACGAAAAGGGCGTCCGAAGCGGATTCGAAGCGTTGGTTTCGCTGACCGAGGGCGAAGTCGGCCTAAGCGTGGCCATGGAATCCCAAAAGAATTGGGTCCTCGAAGGTGAGAACGACGCCATTGAAATCGAAAAGACCGAAGAAGGGAACATCCTCCGTCTCAAACTGATCAACAAAAACCCCGCTTGCTGGACCGATGATTCCGAGAAATGGTCTCCGCAGCTGTGCTTCCGCTTCTTTTTGACGCCCACCCCGACGAAAGAGAGCAACAAAGCTTACCGACAAGACAAAATCGTCCATCTCGGATGCTTCGAACACATCAAAAACGAGCAGGATTACTATTCCTTTTTGGAGGAGAGGTTCGATGAAAAAGAGACCAATTTCGAGCACCTTCTCCACAGCGGGGCGAAAACGCTCATACTGCATGAACGTTGGAACACGATGCAAAGCTACTGGCATTATGACCCCTATACAATGTCTTCTTTGAAGAAGCTCGTCCAGAAATGCCACCGCCACGGCATCAAAGTCATGGTCTATTTCGGCTTTGAAGTGACATCGATCACCCATGAGTTCGCCGATTTTCAAGAAAGCAGCACCAATTTCCCCCGCGAGGACGTCATGTATTGCGTCTGGTATCGGGAGCCTTATCAACGCGCCACCCCTTTCTGCGCTTCCTCAAGTTGGATGAAAGGGTTCGTCCAAGGCCTTTTCGATACCGTCGATCTATTCCATCTCGACGGCGTCTACCTCGACGGGACGGCCACCCCTAGGCCCTGTTGGAACAAGAACCACGGATGCGGGGTTCGGGACGAAAAAGGCCACCTCCACCCCACCTACCCCATCACGGATACGGCTAAGCTGATCAAAACGATCGCCGATGGCATCCATAAAAGAGGGGGCAGGGTCGACGCCCATTCCAGCGGCTTAGTCATCCCTTCCATCGTTTACTACGTCGATTCTTTGTGGGACGGGGAGAGCATCCAAACCCTGATCCGCGATTCGGAGGATAAAAGCTTTGTCTTCGATGCCATACGGGTCAGCCAAACCGGCCCCAGCGTGCAGTTCATCGCCTTCAACCTTAGGGAAGATTGGGGGATCAAGCAGGCGCAGGCCTATTGCTTGCCGTGCGGGATTTACACCAGGGCCAACTCCATCTATGAGCCTTTGGATATCGTCAAACCCATTTGGAAAATGATCGATGCCTTCCAAATCTCAAAAGCCTCATTCGTGGGCTTTTGGAAGAACGGAACGATCCTCTTGGACAATCCTTCTTTGGTCGTCAGCTATTACGAAAGGAAGGTCCTCGGCAAAACGCGTTACCTCATCTACGTCTCCAACCCCACGACCAGCACTCAAAGCGCATCCTTCCTCCGCCGGCCGGAGGGGGTTTTGAATGAGTGGGATAAGGAAGAAATCAAAGCGGGCGAATGCTTGGAACTCGCCCCCCAGTCCGTCCGGTTCTTCCTTTTGAAGTAACCTTTGCCGTTGCTAAGTCAGGCTTAGGCTTTGGCCGATCGCCTGTTGGGGTCTCATCAGCGACCAGATTTTTAGCGTTCCTCGTCCTCAAGCCCGAAAAAAATGAAGGACGTTGATGAGAAATCATGCCTTTATCATTCAAAAAGCCCTTCGCCGTTTGACGAAGGGCTTTTGATTTCCGAAGAAGGGAGCGTGCGTTATTCCGCGCTCTGGGAATAGAAGATCGCAGTCTCGACGAGTTTGAGGGTCGTCGAGAAAGTCTCGGGGACGATCTGCAGGAAATGGCCTTTGAAAGTCTTTCCGCTGACGGCGTCTTTTTTGATGTCGATCCTGTTCCAACCTTTACGGAGTTTGGTTTGCTCAATATCGTAAGAATCGGTCTCATGCCATTCTCTAACGATGTCACCCACGCGAGCGTATTTCAGCCCGACCTCTTCGTTGGAATGAACCATCAAGAAGATCTCATCAACATTGCCAAACGTCTTAGAACCCGGATTGAAATAAAGTCCGCCATAGAGATTTTGCCGAACCGTATTGTCAACGGTGGAAACGGTACCATTGGAAATTGTGCAGTCCACGAAGTTAGCAGCCCCCGAAGCAAGATTATCAGGGGTCTTTGTTCCCGCGAACCATGCGTTGTTGGCGGCCACTCTGCGATCTGGGGCGCAAGTTAGTCCGCCAAGGCTCCCGGCCGTACCGTATTTTTCGTTGCTGAGAACGCTGTATTGGGTGAGGTCCAAACGATGAGCGAAATAGCAGCTGATATCGAGGCTGAAGCCAGCTGGAAGCGCTAGGGCATTTTGCAGATAGGAAGTTTTTCCTTCTTTGATTCCGGAAACAAAATCGGAGGAGATGGTCACAGCCACCCACTCATTCGGTTTCGTCACAATATAGCCACCGCTATTCGTTTGGTCACCGACTTTGATTAGGAATTTAGTTTCCACGTTCGACCGAATCATGAATTGGACTTCGCCCGATGCATTTTCGAAAGCCTCTTTGTCGAACGGAGCAAAGTCCCTCCATTCAGGAAGTCCAGTGCTTAACGTGCTCGTAATCGTCGCCTTCGTATAGGGGAAGCCGACTTCTTCATCTTTCAGGCCGGATTCATAAGCGATGCCATAACGTTCGAAGGTTTGCTCTTTCAAGAAGTAATTTCTCAAGGAAAGGCTGTTTTTAACGCCGTCGAGGTTTTCTAACCCAGAAACCAAGGACTTGTCGCCCCCGGCTTCGATGTAGTCGTTGAAATAGTTCTCGGCGCGCACCGCATTGCAATAGTCGGAGAAATCCGTGACGTGATCGATGGCAACTCCGCTTTCAAGGGCCGCCATCTTTTCGTTGAGCGTATCAAGGGAAAGCGCCGGAATATAGGCGGGATGGCTTTCTTCCACCGCAACAGAGGGCTCCGCCCCCGCTTTCGTCCAAGTGCCTTTGTCGGTCCAGTCTTTTTCCAAAATCACTTCATGGCATTGGCAGCAGACCCTAGACTTTTTGAAGCCGGCTTTGCTGAGGGTCGGTTTCACGCCTTCGTATTCATTTCCGACGTGTTGGCCGTTCTCGCAAGTTGCGACGGCGCCAAAAACGGCTTTCCCCGTTCCGCTATTGGCGATCGCCGGGATCGCGGCGACGCCACAAAGGGCCAAAAGGGAAAATGATGCTAGAAAAGCCAAATTCTTCTTTTTTTGCATTTTCGCTTACCTCACTGCATCCATGTTATCTTGCATGTTGAGTTTTTCCTAAACATAAACAAGCGCAAATTCACCAACTTGTGAGGCGCTAAATCGGACAAAACGTCTCAAAAACGATCCTAAATCACCAAAAATAGAGGTTTATCGCGCCCTCAAAATCGTCAGGAGGATGGAAAACCGCCGACAAAGGGTTCAAAACAAAGGGATGGAACGTTTAGTCTTTCCTTGAAAGCACAGGAGGTAGGATATGGCTGAGTTCTTCGAAGCTGCGATGGTGATCTGCTTTGGCTGTTCTTGGCCCTTGAACCTCTACAAATCCATCAAGACGAAATCGACGAAGGGAAAGTCGCTCTTCTTCTTGATTCTGATCGATTTGGGCTACGTCGCTGGAATGCTCTCAAAAATCTGCAACGCCTCTTTCGATTGGCCTCACAAATGGTGGATCTTCTCTTTGTACGTCCTGAATTTCACGATGATCACAGCGGACTTGGTGCTCTATTTCATCAACCGTTCCAAAGAGAAGAGAATCGAACGGCAATCCGCGGCCGATACGTTGGATAAAGAATGAAATATAAAAGATCTCCGATGGTGCCTAGCGGGCGGCACAAAAAGGAGATTCAATAACGCCGAATCCATCAAAGAGGGATGCGGGCGTTTCAGAACCGCCTTTTTCATCGGGCCGCATTTTCCGAGTGTCGTTTTCTAGTCCGAACTAGACTATCCCATAACCCCGGTTCGCTGACAAACGGTTCTGTGAAAAAACGATTTTGTCCATCCGGAAAAAGCGGTTAAACTCTAAATCTAGGTGAGGGTTTTGAAAATGGACAAAGATTTAATACCGATTGGGAAGATGGCTTCCATCAACCACGTGAGCATCGCTACGCTCCGCCTCTACGACCAAATGGGATTGTTGAAACCGCGCTTCGCGGATGGGCAGACCAATTACCGTTATTACGGGATCGAGCAGAACTCGCGCTTGGATTTGATCGCCTACATGAAAGAGCTCGATATGTCCTTGTCCGAAATCAAGGCGGTTTTGGACTCGAAGGACTTGGCCTTGATCGAGGCGATCCTCATCAAGAAGAATGAGCAGATCTACCATCAGATCCGCGATCTGAAGCTCAGGCAAGACGCGGTTGAACGTTCCATCCGTTCGATCGAAGAGTTCCGAAAATCCCCCACCCCCGGGATTCCGAACCTTCAGTTCATCGATCGGCGATACGTTTTCAAAAAGAAGTGCAAAAGCAACTTCTACGAAGGGGATTTATCCGATTACGAGAAGACTTTGCTGGAATTCCGGAATGAGCTGATCGCCGGCGGCTTCAGCTATATTCACACCTACAACGTCGGCACCAGCGTCGAAGCCAAGGATTTCCTTTCCCTGAGCCTGAAGGCGAAGGACATCTTCATCTTCGTGGAGAGCCAGCTCTACAAGGAAAGGAAGGACATCGAAATCGTCGAAAGCGGGATGTACGCCTGCATATACGGAGAGGGGTACGACTCGGAGAAATCCTGCGCGGAGGAGCTTCTTTCCTTTTGCAGCCGAATGGGTTGGAGGATCGTTGGGGACTACATCTGCGAGGTCTTGACCGAAGTGAACCTCTTCGATGAAAAGCAGCGTTCCATGTACCTCCGCATCCAGGTGCCTATCGCCTTTGAATAAAGTAAACCGGTAATTATCTATCGTAATTGTTGACCCTCATCTTGCTACAGGGTTTACGATGGGGCCAAGAACCAACCGGGAGGATCAACAATGAGAAAAATTAAGGTTGTTCAATACGGATGCGGAAAGATGGCGAAGTACACGCTTCGCTACGCCTATGAGCACGGAGCCGAGATCGTCGGGGCCATCGACTTGAACCCGAAGGTCGTCGGGATGGACGTCGGCGACTTCGCCGGGCTCGGAGTCAAAACCGGGGTCATCATCTCCGATAACGCCGACAAAGTCCTCGACGAATGCGACGCCGACGTGGCCATCGTGACCCTCTTCTCCTTCATCAAAGACATCTATCCGATGGTCGAGAAATGCGTTCAGAGGGGCATTTCGGTGATCACCACCTGCGAAGAGGCCATTTATCCCAACACCACCGCCGCCCCTTATATCAACAAGCTCGATAAGCTGGCCAAAGAGAAGGGATGCACCATCACCGGGGCCGGGATGCAAGATATCTTCTGGATCAACATGGTCGCCCTAGCCGCCGCCGGATGCAACTCCATCAAGAAGATCAAAGGCGCCTATTCCTACAACGTCGACGAATACGGGATCGCCTTAGCCAACGCCCACGGCTGCGACCTGACCCCCGAGGAATTCGAGAAGAAGATCGCCCATCCGGAAGTGTTCGAGCCTTCCTATGCGTGGAATTCGGTCGAGGCCCTTTGCAATAAGCTCCACCTCACCATCAAGTCCATCACCCAAAAGCACGTCCCCTACCTGATCGATGAGGACATCCATTCCGAGACTTTGGGCAAAGTGATCAAAGCCGGAAGATGCATCGGCATGGCCGCGGTCGTGACCGCCGAAACGATGCAGGGCATCACCGTCGAAGAGCAGACCATCGGCAAAGTCTATGGGCCTAACGACGGGGATCTCTGCGATTGGCAGATCGAGGGCGAGCCCAACGTGGAATACCACGTCGTCAAACCCGCGACCGTCGAGCATACCTGCGCCACGATCGTCAACCGCATCCCCACCCTCCTCCGCGCCCCCTTCGGCTACGTCACCTGCGACCAGCTCGATACGCTGGAGTTGCTGACCTATCCGATGGAATTCTATTGGGTGGAATAAACCCTCACGAAAGAAGGCGGCCCGCTTGGGCCGCCTTTTCTTTTGCTTAAAGCAATTTCTTCACCGCTTCTTGGATTTCCGGATAGGGAATGTCGGGATAATGGATGGCGAGGGAGAACAGGCTCGCGGCCATGCGGCAATCGCAATGGGTCGGGCCTTGTCCGAAGCGGGCCAAGAGCTTTTCCAGCAAAGAGCTCGCCTTCTCCACGAAGTTGCGGTAGGAGGCGTCGTAGGCCAGGGTGCTGCTGTGGGAGAAGAAGGCGAAGAGGTTCTGGTGGGCTTGGGAGAAGGAAAGGAAGTTCTCGTAGAGCAGCTTGATTCCTTCCTCAAGGGAAGAAAGGGAGGCCAAATCCCCTTCCAGTTTCTTTTCCAGGTTCTCCCAGTCTTGGACGACGATCGCCCCCAAAAGGGCGTTCTTGTCCGGGAAATAGTTGTAGATCGTGCCCACGGCGATCCCGCTTTTCCGAGCGAGTTCCTTCATGGACAAAGCCCCGTATCCATTCTCTTCGATGATGGAGGCGGAGACTTCGAGAAGCTTTTCTTTCAAACCGGGGATGATCTTCGGCATATCCGCTATTCTAACGCCCAATTGGCAAATGTGGACAAGGTAAATCGGTAAAAGTTTCTTTGTTCCTTGTATTAATGAACCGGTTCATTTAACATATTCGCACAAACCACAGGACGTTTTATTCGCAATGAAAAAACAATTCGCCACGTTTGCCCTTTCCGCCCTTCTCCTCGTTGGGTGCGCCGGCGGGGAGGCCGGTTCCTCTTCCGCCGCCTCTTCCAACGCCCCCTACGTCGAACCGGAAATCGGCGCGACCGACAAAGGCCAAGGCGGCCTCAACTTCGGCGATGTCGATTGGAGCGATGCGCTCAAAGCCAAAGCCGTCGACACCTATCTCTCCGGCATCGGCAACAACCACCGCGAGATGATGCAGATCGCCACCCTCTCCGGCAACAAGCCTCAGATCGCCTCCGTCGAATACTACATGGACGTCACCAACCACTGGTTCTTCGGCTCCTCCGAGTCCGTCACCGGCAAGGTCTTGGACATGAAGAAAGACCCCGACGTCGCCCTTTATTGGACCCGTCAGCTCCGCGCCGAAGACATGACCATGGCCCCCAACTACTTCACCTCTTACGGGGTTGAGGTCCAGGGAACCGCCAACTTCTACACCGCCGCTCAGGTCAACGCGATGGGCGAAGCCGAAAAGGCCGCCGTCATCTCCATCGCCCGCGGCTACTACAAGTCCATGGGCGCCCAGTACAAGAAGTTCTACGATCCCACCGCTGAAAACTACATGGACGATGCCGCGTTCGTGACCTACGTCTTCGACAGCACCGCCAACACCCCCTACATCATCAAGCCGAAGAAGATCGTCATCACTTCTCCTTATCTGCTCTTCGTCGCCCGCGTCAACGACGCCGAGGGGGATGGCTACCACTATGCCTTCCAGCAAGGCGCCATGGCCCTTGCCGAGTACTCCTTCCTCCCGAAGGCCTTCTTGGATGAGCTCCTTCAGACCGTTAGGGACGCCAAAAACGACCAGACCGTCACCAAGTTCACCACGATGGACTATGCCACTGGTTCCGCCACTGGCTTGAAGACCCAAGTCACCTTGAACTTCTAATCCGATTCCAAAAGCGGCGCCTTAAGGGGCGCCGCTTTTTCGTTTCCTCTTACGCGGTGGGTTTGCACCCATACGAAAATAAAAGGCATTGGAAAGGCGGGTGCCAACGGAGCATCCTGCTCTATGCCCATCCCTTAAGCAAAATGCATTGATAGAACATTTTCCGATCGTCAGTCATGGCGAGTTGGCCTTATCGTTCTTGAAGCGCTCCCTAGAAGAGCCAAGGCCCTCTTCTCACCGGACGTAGATGAATCAATTGGAAAGCAATATGGAAGGAGGCCAGATTTTCTTCGGGAGTTCTTCGTCTTTTGGCCAATGGTACGACCGATCGTTTCATTTCGCTCGGCATTTCTTCCTAAACCAACGTTTGCCACCTGTTGATTTCGTTTAGGGTGGTTTCTAGGGCCAATGGCGGATCGGCACTTTCAAAAACCGGTTTTGCCTTTGAATGGAGATTCTTGACGAAGGGCTCGTCTAAGACTGGCCAGCCGAATCGGGGGCCTAACAGATTTGTCGCTTGCGGAATAGCGTCGACGGTGAATGCGCTTGGTTGAATTCCAACGGTGTTCATTTCAAAGATCCGTTGCGTTGGTGCGGCTTCCTTCCGTGTGATTTGAGCTGTAAGCCCGCTTGGCTTGAACCTTATGGTAGATACCCTCTTTCGTACCCGCTTGCTTCCTTTAGCAAAAACTATCAAAAAGCTTTTGTGCGTCTCGTTTTTTGCCGTTGGCTATGAAAAGCCTCAAATTCTCCCGTTCAAGGATTCGGGAAACAAATGCGCACCAAGGATAATGCTGAATCTGAGGCTTTAGCCAAATTAAGTTTGAGGAGCCCAAGAAACCGGCACGGTCGAAGAGTGCAGCCGTATTTCCAAAGCTCCTCATCTCCCACAAATGTATTGTCGGTAGGTGATTAACTAGTTCCTAATCTTCGGATATTGCCTCCGAGCGACGTTTAGTCCGTCGAAATCCCAAACGCCTTCATCGAATTGGAGAAGCGAAACGAAGAAATCCTTATTCAGCAAAGAGGCTTTTTTGACTTCGGCGATGGAACTGGCGGAATTGTAGTATTTATAGACCCCGTTGCCATCGGGAACCAGCAAGACGCTATTGGTGGCTTTACCACCGGTCGTTGAATCATAATCAAAGCTTTGGTCCTGAACTCCCGCATCAATGCAGTTCGTTGAATTTTTCGCGCCCCAATAACTAGATTCACTGGTGCTGATGCAGTTGGTCAAATTCCTGACGCCACCCCATGCATACGTTGACATTCCATAATTGCTTGAATTTGAGACGTCAGCCTGAACATGCTCAGCTACAGCCGAAGATGTAACAAAATTATCTAAACCATTTAGCGTGTTGCACAGCCCGCTTGCCTTTAAAGAAGTGGCTAAAACGCTGAAATAATCGTCGCCATACCCAAACAAGTTGGAGCAGACGCTATCACCACAAATGCCATTTGCGTTTTGATAAACAAAAGATTGGTTGCTTTTGGATGATAAATGCAAGCCGTTAATTTCAATTCCGTATCCACAGGCCTTATGAAATTTCGCTAGCAATGCCCGCGTGCTATCAATCTTTGAAGAAGCAGAGCTGCCTACAGCCAATTGGCTTCGGCCCAGGAAGAAAGATTTTTTAGACGAGATGTCGCTCTGCATCATTGAATCGTTGATCGAAAGTTCATTTGCAAAAATTGAGCAAAACCGTTTTGAAGAGCTATCGATCACCAAGTATTCTTCGTTGGAGATAAAGTGCCAACTAACGCTATAACTGGTTGTGTAATTACCTATGAACATTCCAAACAAATCAGGCAACTTCGTGTTGAAGGATGTATCAAATGAAATGTTATTGATTTTTAGGACAAAACGTTCTTCAAGATATTTTTGGATTATCACTGCGTAGCCAGAACTATATGAATTAAGTTCTTTGTCAATCCGGTTTCCTTCAGCGTTTCCAATCAGGCCACCGCCAACGTCCCAGGTTCCGGAATATTCCATCCCATAGAAATCAATATTTTTGATCGTCGCATTTCTGGATATAGTTCCAAAGAAACCGCCATACTTTCCTTTTCCGTTCACCAAATTGATGTTGGACAGTTTGTGGCCACCGCCATCAAAGACACCACTGAAATCCTCGATTGGCGACATGTCAACCCCATCAAAATTAAGATCCTTCGTCACCCGGAAATTCCCGGTCGTTGAATCGGAGTTGGACATTGCCAGTATTTGGTAAATATTGTTGATCTCTGTGTAGAATTTCGCGTTCAAAACAACATCGGAATCAAAATCAAGCACGCCTAAAGACGCTCCCGCAGCATCCGTCAACTGCGTTTCGCCGTAAAACCATCCTTGGAACGTTGCTTCAGTAGTCGCCGTCGGAACAGGAAGAGAAAACGCATCCCCTGCATTGAGCTTCGTGGATTCTGTCGAGCAGCTCCCCAGCGTGGAATCAACGCTCAACGTAACGGTTATTTCTTTTTTGTTCCATTTGGCAGTAAGAACGCAATCCTCTTTGATGGCCCATTTTCCTGAATTCTCAATTTTCCGATTCCCATAATACCAGCCGTCGAAGATCTGATGTTTTTTCGTTGGGATCGGCAGCGTATAGGAGCTTCCGTATTCGATTGCCATCTTGTTATACGAAACCCCACCGCCGTTGGAATCCAACGTGACGTTGATGCTTGCCGATTTGTAATGGGCTACGATTGTGCAGCTCACGCGGAAAACATAGGTGTTGATATCGATTGGAGAGCCATTAAGATACCAGGCATCAAACACGTAGCCCTGTCTTTTGGGCTCCGTCACTTCAATGTAGGAATTCGGCCGGCATTTGATAGGGTCCAAAATTTGACCGCCGTTTGTGTCGATAGTGATCGTGATATCGTCCGCGAGTTCGCCATTGGTCAAAGCTTTGAGCCAATCGGCCTCCGTCCCTTTGTAGTCCGGATGTTCCTCGCGATAAATTTCATAGGCCGACTTACCGGCATCGCCTTTGTCGCCAGTATCTCCTTTGTCCCCTGTCGATCCTGTTTCTCCTTTGTCTCCTTTAGGGCCTTGCGCTCCAACATCGCCTTTGTCGCCTTTATCTCCTTTGTCGCCTTTTTCGCCCTGTGGGCCTTGGGCCCCTGTTTCTCCGGTGTCCCCCTTTTCCCCTTTGTCGCCTTTATCTCCTTTGGGACCCTGGGCTTTGACCCCAGTATCGGTTTCGGAAATCCACCAATTGCCATTGGGCCCGATATATGGAGTGTCACCGTTCTTTCCATTGGCAACAGTGAATTCATAGGTATCGCCATTGCTAAGTGTGACTTCATATGTATCAAGATTGCCATCTGACGATTTCTTTTGAATCGAAGCAATGGAAACGGCCGCCGCCTTAACGCCAGTGTCCGTCCCGTTAATATACCAATTTCCGTTCTCGCCTATAGTTGGGGTAGCTCCGTCTTTGCCATTTGTTCCATCCAATCCGTCGCAAACGACGAAGGTGAACGTCATTCCGTTAGAAAATGTGATTGTGTATGTTTTTTGTTTCCCATCGACCGATGAAAGGCCAATGGAAACAATGCCATTTCCTTCCGCAAGAACGCCGGTGTCGATATCACCGACCCACCAGTTGCCATTTTCTCCTACATATGGCGAGGCGCCATCCTTCCCTTCGGCTTTAACGCCAGTGTCAACATCGTCAATCCACCAATTTCCATTTGAGCCAATCATCGGTGTAGATCCATTTACGCCAGCATCCCCTTTTTCGCCTTGCGGGCCCTGGGCGCCAGCATCCCCTTTTTCGCCTTGCGGGCCCTGGGCGCCAGCATCCCCTTTTTCGCCTTGCGGGCCCTGGGCGCCAGCATCCCCTTTTTCGCCTTGCGGGCCCTGGGCGCCGGTATCCCCTTTGTCGCCCTTGGATCCTTGAGCGTCGAAGCCGGTGTCAACTCCATCAATAAACCAATGGCCGTTCTCACCGATCGTGATGGTCGGCGTATGGCCGTCTTTGCCAGGCACGCCTTGCACCCCCTGAGAACCGTCCTTGCCATTCGTTACGACGAAAAAGGACGAGCTGCCGTTGGAATATTGAATCACGTAGGTGTCCACCCCATCGGCGGAACTGGCTTTTGTCACACCAACAATTGAAACACCGTCATTGCCCGCATCGCCTTTATCCCCTTTATCACCCTTGGTGCCTTGCGCTTGAATGCCGGTGTCAACGTCTCCAATCCACCAATTGCCGTTGGGCCCAATATACGGGGTCTCCCCGTCTTTCCCATCGGAGCCATTCAATCCTGGGGTTCCTGGCTCTCCTTGGTCCCCTTTAGGGCCTTGGGCGCCACACCCGGACACCATTCCAAGCATTATCAGCGAAGACAATGCAACCAACAGATTCTTTTTGATTGTTTTCATTTTCTTTTCCTTTCTCATTTATCTAATGAGGTTTCCAAAATAAGTTGTTTCCCATAAAGCTGGGCCGCCGCCCGATCAAGGCCAGCGTAAATCACGCTATCGTCGATTCCAAAAAGCTCGAGCATTCTAAGTGTTTCCCTCTTTTGGTCTTTGGGAATTTCAATTGTAGCTATGATGTGCTTCTCGACGTTTTTTCGTGACATGCGCTCATCGAGCCCGTAAACCGCAAAAAGGCCGTTTTGCCGCCTCATGCGTTCGTTGTCTTTGTTGGCGGCGACAAAGCATGACGTCATGAGATCTTCCGCCTTTATTTCGAAGTCAAAAGCGGGATATTGGCTTTTGATTTCGTGATAAAGGTGGCGGATGGATTTGTTGTTCTTACAGGATTCCTCATCCAAAATCCCGCCAAGATTCGATGAGCAATAGTTTTTGATTGAAGCTTTGTCTTCCTCAGACAAGAAAGGTAGCGAAGCAAGACATAGAACCGTATCGCTCGAATGGTGTTTGATTTCGTCTTTTTTAAGTTTGCATATCACCACGGACCCGGCGGATTCTGGATTGAAACCGCAGGCAAAATAAAGGGCGACCAATGGGTTTCTGCTGAAATCAAGAAGCCGCGTCTTCAAGCCGTAGTGCTGCATTTTCACCAAGCAGGAAAGGTGGTCGCGTTTGTCGAATTCCTCCGGGCATTCAACCATTATGTCGTGGGCTGAAGAACATTCAGAATGGCCTATTTTTGAAGCGTTCTTTTCCGACTCTCTAAAGATTCCGGGAACGCAAAAGTAATCCCTTCTTGAATGCCCACGAAAAACAAGGATTTCATCGTCCTTGCATCGGCTGTAAAGGGATGCGATTTGACTCACGAAACGAACTAATTGAATGGTGCTTTGCATGCTAATCAAGGATTTTGAAACGCCTCACGATATACGCTTCCCCAGCAGTTTCCTTTTCCTTTCCCTTCGGTTCGAAAAAGACGCCAATATGAAGCGGTTTGTTCGATATCAAACAACCGTCATAAAAATGCGTTGAGAACGAATCCGCCTCGCTGCCCACTTTATAAGCGTAGGCATTCTCAGGACCAGTCACGCCGCGCGTCATTGCGTACAAGGGCCTGGATCCTTTCTCGGAAATGCCAAACTCCTTCAAATCACAATCGAATTTAAAACGCATTTTGGTTTTGGGGTCATCAAACAAACCCACTTCGATGTCTCGAGCGTACCCTTCTGCATAGAAAACATGATTCTTCGATTTGGCGCCCATCTTGTTTTTCGCCCCCATTTTCTTCTCAAATTGCTTGTATCAAAAAGGCAAGTGTTCAGTTCGAGATCAGACCTTTGTTAAGCGACCCACGATCCCTCGAAAAGTACCCCCAGCAACGGAGGATTGAAATCTTTTTGCACATAGAAAATTTTACCCCCCCCCCGCAATTGTCAAGCCCTATCCGACGCTAAGATTGCGTTTCAAAAGTGTAGGTGGCAATAAAAAAGGGAAGTTCCATAATTGAATCGTCAAAAATACAAGGAGGAACTTCCGTGAAGATTCTAGCACAATCCACCGACGGAGTGGATATATTAGTGGGCGCCATTTTGGGC
>JBNMGG010000063.1:0-1899 GCA_050872145.1 Candidatus Alloenteromonas sp. | reverse complement strand
TACTTCGCCTTTCGGGCCTTTGATGGTGGCGTAGTCCTCGTCGATGTGGGCTTCCACACCGGCTGGGAGAGCGACGGGTTTAAATCCGATTCTACTCATTGTATTTCTCCTTAATTACCAGACAAAGCAGATGACTTCGCCGCCAAGGTGCGCTTTTCTCGCTTCCTTGTCGGTGAGCAATCCTTTGCTCGTCGAGATGATGGCGATGCCAAGTCCCGAGAGAACTCTTGGGAGCTTATCGGCTTCCACCGTGACGCGGAGACCAGGTTTGCTGATTCTCTTGAGTCCGGAGATGACGCGTTCGCCTTGAGCGCCATATTTGAGGGTTAAGGTAAGGGTCTTCTTGACGCCTTCCCCTTCCACGACGTATTCGCTGATATAGCCTTCCTTTTTGAGGATGCTAGCGATTTTTTCTTTGATTTTGCTATTCGGCATGGAGACACTCTCATATCTCAACGCGTTGGCGTTGCGGATACGGGTGAGCATGTCGGCGATTGGATCTGCGTTCATGTTAGTGTTCTCCTTTCATTACCAAGAGGCTTTCTTCATGCCTGGGATTTCGCCTTTGTAAGCGAGCTCACGGAGGCAAATGCGGCAAAGTCCGAATTTGCGGATGACACCATGTGGGCGTCCGCATCTTTTGCAGCGGGTGTACTCACGGGTGCTGAATTTTTGTGGGCGAGAAGCCTTCACAACTAAACTTTTCTTAGCCATCTTTGCACTCCTTATTTACGGAACGGCATACCCATGAGGTTGAGAAGCTCATAAGCTTCCTTATCGCTATGGGCGGTCGTAACGATGACGATATCCATGCCGCGGATCTTGCTCACCTTGTCATAATCGATTTCTGGGAAGATGAGTTGCTCTTTGACGCCAAGGGTGTAGTTACCGTGTCCGTCGAAGGCATTCTTGCTCACGCCGCGGAAATCGCGGACGCGTGGAAGCGAGATCGAGACGAGTTTATCGAAGAACTCATACATTCTCTTGCCACGAAGCGTGACTTTGCATCCGATCGCTTGTCCTTTGCGGAGTTTGAAGGTCGCAATGGATTTCTTTGCGTGGGTGGTCACTGGGTGTTGGCCAGAGATGGTCGTAAGTTCAGCAACGGCGTCTTCAAGCGCTTTGGCGTTTTGCGTAGCATCGCCAACGCCGACGTTGATGACGATCTTTTCGAACTTAGGAGCTTGCATGATGGTCGAGTAGCCAAACTCTTTGATGAGGGCTGGGACGACTTCATTCTTGTATTTGGCTTGGAGACGGTTGATCTCTTTGCCTTCGGAAGCTTTGACTTCCGCTTTTGGAGCGGCTTTCTTCACCGCTTTTTTCGCAGGGGCCTTAGCCGCTGCAGTTTTCTTTTCTTCTGCCATTTTGACTAATCCCTCCTACTTATTTTTGTTCAAGGCTAGCGCCCGAACCGCCGACGCGGATCTTCTTGCCATCGACGACTTTGTGATGGACACGGGTGGCCTTTTTGGTCTTTGGATCAATTAACGCGACTTTGGAAGCATCGAGTGGGACATAGATGTCGAGGATGCTGCCTTCGGTGGTGTTTTGATTTGGTTTTTTGTGCTTCTTGTGCACATTCACGCCTTCGACAACGACTTTGTTGAGCTTTGGATAGACGCGTTGAACGATGCCGGTCTTTCCTTTGTCGTCGCCAGAGAGAACGATGACTTTATCACCTTTTTTGATATTCATGATTGCTCTCCTTATAGAACTTCGATCGCGAGGGAGATGATTTTCATATACCCTGCGTCGCGGAGCTCACGAGCGACTGGCCCGAACACGCGGGTTCCTAATGGGTTGCCATCGTTATCGATGAGAACGACAGCATTGTCGTCGAAGCTGATGGAACTGCCGTCTTTGCGGATGACCGCACGTTTGACACGCACGATGACG
>JBNMGG010000052.1:0-5128 GCA_050872145.1 Candidatus Alloenteromonas sp. | reverse complement strand
TCAAAATCGAGAAAAGGCAACAGGAGGAAAAGCCAAAGCCCGTGGGCAGGCCAAAATACATCCCAGGCCCGAACCATCCGTGGAGGAGGTACGTACTAAAAGCCAAGAAAGGGTAGAAACAAGTCACCTCATAATGACAGATTTGCCTAGCGGCAAAATTCATAAAGTCCAATGGAAACCGCGTTGTCCAAATTTAGAGAATCAAGAGCTGAGTTTTGAGGGATCAAA
This sequence comes from Candidatus Alloenteromonas sp., assembly GCA_050872145.1. Classification (GTDB taxonomy): domain Bacteria; phylum Bacillota_I; class Bacilli_A; order RFN20; family CAG-826; genus Alloenteromonas. The sequence goes on along the minus strand of JBNMGG010000052.1, from coordinate 4,900 downwards.
AGGGACTCTCCGACATTGAGGAAGGAATGGTCAAGCCCAGTGGCTTCATTCCCAAAGACCAAGGACCAGGGTCCGGTTTTGTCCGCGTCTTTCAAAAACTTCTCCGCCTGAAGCATGAAGGGGTGCAAATGATGCTCGGGGAAGCGAGCTTGGTAAGAAGAGAAGCCGGGGAAGAACTCAATCCGGAGGTGAAATAGGGCACCCATGGATGCGCGAACGGTTTTCGGATCGAAAGGATCCGCGCAGGGAGTGATCAAAGCGATGTCCTGCTGATAAAAGCCGAAGCAGGAACGAAGAATCGTCCCCAAATTTCCTTGATTGGACGGATTGACCAGGACGACGTGGTTTTTGTCCGGATCCAGGGGAGAGGAAAACTTTTCGAATTCCCCAAGGACCATGCAGTTGTCCTTCCCAGAGACTTCTTTGAAGATCTTCTCGTTGTTTAAAATGACGGGGACTCCGTCTTTCTTGGCTAAGGAAACGACTTTATCGAAGGTCTGGTCTTTCTTTTGCTTGGGGGAGATATAGACCTTCTTCATCTTCTCTGGAACAAAGGAAAGAGCCTCAATGGTCAAGGTCGTTCCGATGCAATAAGTCGTTTCGCTTTCCTTTTTGTACTTGTACATGGCCCCCATTCTAAACCAGAGCCCCATTTGGGGAAAGAAAAGCAATCCTCCTTTATGGGGAAGTAGGAGGGTTTGCTTCATGAATGAAATCCGCTTAGGCAAAATCAGCAAGAGAATTGAAAAGTCCTTATCATTGTCCCTTACCAGTGAGGTTGGGGTTTACGTCGATGAGAGCTTCCTCGATTCTTTGGCGAAAACTTATCCTGATCGTTATTTGGAAATCCTCGAAAATATCGGCAAAGAGATTCTAAAATCCCCGGATTTTGCGGCCTTCAACCAAAAGGAAGAAGAATTCCATCTCCTTAAAATCTATTGCAAAAACGGCGTATTTTCCCTTTGGGAGATATGCCTGAAACATTTAGGAAGGCCGAAAAGATGGATGCTTGTCTCCTTTGGGCGCCATCAAGAGGATGGCACCCCCTTTCAAAGGGTTTAATCCCTCCACTTACGGTACTTGAAGGAGAAGACGTTATTCAGGAAGAAAATCAAAGTCGAGAAAAGAACCAAGGAGAAGAAAGCGATTGCTAATCCTGGCCAGAACCAAGATGAATTCGGATCGAGGAAGGGGTAGGGATACAAAGAATTCCCATAGAGGAGATTGCCCGGCCAAATGATGGCCCGGAAGAAAGAGAAGATGCCATAGAAAATCGGAACGATCTGAGAGAAGAAGGCGGAATAAAGGCGGACCGTCCCTTTCTCGTCGAACAAGAGCCAATCCAAAAGAGGGAGAACAAATAAGAAGGAATGGAATACGGCTTCGAAAGGCGTGAAGTTCTCGAGGATGATCGCCCCAATGAAATAGCCGATCGACCCTTCTAACGCGAAGCAAACGACGGAAAGGGAAACGGGCATATACACCCCTGCGGGGATGCCGCTCATCCCCCGGCGGAGGTCGATCCCATTGAAGAGGGTTTCGAAAAAAAGCAAGGCCGTATAAAGCAAAGCGGCCAAAGGAGAGAAATAAGAAAGCAGCCGCCATGCGGGCGGATAATTCCGGAAATAGAAAAATAGCAGAGCGATCATCGCGCCCAAGGAACACAGCCGATAGAAGAAAGCGATCAGGCGGTTTCGGATTACCATACTTTCATAGTCTACCACCCCATTGCCTGGTTAAGGTAGAATCCCCAACGTGATTTACCTGAGCCTCCAAGACAACGAATTTCCCTTTCAAGGGTTCACCAACCTTCGCCTTACCGCCCGCGGAATCGTTTTCGACGAACGGGGCTTGGTCGCCCTCCACCATATCAAAAGGAACGATCTTTTCGGCGACCAGGAATACTTCGAAACCCCGGGAGGGGGAGTCGACGAAGGGGAAACCGTGGAGCAAGCCCTTCTAAGGGAATGCCGGGAAGAACTGGGGGAGGAAGTCGAGATCCTGTGCCCGCTTGGCATCGTCGAGGATGCCTACAACGCGATTCAAAGGAGAAACCAAAACCATTACTTCCTTTGCCAAAAGACAAGCCAAGGCAAAGCCCATTTCGTTTCCGAGGGGGACTCCTTGATCCAAGAAACCCTCTACCTCCCCTTGGATGAGGCAATCCAAAAGATGCGTTCCCAGCCGAAGGAGTTGGTTTCGCGGCTGGTCAAGCAGCGTGAGCTCCCCATTTTGGAGGAAGTTTGCAGGATTCTTAAAGAAAACCCGGAGCTTCGAAAGCGAGTCAATGGACGCTTCTAGCTTGGAACGGCCCTGCCAATCCAACGAAAAAATCTTGATTCGGCCACTTGGGATGTCTATAGTATCTAAGCCGTGGCGCAATTGGTGAAACGGTGAACACAACCGGCTGTGAACCGGTCATGAATGGGTTCGACTCCCATATTGCGCCCCAGTTAGAAAAAATCCCGGAGGTTTCCCTTCGGGTTTTTCTTTATTTCTTCAAGGAATGGATCGCCTGGGTGATCGAATCAAGGTACCTTCCTTGATATTCCTCGATTTTCCCTTGGTCGCAGAGCGCAGCTAGATTGGGATCGATGGGCAGAGAATCGAAGTGGGGGATGCCGAACTTCTTGGCTTCTTCCTCTCCCTTTTTCCCAAAGGGGTAGAGCTTTTCCCCGCAGTGGGGGCAAACCATATAGGAGAAGTTGGACACCAACCCAATCACGGGGATGTTCATCATCGCCGCCATGCGGAAGGCTTTCTCCACGATCAGGGAAACCAAATCCTGCGGGGAAGTGACGATGACGATGCCATCGATCGGCAGGGATTGGAAGACGGTCAAAGGCACGTCTCCGGTTCCCGGGGGCATGTCGATGTAGAGCTCATCCACGTCCCCATAGGCGACGTCGCTCCAAAATTGCTTGATCAAACCGCTGATGACCGGCCCCCTCCAAACAACCGGGGCGGCGGGATCGTCGGTCAATAGGTTCAAAGAAATGGCTTTAATCCCGGTCTTGGTGGAAACGGGATAGATTTCCTCGTCCGTCCCCGTGGCCTGTTCCTTCAAGCCGAAAATCGTGGGGATGCTCGGCCCGGTGACGTCGGCGTCCATGATGGCAACGCTTTTCCCGTCCCTCTTCGCATTGACAGCCAACAGGGAAGTCGTCAAAGACTTGCCAACCCCTCCTTTGCCCGAAACGACGGCGATCACTTTTTTGACGCGGCTGTTCTTGTTCGCCGCAACCCGGAAATCCTCCGGCTTCATCTTCTCGTCCATTTGAATCCTCTTTTTGTGGTTGCCCCATTATAGGGAAGTCGTCTCTTTCTGTCAGGCTTAAAGCCCGCGAGTTCCCGGGAAAGTCGCCTCCAAAGCCTCTTCCCCGCCTTCTTTTTTGACGATCGCCTCCGCGAAGGGGATCGAGTAGGCCATGGAATGGCCCGTGATGATGGAACCGTCTTCGACAAAGGGGGCGTTTTCGTAATGCCCGTTGCCTTTTTGGAAACCGGGGAAGCAAGTGTAATCCTTGCCCTCAAGAATCCCCAGTTCCCCAAGGATCGAAGGAGCCGCGCAGATCGCGTAGACGCCTTTCCCTTCCTTGTAGAAGTCCCGGACCAAATTCAAAACCTCTTCCGAAGCTTTCAGATTCTCCACCCCGCGTTTCCCACCGGGGAGAATCAAGAAAGAATAGTCTTCGGGCCTTACTTCCTCCAACAAGGCATCCGCCTTCACCGCGGTGCCCATGGAAGAAACCACTTCCTTTTTCTTGGAAATCGAAACCAAATCGCAGCCTAGGACCTTGCTACGCCGGATAATGTCCGCGCTGGCTAAAGCCTCTACGATTTCGAATCCGTCCGCTAAGAGCAACAAACCTTTTTTCATGCTTTTCACCTCGGGTATGATTATAAAGCGAAAAGAGGTAGCCACCGTGGAAGACGACAAAAAGAAACAACCCCCCGTTCCAAAGCCATCCTATAAAAAGAAGTATCGGACAGGGGAGGACATCGACATGCTCAACGAGCGCTACACCGATCCGGAATCGGGAAGCTGGGGATCTTCCTCCTACAAAGACCACATCGATGGGGCGTGAAAAAACGGCGGGCACTTCCCGCCGTTTTTCTTTAAGCGATGTTCTTTTCAGCCAAATCGATGATCGTGGAGACCAAGTTCGCGTCGTCTTCCACGGGGAACTGGCTTTCCAAGGGCAAGTGGACCAAGATGGCAGGAACCCCGGATTTCAAAGCAATGTAATAGGCTTCGTTGTCGAAGAAGCGCCCCCCGTCCACGGAGAGGGAACTTTCCATTTCCTTTGAGGCGAGGATTTGGTTGAAGCGGGAGAGGTCAAACGAGGTGGAAAGGGATTTCTCCGAACCCGGGAAGATCTCTTCCTTCGTTTTGAGGTTGCCCCCTTCATCCGGCTGGATCGAATCCATTTCGTTGTAGGCGTATTGTTCCAACGTCGGGGTGGAGTGGTAGGGGGATAGATTCAAAATGAAGATGAAGCTAGGCTTGTCCTTTTCGATGGCCTTTTCCAAACTCTTTCTGGATTTCTCGTAATTGGCTTCCAAAAGAAGGGTCTGAATCCCTTTCTTCCCCAAGAAACGGGAAAGAACTTCTTCGGAGGGGTTGGTAAGATGGGAAGCGTATTTTTTAAAGCCTACAAGCAAAGTTTTCATCGGGGTTCCTCCTTCTTGCTTAGCCAGGTTTCAGACGGGCCCATTCTACTTCAGAAACCGGATTGCCGAAAGGGGAGGGCAAAGAGCGATTGCGTTTCAAAAGTGTAGGTGGCAATAAAAAAGGGAAGTTCCATAATTGAATCGTCAAAAATACAAGGAGGAACTTCCGTGAAGATTCTAGCACAATCCACCGACGGAGTGGATATATTAGTGGGCGCCATTTTGG
>JBNMGG010000079.1:0-1095 GCA_050872145.1 Candidatus Alloenteromonas sp. | reverse complement strand
GTGGTCTTGCCGGCGGTTTTGCCGGTGATGACGCCATCGGCGCTGACTTCGGCGACGTTGGTGTCCGCGCTCTTATAGAAGATAAGCGGGTTCTCTTCGGTGGTGTCGACGTTAGCGGTAATCTGATAAGTTTTCGCAACGCCCAAGGAAACGCTCGCATCCGGAACGGTCACCGCGTTGGGCTCAATGAAGGGGACCCAGTTGCCGCTCTCGCCATTGGCGACTTTGCAAATCCAAGTCGATCCTTCGGTGAATTTGTAATTTCCGGCGGCAGAAGAAGAAAGGACGGCATCTTTGGCAAAGGAAACGATGTTGCCGTATTGGTTCACATTGTCATAGGCGAAGATAATGTGATTGCCATACGGGAAAATCCCGTTCGTGGAGACGGTTTCGCCAAAGGCGTTGACCAAAGTCGGGGTGGGATTCACGCTGGCGGATGCGCCGCCGTACCACGCGCTGAAATCGGGCGCGTCTTGGATGGTGAACATCGCGGCTTTGTTCCCGCCGAAGAAGTTGGCGTTGTTGACGACGGCGGTGACTTTCGTCTCCTTCTCCCCTTCCGCTCTGACGGCGGAGGCGGGGACGTTGGAGACCGCCATGACAATGGCGGCGGCAGAGAGGGCGAAGAGGCCCACGATGCCGACTTTCGTTTTGTTTTTCATATTTTCTCCTTGCCCTTTCGGGCTTTTTGACGAATCGAATCGACGAGACGAATGAGATCTTCTAATTCACTGCCCTCCTTTTTATCTTAGGCTCAATAGCCATAGCCAAGCCGTCCTAACGGGGCGCTGTCGCCGGAGACGTAATAGTCCATGATGTCATCCGGATGGGTGATGTGGTCGGCGACTTTGAAGTAGAGGTCGGAGCTTTGTTCCAATCCCAAATCGGATTTGGCGATCTTCATCATCAGGGACTTGCCCTCGATTTTGATCTCCGCATTCCCGACGGATTCGAACTCGAATCCGCCTTTGCTTCTTTCGATGGAGCCTTTCCCGTCTTGGATATTCCGGTTGAGGATGAAGTTATAGCCTTCGAAGGACGGGAGCTCATCGGAGGTGTGGAGCAAGACGTTCATGTAGGTCTTATCACCATCCT
>JBNMGG010000028.1:0-16562 GCA_050872145.1 Candidatus Alloenteromonas sp. | reverse complement strand
GACGTCATGAAATACGATATCGACACGAGGGAGATGGACTACGCGACGAGGAAAATGTTTGCAAGGATCGAATATCCGGATATATGCTTATCGGGACTTCGGTGACGGAACGCCCACACCTACAAAATTGGAACGCTAACCGACGCTAAGACGTCACCGAGGGCGCAATTTCGGCTCGTTAATCCTTTCGATAAGGAGACGGACCGCAAAGCACGCGAATACGTATCCAATCTTTTTCTTTACGATCGTCGATACAAAAAAGCCTTAGAACTGTGGCGGGCGATGGACAAGGAAAAGTTCCATGTCGACGAGGAGATCAATTCGCGTGAAGCCAACGAAGAAAGGGCCGGAATCAATTACGGCTTATATTTCCTTCTGACATTCGCCTATGCCTTTGCCGATCTCGGATACGAGGCTAAGCCCTCTTCCGGAAAGCTCTTCTTCGACTCAAGCGAGGCCTATATCGATGGCGCTCTGTTCCTGACGAAAGGCAGCCATGAATTCAAGCTATCTGGGCATACGAGTCAAAACCTCCTCAAGATTTGCTACGAAAACAGCGAAGCGAAAACCAGGCGGAAGACGTTTCTCATCCATCTTGACTATCAAAATTTCGAAGAGCTTAAAACGGTTTCGGATTTCGATGAGAAAACCAGGGCCATTTTGAACCTTCATAAGTCTGAAACGACCCATAGGGTTGCCGAACCAACGAAGCACATCACGTGCATCTCCTTTGACGGAGCCTGCAAGCTCGGGGAATTGTTAGACGAGAAGCTGGCTAGACGCATCCTATCCTTCGGCGATGCTTTTTCCCAAAGCGAAAGCCCAAAAGACCTTGCCGCTTGGGGCGATTACCAAACCGGTTTCCTCGACATCGTCCCCCAGAAAAACTTCAGGAACAATCTGCTGAAAGCGGAACGCTTCCTGACCCATATCTCCGTAGAAGGCCTGACCAAAGAAGCCTTAAAACACGCCAACGGCGTTTGCCCGATCTGCGGGCACCATGCTTTGAAGCAAATCGGTTCGCAAGACACGGACTATTCTTGCCATCATTGTCGGCATTTCATATCCTTCACGCCCCACAAAAACTGTTTTGTCGATAAAAAGGGCGATTTGTTCCTGTGGATTAAACCGGACGACACCAAATTCCTTCAAAAGCAAAAGGAAAGATTCCATTTCAAACCCGGGCAAAACAAATTCCTCCTCTTTCAATTCACCCAATTCATCTTTGGGAAATACGCAACCACGGGCTTTTCCGTTTCGCTGAGTCAAGACGGAAAAGTCCAATACAACACAATTTGCCCCAAATGCGGAGACATAATGGACTAAGCATTCAAAAGCTTCGACCGTCACCGCACCCCCAACATAAATCGAAAGAATGTCTTGGCTTCGTCTATACTTTCGTTCGTTTTTAAAGCGGCGATGAACCCTCCTTATGCGTTTTTTTGAAGCCGCATCGGGAATCAGTGGCGTTTGAGGAAACCCCATCGTCGCGGCCCATGCCAATGCCTCATCGGCGAATCGAATCCTTTTTGGCCTTCCCCGAATCAGCCCTCCTTCATTTATGAGGTTTGCATCAAGGAATCAAAAGAACGAACCCATCGATAGATCAATTCATTTGAGAAAAGGGGCAGTCCCACAGAATGAGGCCGAGCAAAACACCTCGTTTCGATATTCCAAATCACATCACGTCAGAATGGTTCTGCAAAAAGAAAAGCCCCAATTTTTGGAAATCGGGGCTTTTGAATGGCGATTGGTGGCTGAGGGGGGATTCGAACCCTCGACATACCGGGTATGAGCCGGTTGCTCTAACCAGCTGGGCTACTCAGCCATCGTTTGGTGGAACCTACCGGGATCGAACCGGCGACCTCATGCTTGCAAAGCACGCGCTCTCCCAGCTGAGCTAAGGTCCCGCTAGATTACACGCCGCACAAGCGGCTTCGATATTATAGGGGGGCTTAAAAAAGGTGGCAACGTTTTTCGAAAAAATCCAATGCATTGCATTGCCGCTTCGGGGGGGAAGGCTCATAGGCGCTTCGTTCGCTTTTTCGATGACCCTGCCATCGGGCTCATGTTAGGAGAGGAGGAAGGATTTCCGAGAGAAGCCGTCGGCGAGAGTCAGGATGCGGGAAAAGAGGCTTTCGTCCAGCTGGCAGCAGAGGGGTTTGGAGAAAGAAGAGAGATAGGCTTTCCTCTCCTCTTCGCTCATCTTGGCGGGGTTCTTCTTGTATTCCCGGTAATAGAAGGCGTTGTTCTCTTTCATCTTCTTGAGGTATTGGATCGATTCCAAAGAGGTCGCGACGTTCCCATGCCCCCTGCCGGGCATGGATATTTTCTCGACCCCGTTCCTTCGATAATCCTGGCCGAAGAGGGAGGCTTTCTGCACGACAAGCTTATCCGAATCGCCTTGGATGAGGACGCAATAGGTGTTTTTGGCTTTCTCCAAAGCCTGCTTGGCGGATAAGAACGCGTATTGGGGATCCCTTTCCTCCATCGCCTTCCTAAGGGCGGGCTCGGTATAGGAGACCCCGATCGGGATGTAGGACTTGGGGAGCTCCGTCATAATGAGGAAGGGATCGGCGAAGCCCGACATCTCGAAGACGGCCAATGGAGAGGAGTCGAATTCAAGGGAGGCGGATACCCCATAGGCGCCCCAAGAATGGCCGAAAAGGAAAAGGGGCAGCCCCGCCAGAGGGGAGGAGTGGACATAGTCCAAAGCGGATTTGACGTCGAGGGCGCTTTGAGAGAGCCCCGGAACGCCGACCCCTTGGCTCCGCCCGGAGGCGGAGAGATCGAGGGCGAGCACGTCATAGCCATGCTGATAGAAATAGGCGTGATAGGCGCTGGAAAAGTCCTCCGAAAGCCCGCTCAGCCCATGGACGCAGAGGAAGAGGCCTTTCGGGGAGGGCTGCTCGTAAAGATGGCCGATGAGCATCCTTTTCCCGGAAGGGATCTTCACGAAGCGCTTTTGCCTGAGGCAGGGGAAATCCTCATAGGAGCAGAATTCCAAATACTCCCATCCGGATTGGAAGGATTCCAGCGTGGAGAAGCGCCGATCGAAGAGGATCTTCAGGGCGTTTTCGGCGGTGATGGGGCCTCGTTCGTCGGAAAGGGCGCCCAAGATGTTGGAGATGGTCTTGACGGTGGATTGGAGTTTGTAGCGATCCATGATAAAGGATTCTACCACCAACGCGGGTTTTCTTCCCAAGGAAGAGAAGAAGCCCTACACTTATGCCCATGAAACAGAAAAGCATCTTAACCATCCAAGACTATTCCTGCCTTGGGCGGTGCTCCCTCACGGTGGCTTTGCCCACCATCTCCGCCGCCGGGATCCAGTGCATCGGACTCCCCACCGCCGTTTTGTCCAACCACACGGCCTATCCTTCTTGGACTCTTTTGGACTGCTTCTCCTCTTTGAAGGAGGCGCCCGAGAAATGGGGGGAGAAGGCCCCTTCTTTCTCTTATATCTACACCGGGTACCTCCTGACCGAGCAGATCGAAGACGTTTTGGATTTGATCGCCCGCCTCAACCAAAAGGACGCCCTCCTCTTCGTCGACCCCGCCTGCGCGGACGGGGGATCCCTCTATCCGGGGTTCGCCCCCAACCACATGGAGGAATTGAAGCGCCTGATCGGGAAAGCCTCCCTCCTCAAGCCGAACCTCACCGAAGCGTGCTTATTGACCGACACCCCTTACCGAAAAGACGGGGACGAAGAATACTTCCAAGCCCTTTTGGGCAAACTTGGGAAGCTAGGCCCCAAGCAAATCGTCCTATCGGGGATCGAAAGAGGGGACGAGATCGGCTGCTATTACTCCGATTTCGGCAAAACGGGGTCCATCTTCTTGCCGCTTGTCGGAGGGATGGCCCACGGGACGGGGGACTTGTTCGCCTCCGCCTTGGTGAGCTCCCTCACTTTGGGGAAGAGCCTCCCAGAAGCGGTTTCGATCGCCGAGTCTTACGTAGCCAAATCCCTCTCCTACAACCTCGAGGATGGGGTGGATGGGATCCTCTATGGGCCAGAATTCGAAAAGGCCATCCCCTCCTTCCTCAAGGATTTGGGGCTATAGATGATTCAATGAACCACAGGGCGGGGAAACCGCCCTTTTTTGTAAACGCGTCTAAGAAGCGCTTTGAACAAAACGCGTTTCCCGCAGGGTTTGCCGAGCCGAAAGACGGCAAGCCGATATGACTTCACAAGCAGTGAAGTTTGTAGTGAAGTTGTAGTGAAGTATTACTACATTATCACTTCATTGATGATAAGATACCTCCAGGAGGCGAAAGCATGCTGATTGAAGAACTTGTTCCCGGGGTCAATTTGGAAGATGAACGCACCGAATTCAAAGGCACCCTGCTAGAGGGCGTAGGAAACGCGGGCGAAAATTTGGAGATCGGATGGCTGAAGACGCTATGCGGATTCGCGAATTCCTTTGGAGGGACGCTTTACGTCGGCGTGGACAACAAAACCCACGAGCTGCTTTCCTTGTCCCAAGCGGACGCCGACCGCATCAGCCTGCTCGTGCAACGCAAGATCTCAGAGCACATCGAGCCGCCCCTTCGTTACAAAATCTCCTCGCTCCCCGTTCCATCCACCCACCCCATCCGTTATGTTTTGGCCATTCGGGTCGAAAAGAGCAAAATGCCGCCCCTGACCCTGCGCTTCCATGGTTCCGGAACCATCTATGTCCGGCACTTCGGCAAAACAAGCGTGGCTACTGGCGAAGAAATCCGCTCTTTGATCCTCAGCTCGGATTCCGTCGCCTTCGACACGATGGAAACCGATCAGGTTTTCGACCCCAAGGACTTTTCCGTTTTGTTTCGGTTCTACAAAGAGCAGAACGAAGGGAGGGAGCTCACGGAAAAAGAGCTGATGAGCATCGGCTTCATGGATCCTTATGAAAAGACCCTTCGTCGAGGCGCCTTGCTTTTCAAAGACGATTGCGATTCCGCCCGCACATTGGTTTCCTGCAGCCAATTCCCCGGAGCGAGCAAAGGAGGCGATCTCTTTTTGGCCTCGCAGGAAATCAAAGGGAACCTCATCGATGAGTTCCAAGCGATCGGGGCGTTCGTTACTTCCCATTCCGTCAATGGTTTCCGGAAGACCGACTCGGGCAAAGCCCCTTTGGTCTCTTACCCAAAACGGGCACTGACCGAAGCGATCGCCAATGCGCTGGGCCACCGAAACTATTTCATCCAAGGTGGGCAAATCGAAGTGAATCTCTATAAAGACCGCCTGGAAATCGTTTCCCCGGGATCGTTGATCGGAACCCGGTGGCTAAATAAGGAAACGTCTTTGTCCTCGATTCCCCCGCTGCGGAGGAATGAGCTCATCTGCGCGGTTTTCTCCCTGCTGAAAATCATGGACTACAAAGGATCGGGGTTCGACAAAATCGAGGAAATCTACTCGCCGCATGGGAAGAGCTTCGCGCCCTATGCGACCTCCGACGACGCCTCCTTCTGTTTGGTCCTCCCCGATTTGGCCAGGGAAAAGGGGCTGATCGAAGCAAGCGAAAGTCCGGAGGTGACGACGGTCGAAAGCTTGTCCCCAGAAGAGGAGAAAATCCTTTCCTGTTGCTACAACCAGTCCCGAACGGCCGCGGAGATCGCCGACAAAATCGGCGTTTTGCCCAGCACTTATTTCCGGAAGAAGCGCATCCAGCCGTTGGTGGAAAAAGGATATTTGCTCTTCTCCGCGACCAAACCGGCTCGTTATTGGTGCAACAAAAGCAAAGTGTTTCCGAAATAAGCGCCTTCACAAGCAGCGAAGTTTGTAGTGAAGTTATAGTGAAGTATTGCTACACTGCCGCTTCACTCATTCGCTCCGCAGAGCGTTGACCGGGTCTTTTCGGGCCGCCGACATCGCCGGGACGATGCCGGAGATGGAGGTCAAGACGACGGAAATGAGAACCATGAGCAGGGCCAAATACCATGGGAGGCTGGCGATCGTGTAGACCCCGGTGAAGTTTCCGACGATGAGGTTCACCACCAAAGACAGCAGATACGTCAGCCCGATGCCGATGGCCCCGGAGAAAAGCCCGACCATCACGGTTTCGGCCATGAAGAGGTTAGCGACATCCCTTTTCCTGCCGCCCAAGGAGCGGATGACCCCGATTTCCTTGATGCGCTCAATGACGGAGACGTAGGTGATGATGGCGATCATCACGGTGGAGACGAGCAAGGACAAAGCGGTGAAGGCGACCAAGGCGTAGGTGACGATGTTGAGGATGGTGTTGATCATCGAGATGACGATCTGAAGGGTGTCCGTGTATTGGATGGGGGTGGCGCTTCTTTCGGAATAGGAAAGGTAATAGGCGTCCCCCTCCGGGGAGACGGCTTTCAGATCCCCTTCTTGGTTCCACCGGTCCAGATAGTCGGTCACTAAGTATTTGGATTCAAAGTTGATGGGATAGATGCTGATCGAGGAGGGAAGGGCGGATCCCCCGGCGTTGGCCAAGGAATAAGACGCGGTCCTGCCGGAAGAGAAGGAGAAACCCATCGAGGAGGCGAAGGCGTTCATCATGGTGGACATGGAGGAGCTGCGCCCCAAGATGCCATAATCGGTGATGGCCTTATCGAATTCGTGCCATTTCAGGTAATAGGAGAAATCGTAGAAGATCCCGCTGCCGGTGGTTTCCCCGGTCGTGGGATTCTTGCTGAGGGTCGTGGTGAGGGAATCCATCCCAGCCAAGGTGGAATAGGCGTTCAGAAGTTGGGACAAATAGCTCGATTTATTGTCCTCGCGGTACTTCGCGGTGAAGGAGGGGCTGTAGTAAAGCCCGGAGCTCAAACAGCCATATTGGACGTCGTCTTTGGGGGTGAGGATGCCGACGATCTTCATTTTCATGCCTTCGCCCCACTGCTCCGCGTTGCGGGTGGAGGAATAGGAAAAGGGACGGGTCAAGTCATCTTTGCTGGGGACGACTTGGTCATCGACGTAGGCTTTGATGCCGTCGTTGGGGATGAAGACGACGTCATTGGGGTAGTAATAGAAATCCTTCTTCTTGATTTCCTCCATGGTGAAGGAATCCTTGAACAGGGAGGGATCGTAATCGTAGGCGTAGCTGGAATCGGCTTCTTTGGAGAATTTGTCGATGGCGGAGAGGAACTGGTCTTGGGAGTAATACCCCAGCTCGGTCAAAACGAAGTCGGTGATCGCATCGTGCTGATTCAAGACGAGCATCATCTCGTCTTCCTTCTCGGGGAAGGCCCCTCCGTCGACGAGGTCGTATTGGGAGAGAACGTATTCCTTTTCGCCCAACCCTTGGGAAAGAGCCGAGCCGTAGGCGGAGATGAGGTCGGCGTAGTTGGAGTATTCGGTCTGGCGGACGATGGAGGTGGCGAATTGCTCCATGAAGGACAGGGAGCGGATTTGCTTTTCCTGCTTATATCCGTTGCCATCGGGGACGTCGATGGTGACGTCGGTGTAGAGGTTGTTTTCCGGGGCGATGCCGTAGGAATAGGAAATCGCGTTGGCGTATTCCTTGGGCATGGCAGCCAAGTAGTCCATGTAGCCTTGGGTGATGGAGTTGGACACCAAGGAGGAGGAAGTCGTCTTGGAGGTTTCGATCAATTGCTTGATGACGAAGTCGACGTCGACTTTCCCGTCTTTGATGCTGGAAGCGACGATGGAGGTTTGCCCCGAGGTGGAAACCGAATTCATCATGGATTCCAAATTGAGCGTGGACGCGGAGACGGAGACCGGATATCCGGAGAGCATGTCATCCTGCATCGAGGCTAGATAGCCTTGGATGCCGCTAGAGATGGCAAGCACCAAAGAAACCCCGACGATGCCAATGCTTCCGGCGAAGGAGACCATGGCCGTGCGTTTGGATTTTGAAACGAGGTTGCGGAAGGATAGATAAAAGGCCTGCCACCAGGAGAGTTTGGCTTTCTTGGACGGGATCTTTTGGATTTTCCCTTCCTCTTTCCCGTCGAAGGGGTTGCTGTCCTCAACGATTTCCCCGTCTCGCAGCGAGACGATGCGCGAGGAGTAGCGTTGGGCGAGCTCGGGGTTGTGGGTGACCATGACGACCAAGCGGTCTTTGGCCACTTCTTTCAAAAGGTCCATGATTTGGACGGAGGTCTTCGTATCCAAAGCGCCCGTCGGCTCATCGGCGAGCAAAATGGAGGGATCGTTGACCAAGGCGCGGGCGATCGCGACCCTTTGGCATTGGCCGCCGGAGAGCTGGTTGGGCTTTTTCTTGAGCATTTCGCCCAAGCCGACTTTTTCCAGAGCCTCTTTGGCCCGGGCTTGGCGTTCTTCTTTTTTGACCCCGGAGATGGTCAAGGCGAGCTCGACGTTCTCCAAGACGTTTTGATGGGGGATGAGGTTGTAGGATTGGAAAATGAACCCGACTTTGTGGTTTCTATAGTTGTCCCAATCCCGGTCGGAGAAGTTCTTCGTGGAGACCCCGTCGATGCTGAGGTCGCCGGAGGTATAGTGATCAAGCCCCCCGATGATGTTGAGGAGGGTGGTTTTCCCTGAGCCGGATGGCCCTAAGATGGAGACGAATTCCGAGTCGCGGAAAGCGAGGTTGACACCTTTCAAGGCGCGGAAGCTTTTCCCAGCGACGGGATAGTCTTTTACGATGTTTTCCAGTTTGAGCATAGACCCCTCCTTTTTTGCCACGGAAATCATAAACGCCTTAGGATTTTTTCCAAAGGAAAAGAAGAGAAATTTTCTTGGGTCCGCAAGAAGGGATGGCCAAGGGCTGAACACGAGAAATCGAAGGATACTTTCCTTGACTATAATGGTTCCATGAAAACCCTTCTCCTTGCTTCGGATTCCTTCAAAGGGACGCTTTCTTCTCAGCGCATCATTTCCCTTGCCCATGAGATGATTGATAAAGAATTTTCTTCTTCGTGGAGCCTGGACCCCTGTCCTTTGGCCGATGGGGGCGAGGGGACTCTTGAGGCGGTTCATCAATCCCTTGGCGGGGAATTTCGTTATGTCCCCGTCGTGGACGCGGAGGGAAAGCCGATACACGCCCCCATTCTTTTCCTAAGCGAAAGCCGCGCTGCGATTGAAGTTTCCTCGGTTTTGGGTTTGCCCTCAGTGGAAGGCAAGGTTCCTCCTTTGGAACGTTCTTCCCGCGGGCTGGGAATGCTGATAAAAGAGGCGATTCGCATGGGGGCGAACGATATCATCGTCGGCCTCGGTGGGAGTTGCACGAATGATATGGGAATTGGAACGCTGCAGGAAATGGGGTTGGACTTTGGGACGAAGGAAAGCGTCACTATGGCAAATTGTCCCCAAGTCCAATCCTTGTCTTGGGGCAGCTTTCTCGAAGCGATCCGCGGGGTTTCCTTTTCCTGCCTCTGCGATGTGGATAGCCCTTTGCTTGGAAAAGAGGGGGCGACTTTCGTCTATGGGCCCCAAAAAGGATATGGGGATTCATTGGATTATTTAGAAAAAGAGATGGGACGTCTCTCTTCTTTGGCCTTTTCTTTGACCGGGGTTGATGTTTCCCGTGAGGAAAAACTTGGGGCCGCGGGCGGGCTTGGAGCTTGCTTCCGCGCAGTCTTCGGGGCAAGGATGCTTTCGGGGATTTCCTATTTGCTGGAACTTTCTCATTTCAAGGAAAGGGCCGAAAAAGCCGATTTGATCATCACCGGGGAGGGGCGTTTTGATTCGCAGTCGTTGAAGGGCAAAGTCTTCTCCGGAGTCTATTCTTCCTGCGATCCTAAGAAATTAGTCGTTTTATGTGGGAAAAGTGAAGTCGAAAACCCGCCCCTGCCCGTTTATCAAACTTCTAGGCCCGGAGAAAGGTTTGAGGAAGCAAAAAGGAAGGCGGAGCAGGAATATCAATCCGCGTTGCGGGAAATCCTGCTGAGTCGGGCTTGAAGCCGTTTTGCATCGAAAAGCGATTCTAGCGTCAAAGGGAGGCGGGAAGACTATAATCGTGCCGGATTAACATTATGTGGCTCGTATTTGCCTTCGTGGCCGCGATTGCGACCTCCCTCACCACCATCACCGCCAAAATCGGGATTAAGAACGTCAATTCGAACTTCGCGACGTTCTATCGGACGGGGATCGTCATCTTAGGCTCTTTGGTGATGTGCCTTATCACCGGCAGCCTTTCCGCCTTCCCAACGTTGACGTGGGAGAATTGGCTTTATTTGGTTCTGTCCGGCTTTTGCACGGGGCTTTCCTGGCTTTGCTACTACCGGGCGATCAAACTCGGGGACGTGTCGAAAGTGGCTCCCATCGACAAGTCGAGCTTCATCATCAGCAGCATCCTCTTTTTGATTTTCTTCTTCCCCGAGACCACCAAAGGCGGGGATGGCCTCACGATTGGGATGCTTTTTCTTTCAATGGTTTTGATGCTGGCGGGCACGTTGTTGATGATTGGAAAGATTGAAAAGGGTCAGCCTTTGTCGAAGGCATGGCTCTTCTACGCGGTTTTATCGGCCGTGTTCGCGGGGCTTGTTTCCTTCTTCATCAAGCTGGGTCTGCGCGGGATTCCGACTGATTTTGGGACCTTGATCCGCACGATCATCGTATTCCTCTTCGCCGGGGCGATCGTCTTGGCGAGGAAAGAATACAAAGGGCTCGGCGTTTTGACGTGGAAGGATTGGGTTTTCCTCACCGTTTCCGGCGTTTTCACCGGGGTGGCGTGGCTGAGCGAATACTACGCGCTCAACTGGGAAGGGTCCAACCCAATCGCAGTCAATTCCATCGGCAAGCTCTCCATTCTTTTGACGATGCTGTTCTCTTTCTTGGTGCTCAAGGAAAAGTTCACGAAAAAATCCCTGCTGGGGCTTGGGCTGCTCACCGCAGGGATCGTGTTGATCATCGTCTTCAGCCTTTAAAGGCCGACGCCCCCGTTATTTTGTCTTGTAACGGAGCCAAACGGCTTGGCTGGGGAAGGTTTTGACGTCGATTAGATGCAAAGGCACCAAAGGATGGTTTTGGCCGAACCCGTCGAAGACAGAGGCCATTTCTCCCCTGCCGTCGATCCCAGCCCCGATGAGGATGCTGATTTCATCCAATAGTCCCGCGTCGAGGAAAGCCGAATTGATCGCGGCCCCTCCGACGATGCCGAGGCGCTTCACCCCGAATTCGTCATGGAGGATCGCGCAGGCCTTGGCCAAATCGATTCTCTTTTCGCCACAGACGATCCAGGAGATGCCACGGTCGTTGAGATAATCGAGGTATTCCTTCTTCGCTTGCTGACTGAGGATGATCAAATAGGGCTTGTCCATGCCGGAGGCGTCGGGCCAAAGCAATTTCCCTTTGGTGTCCACGACGATTTCATAGCCCTTGGCCACCCTATTTTTGGCAAAGCCGTCTTTCCCGTAAGGGGTTGGGTCTTTCGCGATAAACTCTCCGGGCAAAGCCATCTCCAATTCGGCGGTCACCCTGCCGCTTAAAGTGGAGAGCAAATCCAAAGAATCCAAGGTGGAATAGTAATCCTGAACCCCGGGAAGGAGTTCGGTCATTTTGCAGTCGATCCTCCCGTCCAGGGACGTCATCATGTGGCAGACGATATAAGGTTTGTTCATTGTTTTTTTCTCCTCTTTGCCCGGTTAACTTAGTCCCTTCTTCCCCGAACGTCAATTTTCGATTGGGCCTTTGGTAAGCGGAAACTAGATACGTCGATTCTTTCACTCTTCAATAAGGCTATCTTCCGTTCGATTCCTCCGGCGTATCCGGTCAAATTGCCCTTAGCCCCCATCACCCGGTGGCAGGGAGCCAAAATCGAGATGGGATTATGCCCCACCGCTCCCCCAACGGCTTGGGCGGAAGCCCTTTTCCCCGCCTTGGATTCGATTTGTTTCGCGATTTCCCCATAAGTCATCGTCTTCCCATAGGGGATGGCCAATAAGATATTCCAAACTTCCTTTTGGAACAAAGATCCCCCGTCGAAAGAAACGGAGGGAATTTGCCCCGGGTTCTTCCCGGAGAAATAAACGTCAAGCCAACGCTTGGTTTCCTCAAAAATGGGGAGTTGAGTTTCTTTTGTCTCTTTGGTGATTGTTGTACCAAAAAGCTTCTGCCCGGAGAGCCAAAGCCCGGTTATGGCTTTCCCGTCGCTGGCGAGGACGATTTCCCCCAAGGGAGAAGGATAGGAATCCAAATAAGTCATTTTCCCTTTCCTTTCTTTTTCGGGGCGGGATCTTTCAACTCTGGGATGGCCCCTCCGGAAATCTGCCACAAATAAAGGTTTGCGACGCTGCAATAGGGGCTGAATTTGCGGCGGTATTTCTCGAACTGTTCCTTGCTGATGCTTCGATGATGGTAAAGCATCCGCAGGCCCCTTTGGATGGCGAGGTCACCGTAGCTGAAGACGTTCGGCCTTTGCAGGCAAAAGAGCAAAATCATCTCGGCGGTCCAAGCACCGATTCCCTTGATTGAGGAAAGAGATTTGATTGCCTCCTCGTCGTCCATTGCC
This sequence comes from Candidatus Alloenteromonas sp., assembly GCA_050872145.1. Lineage (GTDB taxonomy): Bacteria > Bacillota_I > Bacilli_A > RFN20 > CAG-826 > Alloenteromonas. The sequence continues at coordinate 4,172 of JBNMGG010000028.1, read as the reverse complement.
TCAATTTTCTTCAAATCCAGCTCGCCCGAAAGGACGGAGGAGGCGAAGTCTTTGATATACTGGGCTTTCTTGAAGGTGATGCCAAAGGACTGGAGGGTGGATAAATCAGCCTTTTCGATTGTAACAGGATTCACTCCACCTAAGCCTTCGTTCATTCTCTTCCAAATGGTCGCTTGGGCTTTGGTGGAGATTTGCTGGCCGACGATGTGATGGACGATCGCGGAGAAAAGATCGGGATCGACTTCCCGTTCGACTTTGCCGATGCGCTCAATGGCCGTCCCGAGCTTCGGGTCGGCGGATTTCAGGGCATCGATTTCCTTTTCCCCGTAAGCGAAATAATCCGGCATATTATCTCCCGAACAATTCGGCGGTTTTCTCCATTCTTTCGGAGATCTTCACCCCGAAGGGGCAACGTTGCTCGCAAGAATGGCAATGGATGCATTCGGAAGCCGTGTGCTCAAGGGCTTCGTAATGGGATTTCACCGTCGCGGGGACTTCCTTTTGCATCGTGGCGAGGTCGTAGAACTTGTTGATGAGGCGATGTCGAGGTTCTTCACGCAGGGCTTGCAGTGGCCACAGTAGGTGCATTGGCCGCGGCAGGAATGCAGAGGGGCGTTAGAAAGGACGGAGGCATAATCCCTTTCCTGTTCCCCGGCATCCTCATAGGCAAGGGCCTGGTCGACCTGCTCTTTGTCATCGTATCCACACATGACCGCGGCCACGCCAGGGCGCGTCAATGCATAGTGAATGCACTGAATGGGAGTCAATTTGACGCCAAAGGGAGAACGCTTTTCATCAAAGAGCCTTCCCCCCGCATAAGGTTTCATGACGGTGATGCCGACGCCTTTTTCCGCGCAGGTTTGGTAGAGCTCTGCCCTTTCCGGATCGATTCCCCGGAGCTTGGGGTCATAGGTTTCTTTAAACATCGTCTCGATGTCTTCGCTGGAGGGGAGCATGTCGAAGGCCGGGTTGATGCTGAAGAGGATCATCTCCACGTAGCCCGACTCCGCGGCTTTCAAGGCGATTTTCGGGTTGTGGGTGCTGATTCCGATATGATGAATGGTTCCTTTTTCCTTCAAGGAGAAGATGTAACGGAGGTAATCCGAATGTTGGATATCCTCCCACTCCTTCTCCGAATCGACGTAATGGATCATCCCCAAGTCGATGTAATCCGTCTTCAGCCGGGTCAATAAATCATTGAAAGCGGGTTCGACGTATTGGAGGTCACGGGTCCTGAAATATTGGCCATCTTTCCAAGTGGATCCGATGTGCCCTTGGATGAACCAGTCCGCGCGGTTTCTCTCAATGCCTTCCCCGATGATGTCTCTTGATTTGGGGTCTGCCATCCAGCAGTCCAGGATATTAATCCCTTTGCTAGAAGCATAACGGATCAGTTCCACGCCTTCCTTCTTTTCGTGACGTTCCAGCCATTCTCCCCCGAATCCGATTTCGCTGACCATCAATCCGGTTTTCCCGAGTTCTCTATATTTCATATCGCTCCTCGCTTCTTGCTTTTTATTTACCTCTTTGGAAGAACAAAGGAAAGGAATTTAAGGCAAAAAGAAAGCTCATCCTTTGAGGGGCGGCGTTTTTAAGCGCAGGTTCTGTATTTAAGGTATGCCAAAAACGCTTTTGCGGCTTTTGAAAGCGTGGACTTGTCCCGCGCGGCGATGCAGATGTCCCTGTAGGCTGGGATGCTCAAGCTTCGGATTTCGATGTCATAAGGAATGCGTTGCAAGATCAGCTTGGGCAAGATGCTGATGCCCAGCCCTTTTTCCACCATTGCCATGATGGAATAATCGTCCCATGTCGCATAATGGATTTTGAGGTTCGCTTTGTGCTGACGAAGAATATCGCCGCATTCGGATATGCCGTTTTTCTCCAAAAGCAAAAACGGATCCTCCCCTAGCTCTTCAAGGGATATGGTCTTGTGTTGGCATAAGGGGTGGTTTTTGGGGAGGACAACGCATAGTTCGTCTTTTTCCAGCACTTCGGCGTCCAAGCCTTCCGCATAAAGCAGGTTCGTGAAACCGCAGTCGATCCGACCGCTTTTTATCCACTCCGCGATTTCTTCGTAATCGCCGAGCAAGATTTCGTAATCGATTTCCGGATAATCCTTTTGGAAATGCTTGACGATGTTGGGGATCCAATGCGTGGCGACGCTTGAAAACGCCCCGATGCGGATGATGCCCGTTTGAAGCCCATTCACTTCGTCCACCGCGTGCTCGAGCTTTTGGTATTCGTTGCAGACGTTCACGCAATATCGGTAAAGGCGCATCCCGTCGCTGGTCAGAGTCACCCCGTTTTTTCCGCGTTCCAGAAGAGTGATGCCCCACTCATTTTCCAAATCGTTTATCATTCGGCTGATTGCCGACTGGGTATAGTTCAGTTCCTCCGCCGCTTTGGTGAAACTGCCGCATTCGACCGCTTTCACAAAAGCCATGAACTTCAGCAAATTCTTATCCATTTCTATGCCTTTTTGTAATGCTTGGCATGAAAAACATTCGTTTTTCAAATGCAAGTTTCTTCCTATACTGAAAAATCGTCAAGCACAGCGAGGATAATCATGATTTACGTAAGCGAAATTCAAACTACGGCCCCGAAAGCCTTCAAAACGGTTTTGCAGGAAAAGGTTTATTCCGCGTTTTCGACTTTGGGCATTCCTTTCCAAAGGGTGGACACCGATGAAATCATCACGATGGAGGATTGCGCGTCGGTGGATGAAAAATTAGACATGGAAATGGTGAAAACGTTGTTTTTGTGCAATCAGCATAAGACGGATTTTTATCTGTTCATCACCCTTGGCAACAAGCCGTTCCGCTCCAAGGATTTTTCGAAAGCCTTGAACGTGACGCGCGTCTCATTCGCCCCTGCCGAGCTGATGGAAGAAATGCTCGGGACAAAAATCGGGGCGGCCACGATCCTCAGCGTGTTATTGCCGACGGCAAGAAACGTAAAAATCGTGATCGATGAAGAGGTTGCCAGCAAGGAATACTACGGGTGCAGCGATGGGACGACGACGGGGTATTTAAAAGTAAAAACGGCAGATATAACCCAAAAACTCCTTCCCTTTGCAAAGGCAGGTTATTTCATCATAACCGTTTGATGGATTTTGCTTCTTCGGATTAAAAAACTCCAAGATCCGGAAAAGGAAAACGACGTAAGCGGCAAAGTATAGGCAATTCTTTTTTGCGTTCTAAGATGGCGCCCCGGGAGGGACTCGAACCCGCAACCGTTGGCTTCGAAGGCCACTACTCTATCCAGTTGAGCTACCGGGACGCGCGGGGTTATTTTATCTCAAAACGGGGCTTTTGTTCTTCCTGCTCAAAACTGAACGTAGCAGAGGCGGACGTCCTCCACCGCTTCGTAGAGCTTATAGAGTTTTTCTTTGTCCGCTTTGGCCTTGGATAAGGCCCGGAAATAGGCTTGGTCGATTTCTTCTTCGCCGATGACGTAGATGAAACTGAGGTAGGCCTGGTGGGCGTAGTAGTTCCTTTTGGAGACGATGTGGAAGAGCATGTCGTAATCCTCGGGGCTGAAAAGGGGCTTGTCCCAGCTGGTATCGACTTCCCGAAGTTTAGTGACGGTTTGCCCAAGGGTGGTCTTCTCCTCCTGCAGCAAGCGGAGGTTCTCTTCGTATCCCCCATCTGCCATGAAGGCGTAGATTTCCTTGACGTCGTGCTCGATCATCTGACAGTACATCAAGATCTCGCCGACGCAGAGATGGTATTCGTTCATGCTTTCCATGGACGATAGTGTAGCATATCCGAAAGAATCAGCACGTATACCAGATTTCTAGGGTGAATCCCGTTTTTCTAAAGCCGGCCTTCGGCGGCAAAACCCGAACGAGGAATCATCTATGACGGGCCCACCAATTCTTCTTACTTTGATCCGTTTGCTTGCTTTTCACTGTTGAAATCCATTTCCGTACTTTGCTCTTTATGGGTGTTTTTTAACTTTCGCACTTTGCTTTTTATGGAAAATCCGAATTCCAAAAAGACAAAAAAACATCGTCATCATGCTAATTTTAAGAGAGTTGCAAGAAGTTTGTGTAATCTCCAAGCCGCATGAGCCCCAGCCTCCTTCAAATCTCGAATCCCACCGCCTTCCGCTCCTCCTCGCTCATTTCCGCGAGAAACTTCGCCGGCCTGGCGTCGCGGTTGTAGTCCTCG
>JBNMGG010000003.1:0-91136 GCA_050872145.1 Candidatus Alloenteromonas sp. | reverse complement strand
TCCGCCGGGGCGACGATGGTTTGGAATCCTCTTTTCTCGAATCCGAGGATGCCGATCCCCTGGGCTTTCTTGCAGCGTTCGATGCACCGCCCGCAGAGGATGCACTTGCTGGTATCGCGGATGATGCCCGGGGCGGCATCGTCGTAAGTGGAAGGGGTCTTTTCCCCTTCGAACTGGTGGTCCCTCGCCCCGACCAAATCGGCGACGTGAAGCAGCTCGCAGCGTCCGTTTTTCACGCAGGTCTGGCAATTTTGGGAATGGTTGGATAGCAGAAGCTCAACGGATGTGCGACGCGCATTGATAGCCATCGGCGAGGAAATGTGGATTTCAAATCCCCTTTCGGCCTGGCAATCCTCCACCGGATAAACGCAGGAAGCAACAAGGCGAGAACCCCTTGCGGAGCGAAGCTCAACGAGGCAAACGCGGCAGCTGGCCAAAGAGTTCTCCCCGTTCTTCCAGTAGCAGAGGGTGGGGATGTTGTAGCCGACTTTCCGCGCCGCTTCCAAAACAGTGAGGCCTTTTTCGACCGCGTAAATGCGTCCTTCGATATTGATATTGACGTTGTCCATGGTGTCTATCCTCCTCAGCGTTTCTCGATTGCGTGGAAGGAACACCCTGCCATGCAAGCCCCGCATTTGAGGCATTTTGCCTGATCGATGACATAGGGCTCTTTCCCCGGGATTCCGCGGATGCAGTTGGCCGGGCAATTCCGAGCGCATTTCGAACACTTTTTGCACTTATCGGGATCGATCCAATACTGCATGAGTTTTTTGCAGATATGGGCCGGGCACTTCTTGTCTTTGACGTGGGCTTCGTATTCCTCGGGGAAATTCGCCATCGTCGAAAGGATTGGGTTGGCGGAAGTCTGCCCCAATGCGCATAGCGATCCGTCTTTGATGACGGTCGCGAGGTATTTCATATCCTTCAAAGTTTGTTCGGTCGCGGTGCCGCTGGTGACCTTCAGAAGCATCTCATATAGACGCTTTGTCCCAATGCGGCAGGGAGAGCATTTCCCACAGGACTCATTGCAGATGAAATCCATGTAGAAGGCGGCGACATCCACCATGCAGTTGTCTTCGTCCATGACGATCGCCCCGCCCGATCCCATCATCGATCCTTTCGCGACGAGGGAGTCGTAGTCGATGGGCGTATCAAGGTCTTTCTCCGTCAAGCAGCCCCCGGAAGGACCGCCGGTTTGAATCGCCTTGAAGCGTTTGTTCCCCGGGATGCCTCCCCCAATGTCGAAGATTAAGGTCCGAAGGGTGGTCCCCATGGGCACTTCAACCAAGCCAACGTTGTTGATTTTCCCGCCCAAGGCAAAGACTTTCGTCCCTTGGGATCCCTCCGTTCCGATTTTGGCGTATTCCTTTGCCCCAACGCGGATGATGTAAGGGACTTGGGCCAAGGTTTCCACGTTGTTGACGCAGGTTGGTTTACCCCATAAACCCTTTACGGCTGGGAAGGGCGGACGGGGACGCGGCATGCCGCGCTTCCCTTCGATGGAGTTGAGCAAAGCCGTTTCCTCCCCGCAGACAAAAGCTCCCGCGCCAAGGCGGAGATGGGCGTGGAAGCAGAAGGAAGTGCCGAGAATGTTATCGCCCAGCAAGCCGACCTGCTCCATATCCTGAATCGCCCTTTGCAGCCTTTCCACGGCAACGGGGTATTCGGCGCGAACGTAGAAATAGCCTTCGCTCGCTCCGAAAGCGTAGCCGGCGATCATCATCCCCTCGATGACCTCAAAGGGGTTGCCTTCCAAAATAGAACGATCCATGAAAGCACCCGGGTCGCCTTCGTCGCCATTGCAGACGATATATTTCTGATCGGAAGCGACATTCGCCGCGAACTGCCATTTTCTCCCCGTTGGGAAACCTGCGCCTCCTCTCCCACGAAGGCCGGAAGCCAAAACCTCGTCGATAACCTGCTGAGGGGTCATTTCGGTCAAAGCTTTCTTCAAGGCTTTAAACCCATCGTAGCCCAAGGCTTCTTCCAAGAAATCGGGGTTGATCAAAGAGCATCCATGGAGGGATACCCTCTTTTGCTTTTTATAGAAATTGATGTCGTCCTGCCGTTGGACTTTTTGGTGGGTTGAAGGATCAACGTAGAGCAAATTCTCGCAGACCTTCCCCTGAAGCAAATCCTCTTCGACGATTTGCCGGACGTCGGAAAGCTTCACCGCGCGGTAAAGCGTATCTTCGGGGTAGATTTTGACGAAGGGGCCCTGAGAGCAAAATCCAAAGCACCCAACGTGGTTAATAGAGACTTTGTCGCCTAAGCCGTGCTCGGCGATTTGCTTTTTCAACTCTTCCAGGATGGATTCGGAATTGTTCGCGATGCATCCCGTTCCTCCGCAAACCATAACGGTTCTCTTTCCACCGTATCCGCTGATCTTTTTTTGGAAAGCGTCTTCGCAGGAAACGATTTCCTTCTCAAGCTGCTCTGGGGTTTTGATAGGGTTAAGCATCGGCGTTCTCCTTGTTCCGATATTCCTGAATAATCCGTTCCACTTGGTCCGGGGTCACTTTCGGATAAACTTTCCCGTTCACCGACATCGCCGGGGCCAAAGCGCAGGCGCCGATGCAGCGAATCGCCTCGATGGTGAAAAGGCCATCCTCTGAGGTTTCTCCGGCTTTGATGCCAAGTTTTTCGGTGAATTTATCGAGAACCGCCTGAGAGTTTTTGACATAGCATGCAGTCCCTAGGCAGATTCCAATCACGTATTTTCCCTTCGGCTTCAAAGAGAAAAACGAATAAAAAGTCACGACGCCGTAAATCTCGGCGACGGGAATGCCGGTTTTCTTGGAAACGATCTCTTGGACCTCCAAGGGAATGTAACCGTACTTCTTCTGAATCGACGAAAGAATCATCATCAGCGGAGAAGGTTCATTTGCGTAGCCATCGCAAATGGTTTCAACCCCCTTCCGCACGTCGGGGCGAATCGCCATAAAAGGTCCTCCAAAAACTAGGGTCGTATCAAAAACTACGAATTCCATTGTAGAGAGGATGAGCGAAACGGCAATAGAAAGAACGTTTTACCAATACCGTAGTACCGATATTTCCGATGCACGAAGCTCTTTCGGTGAATTTTTCCTAAATTATCCGAGGAATTTCTTTCTTTTTCGGTATGTCGGTACTATTCTTCCTGATCAATCGCGGGCAAGGCATTTGGGTTTTCTTCCGCTTCGTCTTTTTGATTGTCCTGCAGATCAATCCGCTCCACTTTGTCGAAGGACTTTCCGATTTTCCCGACCGTCGTGGAGAATTCCTCACTCTTCTTCGTTAACGATTGGATGCCTTTGTTCAAAGCTTCCCAACGCGGGATGAAGTTTTTGAAGTCCTTCGCCAATTTATTCAGCGAGGCATTGATGAGGGACAGGGACTCGCTCCGGGCCGCATCGAGTTGAATCACGCGGAAGGAAGAAAGAAGAGGAGTCATGATGCAAGGACAAACCAAGATGACGTGCTTCCTCTTCGCCGCGTCGACCAAATCGAGGAATTCTTTTTCGACGAAGGCGAACACGCCGTCGCTGGGGATGAACATCAAAGCGTTCCCGATCGTTTTCCCGGGGACGATGTACTTGGAAGTCTCATCGATTCTTGCCTTGAGGGCGGATTTGAACTTGGCGGTCTCTTCCTTTTCCTCGTCCTCGCTTAAATGAACGGAGGGATCGAAAAGGGCTTCATAACCCGTCAAAGAGAATTTGGAATCAATGCAGATGATTTGATGACGGGCTTTCCCGTCCAGGAAGATGACCGCGTCGGGCTTTAGGCCATCCCCTAAGTTGAACTGCAAATCATAGAGGGTCCCTTTTCCGTCTTCGAATAGATTCTCAAGCAGCAGCTCCAATTGCCATTCGCCGTATTTTCCTCTCTGCTGGTTGGAAGTCAAAACGCCGTTCAGGGTCGCAATGTCATTCTGCAGCCCCTGAAGATTCCTTTGGGCTTCTTCCACCGCGCCCAATTGCTTTTGCAAAGCGGCCATCGATTCCCCAGTGGTTTTGAAGCCGTTGAGCAACGAGGCATCGACTTTTGCGTTGATATCCTTGAAGGAGGATTCCAGCTTCGTATTCATCGCGATGAGCTGCTCGGAAACAGCTTTGGAGAACTGCATCTGGAATTCGCTCATCTTCTTGTCGTTCTTCTCCGTAATCCCATTCAAAGCGGCGGAAATCCGGTCGATTTGCTTTTGCTCCATGTCGGTGGTTTCCTGAAAACGCTTCAGCACATTTTCGTTGATCGCGGCCACCTTCCCGTTCAGCGATTCGGAAATCGCGTTGAATTTGTCGTTCGTCTTTTCCCCTTCTTCCCGAAGTTGTTTCTCCACCTTCGCCGACATTTCACCCATTTGGCCTTCAATTTTGAGCATCACGGTTTTTTGGAGGTTATCGACCGTCATGTCCAGCTTCGTCTGAGAGGCGATCATTCGATTCTCAAAATCGCTGTTGAGAGGAGATCCGCCTTTGTTCTTTTTAAGAAGCAATACCAGGACCACGATTAAAGCGACGAGACAGAGAAGCGAAAGGGCCGAAGAAATGATGAGCAATGCAATATCCATAGCCCAAGTATAAGCCCTCGGAACGCGGCGGAAGGAAAAGATTGCGGTTCGCCTCCAACGTTGAAACGCCTTTCCTCCGCCCTTTATCATTAGGCCAATGGAATACACCAAAGAAACCACCGACCTGTTTTTGAACCTCTACCGCCAACTAGAAGCGATTCGGGGAAACAACCCTGCTTTATTCGCATATTACCAAAGAAAGTACGGAGACCAATTCGAGCAGTTTCGAACGCTCCGCAATTTGCTTTCTCACGAAGAATATGGAGGAGGTTATCCCGTCGCGATTTCCTCGCGCCTCGTTTCTTCTTTCCAAGGCATCCTCGAGCAAATGGGATTAAGCGCCTATGAAGTCTCAACCAAGAAAATCGAATCCCTCAAAGAGGAGGATCCGCTGTCCGAAGCCTTTTCCCTCTTCGCGGATAAGGGTTATGGGTATCTTCCCATCTTAAGCGAGAAAAAAGGGGTTTTAGGTGTCATAACCCCGCAGAAGCTGATCGGTTTGCAAAATACGGAAAGCAACCTCCCCGCTTTTTCGGTCGCTTCCTTCCTCCCTGAGTTTTCTTTGGAAAAGCAAAATAAACGTTTTTGTTTTCTTCGGCGGAACGCGCCGCTATACGAAGCCGAAGAACTCTTCTTCAGCCAAGCGGAGAACAAACGGGTAGGCTTAATTTTCCTGACCGAGCACGGGAAAAAGGAGGAATCCCTCCTTTCCTTGCTCAGTGTCTACGACATCCTCAAAAAGACCCGGAAAGACTCCGAAGGAAGAAGCCTTCCCCTAGAATGAATCAATCCAAAGCCACTTCCTGAATCTCTTCCCCGGTCAAAGGAAGAAGGAAGGCACGGACATTCTCCTTTTGGATGTGGAAAAGGCGGCACACGTTGTCGCGATAAGAAGAAAGCTGCTTTCGATAAGCAGGGTCGTCGGTTTCCGAAGCTTTATAGTCGACGATGAGGAATTCGTCCCCTTTTTGCAAAAGCAAATCGATGAACCCCGTGCTTCCTTTTTCCGGGTCGAAGTAGCCATATTCCTTGTAGATTCGGAATTCGTTGATGCTTTGGAAGAAAGGCGCAGAAAGGACTTTGTTGATCCTTTCTCGGTCTTTGGGGTCAGCAATGAAGCTCGTATCCCGTGTTGAGAAATCCACCAATTCCATGTACCGGTGAAGCCGGGTGCCGTAAGAAAGGATTTCCCGCATCGCCGGGTTTTCCTCATCGATGGGGGAAAGCTGTTTGCTCGCCCTCTCCACCGCTTTTGTCTCAAAAACGATTTCTTCGTCATTTCTTTGTTCTTCTTTAAGGCGGGGGGCGATGCGCGAAGGATCCGCCGCTTGGACGTTATTCGTCAATCCGGAACAAGAGCAAAGCTCAAAACGGTCGGAGAACCCCTTGGATTGATAGGTGGTTTTATAGGCATAGGGAACCCCATCGATGCAAGCGGCCAAAGGATAAAGATAGGCGGCGGCGATTTTCCTCTCCGCCAAGGCGGGGTCTTTTTTGTCTTCCTTGTTCAAATCGACGCTCAGCCTTTCCCCGTCCATTTTGATCAAGGCATCCACGAAGTCGGACAGCTTCGCCTTCAAAGTCTCTTCGCCCCCCGGGTAAGAAGCCGCGAGGCTTTCGAAGGAATCTCCATTAAGACCTTTCTTCAAGCCATAAACCCGAGCGAGGAAATCAAGGTCATCAGCCCGCTTCCGGACGGTTTCCCGATATTCCTCAAGCAAGCAATGCTCCAAGGTGAAGAAAGCATCCTCGATTTGCTGATCCAAGGGGTCGACGACGAACTCCTGGCGAAGGGCCAAGTAATAACGGTAAGAAGCCGCGTCTTTTTCCGGATGCCCCGTATCGAATTCGCTTTCCTTCAAAACGGTGAGGCCGTTCTTTTCTTTGACCAATTCCTCATAATGGTTCAAAGCCGCCTGAGAAAAAATCCCGGACGCTTTTTTCATTTTGAGCAAGGAAGGCTCGAATTCTTTGTGATGGGGGATATAGTCGAGGGCTTCGTAAAGGTCGCCGGGCTTCCTCTTTTTGTCGTCCCCGACGATGATCAAGGAATTCTGCGCGCGGGTGAAGGCGACGTAGAACAAGCGGACGTGCTCGTCCTCTTCCACGTTGTGCCGGCTTTGCTGGAGACGGTAAAGCATGTAGGGAAGCGAATACACCCCGATGGGGGATTCTTCCTCTGGGACTTCCTCGGGGAGGCAGTAATTCGGAAGCAAAATGCCGAAGAGCTCGGAGAAAGCGTAGTCAGGGGATTTCCCACCCCCTTTTCCCATCGCGTTTTGGGAAACGGGCATGTAGACAATTTTCCTTTCCAATCCCTTTGAGGCATGGATGGTCATCAAATCCACGGAATTTTCCGCGGCGAAGGAAGACTCGGATTCAAACGGCAGCGCGTATTTCTTGATGGAGGAGAAAAGCGAAGCGAAGTCCTGAATCCCCTCGCCCATCTTCGACTCGGAGACGGCGAGGGAATAAAGAGATTCGATTTTGGCGACGTTGTCTTCGATATCCCCTAAGCGGCTCAACGAGGAAATCACGCCGAAATCCTCAATCAAATCGCGGAACAAAGAAGGGAAATCGCTATGCTCGTGGCTCTGCAAAAAGCCCAAAGCCTTTTGGTAGATGGGATCTTCTTTGATGAGAGAGAACGGGTCGTTCTTTTTCTCTTTGAGGGCCTTTTTCACCTCGCCGAGAACGGAGAAAACTTTCTCGTCGGTATATTCAAACAAATAGCTTCGGGCCAAGGAAGCGAAAAGATGAGGCAGTTCTGCATCGTTTTTCTTTTTGATGGCGACCAATAAGCCCACCAAAGATTCCAAAGTAAGGATGCAGGAAAGCTCCTTCAGATTGCTGCTGACTTTGATGTTCAAGGGGATCCCACGTTCAATGAAGGCCTTCTGAAAGCTGAGGAAGGAGCTCTTCACCCGGCAGAGGATCGCGAAGTCGGAGAAACGCGCCCGGCGGATTTTCTTCTCTTTGCTCGAAAGGTCATAGACGGTGAAAGAAGGGTCGTTGACCTTCTTCAGGATGTCTTGGGCGATTGCTTGGATTTCCCAGTCTAGAGGCGCCATCCCTTCATAATCCCCCGGGCCCGAGACAAGGCGGGAAATCCGGAAGCCGGGATATTCTTCCGCATAGGGGTTGGCATCTTCGTCGTATCGGAGCTGCTCATCTTCTAGGGTGTAATCGACATCCCCGTGCTCCTTGCTCATATAGGCGCGGAAGAGGAAGTTGATTTCGCTCAGCAGGTTTTCCCCGGACCGGTAGTTGTTGTTCATGTGGATGACCGATTCGGGATCGACTTTCTCCAAAGCCTCTTGGCGGGCCATGAAGAGTTTGACGTTGGAGTTGCGGAAACCATAGATGGCCTGCTTCGGGTCGCCGACGCAGAAAAGATGGGCCCGCTTGCCTTCTTTGTTCGGTTTGAGCAGCGCATCCAAAAAGGCCTCTTGGGAATCGTTCGTGTCCTGATACTCATCGACCATGATGTAGGAGAAGCGCGAGCGGACGCTTTCGGCCACGTCTTCGTAAGCAGGATCGCGAAGCAAGGACAAGGCATAGGAAGCGATGTCGGAGAAGGTGAAGCAATTGACGGTTCGTTTGTATTCTTCAAGCTTCTCTTCCATCTCTTTCACGATTTCAAGCAAGACGCGGATATCGTCTTTGAAAGAAAGAAATTTCTCATATTCTTCCTTCTTGCTTCCCAAATACAGCAAAGGGCGGAGCAAAGCCTTTTGCGTCGTCAAAGACGATTTGAGGATAGTAAAGATTGTTCGATAAATCGGGAGGCGGGGGTCTTCGGAATCGAGAATGGTTTTTTTGGTAGGGGCTTTGAACTTTTTGGAGAACGTTTCCATGTCCTCCTTCGCCTCTTCGACGAAACGTTCCGAGGAAAGGGAAAGCAAATGGGTGAGTTCGTCCGCTAACGGGACGCAGCACTGACTTTCTTTCGCCGTATAGGAGACGACTTGAAAGAAAGAAGGGGATTTGAAAACATTTAAACGCCGCTCCCGTTCCTCCTTGCTTTCTCCTTCGATGCCATCTTCGCTTGAGTATTCATCAACGTATTTTGCCCTCAGCAAAGTCTGACGGAGCAAATCCTTCATCCCCTCGACGTATTCATCGTACCAAGAAGAAAACTTTCCTTCGTCGAAGAAAACTTCCTCGTATCGAGAAAAGAAATCGGACCGGGAAGAAGGGGGCAACAAATTCAGCTTGCGGTCCAAATCTAGAAGCACGGTACGGGTTTCCGAATCGCCCTTCGCATTGAATTTGACGAGGGTTTTAGCAAGAATTTCCCGCTTTTCTTCGTCGTCGTACCAACTTTGCAGAACCTCATTCAAAAACTCGTGCCGCTTGGTTTTTTCGATCGTCTCGTCCAAAACGGTGACGGAAGAAGAAATCCCAAGCCTCCCCGCGTATGTGGAGACCAGATATTGGCAGAAGGAGTCGAAAGTTTGGATGTGGGCGGATTGCATCTTCACGGCCAAAGCCCGGATCTTCGGATCTTCGTCTTGCTGGAACAAAGAGACGATGCGCTCCTTCATCTCGTGGGCCGCGTTGTCGGTGAAAGTCAAAACGAGCAGGGATTCCGGAGAGACTTCGCCCTTTTCGATGATGCGTTTGACGCGGACGGAAAGGGTTCGGGTTTTCCCGCTTCCCGCGCCGGCGGAAATCAAAAGATCTTTGTCCGTGGGATAGACGACGGCCGCCCACTGTTTGGGGTTATATCCCTTTGGCCTCGCTTCACTCATCGTCTTCGTCCTCCTCATCCTCGTCTAATTCAAGATCGACGTCCCCTCCGAAATGCTTTTTGATTTCCGAAAGATAGGAAACCTTGTCCGCGGCGGAAGAACGGAAACAAATGTCCCCATATGAGCAATACATGCAAGAAAGCTTCCTTACGTTCCCCGATAAATCAGAAGAGGTCGGAGCAATCGGGAATTCCCCGTTTTCGATATGATGGATCGTGGAGATCGCCGCGGCTTCCGCATCCTTGAGCAAAGACGAAAGCGGATAATCCGCCTTCGAAAGAACGCTTCTCTTCCCCTCTTCGCCGCCAAACAAGCCCTTCCCGGACATGAATGCCCCGCCACGCACTCCAGGAAGACCCTTTTCTTTCGTTAAGCCATCCTCGCAGGTGTATTGCCAATAAAGGGGATCGTCGCTGACGCATCCCGCCCCCTTTATAACGGTGCCAAGAGCTTGGTAGGAGCAGGCTCCGTCTTTGACGATCATCTTCTTCAACGTCGAGCCATAAACATGCTGAATCAGCATTCCGCCAAATTCCGCTTCTTTTCCGTTTTCCTGCAGGAGTTCGCGATTTTTCCCTTGCTGCAAGGCCAAGTAATAAAGAGGAAGTTGAATAGACGGGCCCAAAAAGATGTGTTTTGTTTGGAATTTCTCGCCGCCGGATTTGTAATCGATGATCGTGTAATAACGCTTGTCCCCGGTGCCGGTGAAAAGCAATTTGTCGATGCGCCCGGAAAAGGGATATTCTTTCCCGTCCCCATCTTTCAAAGCAAAGAGAACCGGCTGCTCAGCGATTTCTTTTGGGGAGGTCAGATGCCCGACTCCAACGTCGCGGATTTCGGAGAAAACGCGCCTTAGCCAATGCTTATAAATCCGCAGGGAGACCTCTTCCTGCTTGGGGAATTCCCCCGCTTCTTGGATATAGCTGTTTTTGTATTTCTCCGCTTCTTCGTCGAAGCGGCGGTCGAAATCGTCCTCTTGCCCATAAAGCGAGGTCATCATCGCGTGGTTGAGCACGCCCAATAAACGAGAGGACAAAGAAGAAACGTCCGCGGGAAAATAAGCGTCCAAAAGGAATTTGAAGGGGCAGCTGATGTATCGTTCTAGGCGCGTGGCTGAATGCCTTCTGACTTCGGGATAAAGAGATTTGTCCCCTTTTTTGAATTGATGATCATAACCGAGCAACCCGTCATAGGGTTTTCGATAGAAAGCGTGGTCCAAACAATCCGCCCGGTAAATTTTCTCCGCTTCTTCCGGATAATTCCCTTCTTGGTTCCACCGCACCTTCGAAATAGGAAATTCGCCTTTCCACTGCCCTTCTTTTACGAAAGGGGAATCGTAGATTTTGTCGTTGAGGTGCTGAATGGGGCGGGACAAAAAGGCGATGCGATTGTAACGGATGAAATTGATTTTCTTCCGTTTGTCGAGTTCGGTTTTCACGTAGCTCGGATTGGCCCCGACCGCGACGAGTTCCAAATCCGATAGCACGTTTTTGTCGGAGAAAGAAGAATAGAAGTCGCCGTCTTGGAAATTGGCGACCAAATAGATTTTGCCGGGATCGATCGTGCAATCCCGGGTCAATGCCACGCCTGGAACCTTCTCCACGGGGGTTGCCAAAGAGGAGAATAGCTCCAGCATGCTTGCATAAGCGAATCCGAATTCCAATTGGCTGAACCCATAATGCTCCACCAATTCCGCGAAAGAAGACAAAGAAGGGTTCTTCTTTTCTTCCTCGGTGAAGGCGAAGCTGCGGTTATGCCGGATCCAAGAGACCTTCTCTTTCATAGAGGGGTCAGACAAAAAAGGAATGCGTAGGTTCAAAGAGCAGGGAAGTTTGAACAGATCCGATGCGATTTGGGCGTAAAAGCAGTCCGAATCGTCATGGCAAACAATCTGAAAAGAATCTTTTTCCTCAGGGTTTTGCAGGATTTCCTTCCGAAGATAAGAGAAGATGTAATTGAATTGATAGAACTTATTGGGGAATAGATAAACCGGGGGCATGTCCCCTATTTTGTTTTGCTCCAACGCCCCAAGGTCTTCTAGGGACAATAACTGATAAGGGAGCCCCTTCCGGTCCAAAAAGCTTTTCAACTCGAAATCCTCGTCCAGTTCCAAAAGAAACAAGGGGTGGCGTTTCACTTCGAAAAGTCCCAAATCGTCTTCCTGCAGGAAATCCCCTTCCCTCAGTTCCGACATCAAATTGCAAAGCTTTTCGTTTTTCTCGTTGTCCGCGATGCGGAGGATGGAAAGGAATTTCTTCGCATTGGAATAGGAAATCCCCTTCTTCAAAAAAGCAGGAACGGGGTCGTTCTTATAGGTGAAGGAAAGCCGATCAAGGAGATCGTCTTTGCCCCAAATCTTGAAGGACTGATCCGGATGGGAGGCTTTGTAGGCGTAAAGAAAAGGGGCGTATTCCTTTTCGCAGAGAACGATCGCGTTGGCTAAGTTCGGAAGTTTTTCCATGTCCACGGTTATTCTACCATCCCCGATTCCAAGCAAAGGAAACGATTGCAGGAAAAAAGCCGCCCCCACTAGGAAGCGGCTTGCTAAGAAGAGGAATCAGAGGATCGTGACAGTCCCGTCGGCTTTGATTTGGATTTGGTCCCCGTCCTTCACCGTCTGCAGGAATTCCTCGCCAAGGCTGTCGATGGCGATGAGGCCCGCTTGGTTCCAAACGTTGGAAAGGATGATCCCCGAGGCGGAAAGGGGGTCGATCGGATGGGAGAACAGCCACGCCTTCGGAGCCAATCCGCGAACCGCGATGGTTTGGATGATCATGCCCCCGGTGGTGGAGCCGATCGTCTCGGGCATGCAAAGCGCTTTGCCCGTGATGTCCTTTTTGTAGAGCTCTTTGTTGTTTTGGTCGGAAACGATGATCTTCTTCGCCGTCGGCATCAAGGCGCTGCTTTGACAGGAAGCCAAGGTATTGAATCCCTGATGGGAAACCACGGCTTCGCCTTTCCAGTCGCTGGCGGCAATCACTCTGCCCTGAAACGTTTTCATGGTTATTTGCCCTCCTTTCCGCAGATGAGGGAAAGAATCTCCTCATCCTTGCGGTACCGCGCCTTGGTGTAGGTGCGGAGCTTATTCGAATTGGTGAGGAGCTTCCTCTTCCCGCAGAGGGGGTTGTCCGCGTACATCAGCGGGCAGATATAGGAGAGGTGGGCGCCGTGAGAAAGGAGTTTGGCGCACCGCTCCTCTTTCTTGAATTCCTCCAAAACCGCGGGGGAAGCGGTGAAAACCGTATCGATGGCCAGCTTGCTGCGATGGGCTTCCTTCAACCCTTTCTCGACCTTGTCGGCCCAATCTTCCAATTGTTTCAAGGTCAAATGGGGGCAGCCGATGAAGCAACGGTAAGAATCTTCGTCTTTCCCCTGCCACATCAAGGGGTAGGAAGCGTAAACCCTTTCCAACTCCGCATCGTCGATCACGTAGGTTTTCGCATCTTCCTTGATGAGGGATTCGCCCAATCTCTTCGCCTCAGGGGTGATCTTGTCGACGTGGTAAAGACCCACCGCCCCATTGCTGGCGCTGGCGGCCCCGAAGTCTTTCAAATAAGCGATTGTGTCCTCGTTGGGAAGGTCTTCCAAATATTGGTCAAGGCCATAGACATAAGGGACTTCGGCCATGACTTTCATGCCGATCGCCGAGCCCAAAATCTGGGCCTCCGGCTTTTTGGAGGTCTTCACGATGACCTTCCAAGTCGCCTTTCTTCCCTCATCGGTGAGGAAACCGAAGTTCGGGGTTTTCCCAAGAATCGCCCCGAACATATCGAGGATGCCCGAGTTGCGGTTGCACCGGGCGCCCAGGACCGAGTTAGCGAAGACGACCGCGCTGGACTCGCTCCAAGAGAGGATGTCCCCCTCCTTCGGGGTATTGCCCATCTCCTTCAGATAGCAGGTGCAGGAGAAGGCCTTCTCCGGATCCTGCAAACCGATCTTTTTGAGTTGCTCTTCGTAATGGTCCTGCTGGTTGTACATGAAGGACTTGAAGACCAATTTCTCAATCGGGTTGCAATGGACGTCTTTGAAATCCAAGGGACGGGGATCCATGGTGAAGCCCCCTTCGACCTTGCATCCGGCTTCAATCAGTTCATCCATCAAAGGATAGACCGCCTTCAATAAGCCAAGCCCGAAGCTCGTCACGAAGTGGGCCTTTTGATGGGTCACTTCCTTGAGGCAATCGGCGCCGAACACATCTCCGTACCGCACCAAAACTTCCATCATTTTGGCATACGTCTCGCCTTTTTTGCCCGCGAGGATGTCTTTTTCTTCCTCGCTCAGGCGCATCTTTGGTTCGTACATGCTGTTTCCTTTCCTTATAGTTTCATGGCGACTTCATAAGCCCGCCAAATCACGCTGCGGAGATTCCCAACTTTCACGCAATCGCCGACCCAATGGACATTCTTCGAAGAGGGGAAAGCCGGGGTGGGAACATAGCCGGAAGAGAGGATCACCGAATCGCAGGGCAATTCCTGCTCCCCATCTTTGCCTTCCACAACGATGGAGCCATCTTTGATTTCCTTAAGTTTGGTCGAAAGGTAGACATTCACCTTCTTCCAAGCGAAGAAGTCGCGGAGATATTGGGAGTTGGCCATGCAGACGCCGGGCTGTTTCACCAAGTCGTCCTTCATCTCGACGATCAGAGGGTTCTTGCCAGAAAGATAAAGCTCATAGGCGACTTCGCATCCGGTCAAACCCCCGCCGATGACGGCGACGTTCTGCCCCACTTCTTTGCCATTGAGGTAATCAATTGCATCGATGGCCTTCTCTTCGCCCTTCAGCCCGAATCTTCTGGGCTTGGAACCGGTCACGACGATGAACTCATCCGCCTTCAAAGAAGAGAGATCCTTCACCTCGGAATTCAGATGAACCGGGATGCTCAGTTCCTTCATCTGAAGTTCATACCAAGCCAAAAGGTCGCGGAGCTTGCCTTTGAAGGAAGCCGAGCTCGCCGGGACGAAAACCCCGCCCAGGCGATCGCTCTTTTCGTAGATTTCCACCTTGTGGCCCCTCAGCGCGGCGACCCGAGCCGCTTCCATTCCACCGATGCCGCCGCCGATGACGGCGACTTTCTTCGGATGGGCGGTTTTCTTGATGTAGTGCTTTTCGCTATTCATCGTCTCCGCATTGACCGCGCAGCGGGCCATGTGGAGGGAGTCCGACAAGGTCTGATCGTTGGATGTCCCCTTGTAATGGGCCATGTTGAAACAGCCGTTGTGGCAGCAAATGCAGGGGCGGATTTCCTCCATTTTGCCCTCTTTGAGCTTGCTGACCCAAGCCCCGTCAGCCAAGAAAGGACGGGCGAATCCGACCGCGTCGATCTTGCCTTCCTTCACCGCCTCGGCCCCGACGAAGGGATCCATCCTTCCAGCCGCGACCACGGGGATCGAAACGAATTTCTTGATGTGCTCCACGTCGGCGAGGTTGCAGTTTTCCTGCATATAGATCGGCGGATGGGCCCAATACCAAGCGTCATAGGTCCCATTGTCGCAGTTGAGCATGTCGTATCCGGCGTCCTGGAGATAGCGAGCGGCTTTCTCGCTTTCCTCCATGTCCCTGCCGGCTTCCACGTAATCCTCTCCCGGAAGCGCCCCGGAGGCGAACCCTTTGGTCTTGGAAAGAACCGAGTAACGGAGAGAGACGGGGAAATCATCCCCGCATTCCTTTTTGATGGCTTTGACGATTTCGACGGGGAAACGATAACGGTTCTCAAAGCTACCCCCGTATTCATCGTTTCTCTTGTTGATGTACTTCAAGGTGAATTGGTCGAGCAGATACCCTTCGTGGACCGCGTGGATTTCCACCCCGTCCACCCCCGCTTCCTTCAGCAGTTTGCTGGTTTTGGCGAAGGCCTCGATGAAATGATGGATTTCCTTGATGGTCATTTCCCGAGAGGGGACTTTGTCCGACCAGCGGTTGGGGCTAGGCGAAGAAGAGGCGCAGATTTTGTCGAAGTTCATCACCGGCTTGGAGAGGAAGCGCAAAAAGCGGTTGGCGTAGAGTTTCTCCATCGCGGGGGAAATGGTGAAGCTGCGGCCGAACCCAGCGGTGAGCTGCACGAACATCTTCGCCCCGTGGGCGTGGATTTCGTCCATGAAGGGCTTCAGCTTTTTGTACATGCTCTTCTTCCGGTAGAGCCATTGCCCAAACATCGGGTTGTAGACCGGCTGAATGCCCGGGAGGATGAGCCCGACGTCATGCTCCGCTTTGTCGAGCAGGAACTTAGCGGCCTCTTTGTCGAAGTGGTTGATTTCCATCCATCCGAAAAGCGAAGTCCCGCCCATCGAAGTCATCACAAAACGATTTTTGATTTCGCAGTTCCCTATTTTCCACGGCGTGAATAAGGGAAGCAGTCTTTCGTCCATAAAGAGTACTCCTTTATTGTTTCGCCCATTATAAAGGGAAAAAGCCCGGAAAGCGGGCAAAGCACGTTTTACCGATACTCAATGAGACAAAGAATGTTTTCTCAACAAATGATCGCGGATCGTAGCCAAAAGAAGCAATCGGCCGTAGAGCAAAACGATGAGGGACACCGCGAACAAGCTGACCCCCGCGACGGGGGAAGAGGGAAAATGGAGAAGGCCAATCGTCAAAAGAATCCAACCGATGGCGAGGAGGATCGAGGAAACGCAGTAGCCGTTGCGGATGACTTTCCAACTGGTGATGGGGCAAAGCAAAACCGGATTCTCATCGGGAACCTGCTTCTTTTTGTAAGCGAGGACGCTAAAAGCCAACACGACCATCCCCGTCGCGATCAAGGCAAGCCCAAACAGCAAAAACGTCAGCCACGCGGCGAAATCCGAATAACGGGTCGAACATAAAGCCAAGGAAAGGCCGACCAGCGTGGCGAAGGAAGAAAAGGAGAAGCAATAGCAAGCCGAATAAAGATTTCCAACCCCAAGGGCAGCCAAATCCTTTTGCTTGTTGGATAGGAGGAGGTCCTTTTTCATTGCCGTTCATTTTATCGTGCGGGGGATGGGAATGAAAAGAAAATCCAAATGGGCCCATCCTGCCCATCCTCAAATTCCGGAGCGGCGATCTGTTTTTGCCCGGATCATCCTGGTAGGATTAGCTTTGATGAACAATCATGCCTTCTATTCGAACTCGACCCCCACTCCTTTTCTTGCGCACCTCAAAAGCAGTTTGTCGGACTGTGTTTCCTTTTCCTTCTCTGTATCCTTTATCAAGCGCGCGGGGCTCGATCTTTTCTACGACGATCTGCTCGCCGCTTTAAAAGGCGGGGCCAAGGGGAGAATCCTCACCTCGACCTATCAGAATTTCACCGACTGCCATTCCCTGAACCGCTTCCTTCGTTTGCAGGAGGAATTCCCAAACCAATTCGAATGCCATCTGGAGGATTTCAGCTTCGGGCAGGATGGATTTCACACGAAGGGGTATCTTTTCGAAAGGAAAGACGGAACCCATGAAGTCATCATCGGCTCCAGCAACATCACGCGCTTCGCTTTGCTTTACAACAAGGAATGGGACATCGCCGTCCTCTCCGATCCCCGCGATCCCTTTTTGCTCCAAGTCCAAAGCGAATTCGACGATCTTTACCAAAAGACGTTCCCTTTGTCCAAAAGCTTGATCGATTCCTATTCCCAAAGGCTCCAATACGCGGTCGTTTCCTGGGACATGGACGAAGCCAATTCCTCTTCCTTAGCCACACTCCGTCCTAACCTCATGCAGAGCAAAGCCCTCCGCGAGCTGAGGAGGCAGCGGAGCATGGGGCACGAACGGGCCCTGGTCATCGCGGCGACTGGTTCAGGGAAAACCTTCTTGGCAGCTTTCGACGCGAAGAACTTCGACGCGAAGCGCCTGCTTTTCGTCGTTCATAAAGACGCGATTCTCACCAGTGCCCAGAAAACTTTTGAGTCCGTCTTCAAAACAACCCGCTCCTACGGCCTTTACACCGGGGAGACCGGGGATGGGGGAATCGACGCGGACTTCGTCTTCGCGACCACTTCGATGCTGCACCTCCACCTCAGGGAATTCGATCCCAAGGCCTTCGATTACATCGTCATCGACGAAGTCCACCACTCCGCGGCGAAAACCTATCAAGACATCCTTCATTACTTCCATCCCGAGTTTCTCTTGGGCCTGACCGCGACCCCAGAGAGGATGGATGGGAAATCCATCTACGACCTTTTTCAGAACAACGTCCCCTTCGATCTGCGCCTCCGCGAGGCCATCGA
The DNA here is from genome assembly GCA_050872145.1 of Candidatus Alloenteromonas sp. Lineage (GTDB taxonomy): Bacteria > Bacillota_I > Bacilli_A > RFN20 > CAG-826 > Alloenteromonas. Next base: position 73,635 of record JBNMGG010000003.1, on the reverse strand, counting down.
AAACAACCTCGTGGTCCCCTTCCATTACTTTGGCATCAAGGATTCGCTCCTCAACTATTCCGAGGAAGCAGTCAAAAACAAAATCGGCGAAATCGCCAAATCCATGTGCAGCGAGGAGAACTGCGCCTTCATCGACGGGCAAATCAAATCCCATCGAAGAAGGGACGAAAAACTCCGCTGCGTGGGTTTCTGCTCCACCCGCTTCGAAGCGCAGAACCTCGCCGACATCTTCGCCAAAAAGGGATATTCCACCGCTTATCTAGACGGCAGCAACACCACCGCGGAGCGACTTGGGGTATTTCACCGCCTCGAAAGCGAGGACGATCCCCTGAATCTAGTGTTCGCCATCGACATCCTCAACGAAGGCGTGGACATCCCCTCCATCAACATGGTCCTTTTCCTCCGCCCCACCGAATCCAGCACGATTTTCATCCAGCAGCTCGGCAGGGGTTTGAGGAAATACCCCGAGAAACCCTATTTGACCGTTTTGGATTTCATCGCGAATTCCTATCAACGTTCCTGCCAAATCGCCGCGGCCCTCGGTTCTTTGTCGCGTTCGGGGACGGTCGATCAAACCTCTTTGGCCGACGGGGTTCGCACCTCCTTCGCTTCCTTAGACCTCCCTGGAGTAGAGATCCATTTCGACGAAGAGTCGCAGGAAGAAATCCTGAATTCCATTGAAAAGACCAACTTCAACCGGCTGGACCGCCTCTGCGCCGACTACAAGAAATTCAAAGATTGCCTGCTCAAGCAGGGAGCAATCCACGAAAGCGACTACGTGAAACCAACTTGCTACTTAGACGCCGCCTTCGGGGTCGATTTCCTGCGTTTTGCCAAGTATCCGGATTGCTATGCGGATTTCCTTGTTAAAGCCGACCCCCACTGCGCCCCGGCCTTTTCGGAAGAATCCCTGAATGTCCTCCGCTTCCTCAATTTCTTCTTGCCCCTAGTCCGCAGCGAGGAATTCGAAATCCTCTCTTTGCTACTTGAGGGGGCGAAAACGGAAGATCAGCTCAAGGAAGAACTGTCTCAAAACAACTTCTTCTCCCCAGAAAGATTTCGCCACGCCATAGCGGTTTTGTCTGGGAACGCAGTAGTCAACACCACGGGGAACAAACGCCTCATCCAGTTTGAAGATGGGAAATATTCCCTCGCCTTTTCCATCGCGAATCCTTCTTTTGAAGAATATCTCAGGGACGTCTTGGATTATGGATTATCCCGCTTCCAAAGCGATTACTCTTCTGACACCGAGAAAGAAAACGCAGACGGGCGCCCTATTTTCTTGCACCCTTTCGGATCCTACACCCAGCCGACCTCTTTCTTGGGCCTCTGCGTCTATTCAAGCGATGGCAAAGCCAACCTCATGCCCATGAGTGGGATCCATTACACCCAGAAAGGCCTCGCCCTCTACATCACTTTGAACAAAGACCTGCAGAAAGAGGAACGTCTGAAATACAAAGACAAGTTCCTTTCGCCTTCTTTGCTTCAATGGGAATCTTCCACCGGGACCACTTTGAATAATGGCAAAGGGAAGAGGCTCCTGCAAACCGAAAAGGCGATGATCTTCGTCCGCAAAACGAAGAAAAACTGGGGAAGGATGTCCCCCTTCGTCTACATTGGGATGGGGAAACTAGAAAATCCCCGGGAATCCGACAACCCCGCGAAAACCCTGCTGTTCGATATAATCTTGGAGAATCCAATCCCCAATGCCTACCGTTATGACTTGGGAATCGAAGAAGAGGAAGAATATGCCCCAGCTTAAATCCATCCGCGTCGTCGCCGCCATCTTGAAAAACGAAAAAGGCGAAATCTTCTCCGCCGAAAGGGCTTATGGGGACCTGAAGGGGAAATGGGAATTCCCCGGGGGAAAAATCGAGCCCGGGGAAACCCCAGAGCAGGCCATCAAAAGGGAAATCCAAGAGGAGCTTTCCACCCAAATCGAGGTGGAACGTTTCTTCTGCAACGTCCAATACGATTACCCCACCTTCCATTTGGATATGGACGTATTCCTTTGCCAAGTGCAAAAAGGATCCCTGCAGACGGAGCAAGGGATCCACATGGGGAAACGATTCGTATCGCTCCAGCATCTCGTTGAGGAGGATTGGTGCCCCGCGGACGCTTTGGTGGTGAAGAAAATCCTGAAAGAAGGGATTTAAGCGGGGATGAAATTCGCCGAATAGAAGTAAATCGCGTTGCTTTCCCCCGGGGCGAGACGGAAATAGGAAGAGGAGAAGGAATAGGTATAGACCACCGCGTCCCCCTCTTCTTTTTTCTCTCCCTCACTCACCGCCCAATCCGAGGAATCGGAAGAAAGGGAGAAAACGGGGATTCCGGTGAAATCGCCATAGGCGGTGTCTCTTTTCTTCACCGACAAGCTTAGCGTCCCGGAAAGAAGGGTCCGGCATTCGATGTAGGAAACCTCCTTTTTCATTTGGACGGTTCCTTCCCATTCCCCTTTGCCGCGCTGAATGTAATCCCCATAGAAGAAAACCTCATTTCCCAAGGAATCCTCCAACGCGAAGGAATAATCATTGAGATAATGGTTTTGATCCGTGTCTTCGATCGCGGAGGAGTCCAAAGACCAAGACCCTTTCGCCGGGATGTCTTCGGAGGAAGAAGAATCGCTAGAAGGAACCTCCCCGCTGAATTCGACGGTGGAACTAAGCGAAGAGTCTTCCAAGGATTCGCCAAGCGAAGAGCTTTCTTCGAAGGAAGATTCCACGTCCGAATTTTCTTGGGCAGGGACGTTCGAGCAAGAAGTTAAAAGAAGAAGAGAAGAGAGAAAAAGAAAACCATGTGCTTTATTCATAAGGAAACTTTAGGCAAAACGAAAAGATAAAGGAAGCCGGGACATCAGCCAATGACTTCCCCGCTGACTTCCTCTTTCTCGGGAGACACCTTCTTCTCCCTCATCAAAGAATCCAGAAGATTGAGCCTCCAACAGGCTTCATTGTATTCGTGGTTGCTGGAATTCCTGGCTTTGGAGGCGTCGACGATCCGGGGCACGCCGATAACCAATAAGGGAATCGACAGCGGAAGGAGCCAAATGAAAGCCAAGCCGAAGGCGGCCATCACGATTGGGGAGGTCATGTCCTTCACCGCTTTTTCATGGCGCGCATAAGCATCGGCTTTCTTCGCTTCCTGAATCTGCTTTTCCTTGACCAGTTCTTCAGCGTTCATCGCCTCGTAGTCCCTTTTCGCGGCTTCTTTGTCCATGATCCTTCCTCCTCGATGTTTCTTGCCTCCATCATAGAGGAAGGAACAAAAAATGGGGGAAGTATTTTCCCTCATCTCATCGGGAATTGCCGCTTCTCCCCTCTTTTCCCGTTCTTGGTTTCGTCTACAATTCTCGCCGGTATGAAAGCAACCGTTGACCTTGGCAACCCCAAAACCTTCAAAACCGTATTGTCGTTGATGATTCCGGCGATGATTTCTCAACTCATCACCGTCCTCTATAGCATCGTCGACCGCATCTACATCGGGAATCTGCCCGAGAATGGGGCTATTTCCCTGGTCGGGGCTGGGGTATGCGGCCCCATCACCACCTTGGTGACCTCCTTTGCCTATTTGGTCGTCTTAGGGGCATCCCCCTTATTCTCCATGGCCTTAGGACAAGGGAAGAAGGGCGATTCCGAGAAGGTTTTCTACCATTCCCTGTGGATGCTTTTCGTTTTGTCGATTCTGATCATGGGGCTTTCCTACGCTTTGCTGCGACCGATGCTATTTTGGTTCGGGGCTTCCGAAGAGAGCTTTCCCTACGCGCGGCAATACATGCTCTTCTTCCTCATCGGCACCATCCCCGCTTTCTTCTCCATCGGCTTCTCCCAGTTTTTGGTGGCCCAGGGCAAATCCCTGCCGGCCATGGTTTCCACCATCGCCTCCGCTTTGATGAACGTCGGCTTAGATCCTTTGTTCATGTACGTCTTCCATTGGGGCATCGCCGGGGCGGCGGGGGCGACGGCCCTCTCCTGGCTCGTCAGCTGCTTATTGGGTTTGTTCTTCATCCTCAAATCCGACGTGAAGCCGAAGAAATGCCGCTTCTCCTTCTCCGTCGTGAAGAAAATCCTGAAGCTTGGCTGTTCTCCTTTCATCATCCTTTCCACCGACTCCGTCATCCTCATCGCCCTCAATGCAGCACTTCAGAACTTCTCTTCGGGGAACGGGGATTTCCTCATCGAATGCGCGACCATCGTCCAGGCTTTCTTCTCTTTGGTGACGGGGCCGCTTCTAGGGATTTCAAGCGGAACCCAGTCCGTCCTTGCCTTCCTTTATGGGGCGAGGAAGGTGGACTTGGTGAAGAAAGCGGAGCTGCAGATCACCGCCTGCGGATTGGTTTTCACCTCCGTTTGCTTGGTATTGTCCCTTTTCCTAGCGGAGCCCTTCGCCCGGCTCTTCCTCTCCTTCTCCAATAGCGGAGGGGACATTGAGGAGGTCATCTCCCACAGCGCCAAATACATCCATTGGTACATGGCCCCCGTCATCATTTTGACGTTCCAATATACCTTGGTGGATGGGTTAACCGGAATTGGCCAGGCCAAATATTCCATTTGGTTCTCGCTCAACCGAAAAGCGGTCCTTCTCTTGCCTTTGACTTTCCTATTGCCCCTTTTATCCCACAACGCCGAGCTGGCTTTCTTGGCCGAGCCGATTGCCGATGCGGCGTCGGGGCTAGTCTCTTTGGTCCTTTGCTCGATTCTATTCCCCAAGGTTTTGAAGAAAAGAAAAGAATCCACCACCAGCGAATTCGACTTAGAGCAAGAAGAGTCTTCCCGTTAGTTGTTCATCGCCCTGGCGAAGGCGATTTCATCTCACATAGATGTGCTGTTTTCAATTTGGCGAATGCAAAACTATAGGCAAAATTTAGGGTGGAAACCCACCACTCGCTTTGGTGCTTTTATTGATGTCAATAAACGAACTCAATATAATCTAATCGGAAAAAGTGCAAGTACTTGCAGAAAAACCGATTAGAAATGGAATTCAAACGGACTAAATATCTCAATCAATTGATCAAAGCCAAAGAAAACGGCTTTCCCAAGGTGATAACTGGCCTAAGAAGGTGCGGCAAATCCTTTTTATTGAATACGATTTACCGGGGATATCTAGAAAAGACTGGCGTTCCTTCTAGCAACATTATCTACATCGATTTGGAAGATGCCTCGAATTACGAATACTGGGATCCCCTCAATCTCTATGACCACATTATCAACGCCGCAAAAGACAAAAACGGCGTGGTTTACATCATCATCGACGAAATACAGCACGTCTATAAAATTCTCAATCCGAATTTAGCAAACGGCGAGCATAAGAAAGCAAAAGATACGGATGAGGACACCGTTTCCTTCGTCAACGTGATCCTCGGCTTATCCAAAAGGAAAAACCTGGATGTCTATGTTTCCGGCAGCAATTCGAAAATGCTATCCAGCGACATCGCCACCGAATTAAGGGGGAAAGAAACGGAAATAAGAGTCGAACCGCTCTCCTTCAAAGAATTTATAGAAGCCACGAACCTAGAACCCGAAGCGGCGCTGAAGGAATATATGTTCCATGGAGGAATGCCCCTTTCTTTATACGAAGAAACCGATTCCGGCAAAGAAGAATACTTGCTTGGTTTAATCCAAAAAACATACATCAAAGACATTATCGAAAGGAAAAAATTCCGAAACGAAGAGGCGGTTCGAGAAGTCCTCAACGTCCTTTCGAGCTGCATTGGCCAGCTAATCAACTCAACCAAGATTTCCGATGTCTTCAAAAGCGTAAAAAGGCAGAAAATCGATAGTGATACGGTACAAAGTTATATTGAATCCTTCCTCGATTGCTTTTTGATTAAAAAAGCCGAACGGTACGACATCAAGGGAAAAGCGAAAATCGGCGCCCAATACAAATACTATTTCTCCGATTTGGGGCTAAGAAACGCGCTGCTCAACTTTTTGGATTCCGATGCCGGCTTCCAGTTGGAGAACATCATCTACAACGAGCTCATTTACCGCGGTTTCAACGTGGATGTCGGGGCTGTGGAGACAACCGAGCCCAACAAAAACGGCAATTATGTGAGGAAACAACGCGAGGTTGACTTCATCGCGACCAGGGGAAGCGAAAAATATTACATCCAAGTCGCCTTGTCCATCGATTCGGAAAAAACGTACTTTAGGGAAAAGAAATCAATCGGCGAAATCAAAGATTTCAACAAGAAGATCATCGTCGTCAAAGATCCCATCAAAATCCGGCGGGACGAAAAAGGAATCGAAACCATCGGGGCCGTGGAATTCTTGTTGAACGAAAATTATTTGAGCTAGCTTTGCGGCGTTTTCTGGCCGCTCAGCACCCATAAAAAGGAGGACGTTCCGCGCGTCCTCCTTTTAAGCAACAGTTACTCGCCCTTCGTTTTGACTTCCGGGGCCTCAAGGAATTCCCCTTTGTCGTTAGCAAGGATGGATACTTCCCCTTCCGCGGAGAAGAGATGGGCTTTCTCCGGAAGGAAAGCCACTTCCATTTCCTGACCTTCGCTGACTTTCATCCTCTCGGGGACCTCCACGACGATTTGGCGGCCGGACAAAGTCCCATAAACCTGGGTTTGGCTGCCCAGGATTTCGGATAAAGTCGCTTTGGCTTTAAGCCCTCCTTCGGCGAAGTAAAGATGCTCCGGGCGGATTCCTAGAATCGCCGGGTGGGGATTGCCGTCCAAGTACTCCGGGCGAATCTTCCTCATCTTCTCTAAGGGCAAGGAAACCTTCTGCCCATCGGGGAACGAAAGCAAAATGGTTTTGCCTTGGCTTAGCAATTCCACTTCGAAGAAGTTCATCTGAGGGGTGCCCAAGAACCCAGCGACGAAGCGGTTGGCCGGATAGTCGAACAAGGCGGTTGGGGTATCGATTTGCTGCACCACTCCCCCGCGCATCACCACAATCCGGTCGCCCATGGTCATGGCTTCGACTTGGTCGTGGGTAACATAGATGAAAGTTGCGTCCAAGGCGTGGTAAAGACGAGAGATCTCAACCCTCATTTGGGCGCGCAGCTTCGCATCGAGGTTGGAAAGGGGCTCATCGAGCAAGAACAGCTTCGGCCTCCTCACGATCGCCCTTCCTAAGGCGACCCTCTGCCTTTGCCCGCCGGACATCGCTTTCGGTTTGCGGGAAAGAAGCTCCTCAATCCCGAGGATCTTCGCCGCTTCTTGGATGCGCGCGTCGATTTCCTGCTTGGAATAATGGACGAACTTCGTCACCGGAACCGGGGTGGTCGAGGCAATGTCGTAGGCCTTTTGGTAACGCTTCAGTTGAGTTTCCTTTTCCTCGGGCGAGAGCTTTTTGCTTTTCTGGATTTTGGCGATTTCCCGCTTCAAATAGGCGACGTTCTTCTTGTCGATTTCATAAACCGGTTTTCCCGCCTCGTCCAAAACCGGGACTTCGATTTTGGTGTTTTTGAGTCCGAAGGCCATGTTCTCATAGGCGGTCATGTGGGGGTAAAGCGCGTAGTTTTGGAACACCATCGCGATGCTCCGGTCCCCCGCCTCGACTTTGTTCATCCTCTCCCCGTCCATGATCAAATCGCCCGAGGTGATGTCCTCAAGCCCGGCGATCATGCGAAGGGTCGTGGATTTGCCGCATCCCGAAGGCCCGACGAAGACAATGAATTCTTTTTTCGTGGAAACGAGGTTGAAGGAGGAAACCGCCTTCACCTCCTGCCCCTTCTTCTCGCCGGGGTAGACTTTGCAAACGTCTTTGAGAACCAGTTCCATGCTCATTCGATCGCGTCCTTCAGCGCGTGGGAAACCCCATAGGAAGTCGCGCCTAGGCTGACCGCGTCCTCCAGCTGCGAATAGGAAATATCGGGGGCGTAGCAGGGATCGAGGAACTCCCCTTCGATTGCCTTGATGTAGTCCTCGCCGAATTTCTTCACCCTCCCGGAGAGGAGGATCTTGGTCACGTCAAGCAGGCAGGAGCAGGAATAGAGAACCCTCCCGACCCCGCGGGCGGTGGAGAGGATGTAACGCTTCGCCTCCGCGTCGTTTTGGTAAAGGGAAACCAAATCCTTGGTATGGATTTCCCGTCCGAGTTTTTCTTTGAAATGAAGCTTCAAAGCGCGCAGAGAAGCAAACTCATCGAGCACCATTTCCTTGCCTTCGAAGTTGGTTTTCAGCAAGCCGAATTCGCCGGCATACCCCTGCTCGCCGAGGAAGCATTCCCCATTGAGCAGCATCGCCCCGCCGATGCCGTTGTCCAAAGAAAGGAGCATCGCGTTGTCGACTTTCTGCAAGGCGCCGAATTGCTTTTCCCCCAGCAAGGCGAATTTGATGTCGTTGCTGACGAAGATGTTCGCTTCTTTGAACAGTTTCCCGAACTCGCGGACCAGAAAGTCCTTATCCGCGAACAAATCGGGGTCGAACTGCGGGGAAACCGCGAGCTCGCCGGTTTGGGAGTTGACCCTGCCCGGCCAGCAGATGACGATTTCCTTCAAGGGGATGGGGCGGAAACGCTCTTCCATCACAAGGGAGGAAATCGCGCAGACGATGCCGTAAACGGCTTGGACGTCATAACGGGAAACTTCCACCGTGGTGACGGCGAGGGTTTCCTTTTTGATGTTGGAAACGGTGATTTTGGCTTGGTAGTTGGCGATGGCGACCACCACGATCAACCCGAAGTTCCCATTGACGCAGTAACGGACTTGCTTCCTGCCCCTGCCAGAGGTGGAGACCCTCACTTCCTCGGCGATGACGCCCATGCTGCGCAAGGCGCCGAGGATCCCGCTGAGGGCGGAATTGCTGAGTCCTAGCCGCGAAGAAAGCATCGTCCCGGAGGAGGGTTCCTGGGCTAGGATGGAAAGAACGAGGGCGTTGTTCTTCTTCCGATTGTAGGCTTGGGTCTTCCCCTGTTCTTGGGAGACGTTCATTTTCTTTTTCATCAGTCATTTCCTTTCGTGAGATTGTCGAACAAGCTGGGGCAGGAGACGTAGACGAGCTGCCCTTCGTTCCCCGGGGCAAATTCGCTGACGGAATCGCTGGAGGAGATTTGGTAATCGACTTCGTTGGCGTTATAAACCCGGCTGGAGCGGATGTGAACATTCTCCACATATCCTCCCGGGATCACGCTTCCAGAGAAAAGGCCGACCCAGTTGGAAGAAGAGATCTTGCTCCCCTCCATCAAAAGGTCGTAGCACTTCCCGCCGAAGGAGCCGAAGAAGCCAACCCCGTATAAAGAGGAACGGTAATTCCAATTCCCGGGATAGGTGGCTTGGTCCAAGGTGAGGCCAAGCTCGTTCTCGGTTTTTCCCTCATTCCCCGTCCCGAAGTTTTTGATGACGTGGTTGTTCCCGTAGATCGTCGCCAAGAAGGGATGGGCATCGTATCCGATCGAATACACCTTCATCCCGGAGAAATCCAAATCGCAGTCGAGGATGTAAACCTTGTCTTTGGCGTAATTCTCGAAGCGGCTTTCCCGATAATCGGTCACGTTGAACAAGGAAAGGAATTGCTCCATGGATGAAATCACCACCGCATCCGCGTGTTCCTTCAGAACGCTTTCCTTGGAATAAGGCGCGTGGTCCAAATAGCAGGCGGAAGAAGCATAGAGCTTTCCTTCCTTCTTGTTTTGGAAATGGAAGGCGATGGACTGGTTGGGATTAGAAAGGACCAGGGAAGAGGAGAAGCGGATCTCGTTGCCGGAGATTTCCTTCGCCTCCACTTCCTTGCCCGAAACGAAGAAAGAATACTTCGAAGCATCTTCCCCCTCCGGGAGATGGAAGACCAAATCGCGGTCCTCATTGAGGTAAAGAAGATTCGCGTTGGGGGCATCTTCGGTCAAAGAGGAGGGGACCAAAGTGAAAGTCGCCACGGAAGAAAGGGAGAGGGATGTGGCTTTGATTTCAATTTCTCCCCCTTGGCAGGCATCGCTGATGCGGAGCTGATCCCCGGACAAAGAGACCCCTTTGACGCGCTTGCCAAGCGAATAAGTGATTTCCTGCTTGGCAGAAGAAGGAAGGACGTTGGCTTTTAAGGTATAGGCGCTCCCGGCAAATAGGGTCTTCTCCTGCTGATCCCAGTTCAGCGTTTCGCCTTTGGAATAAAGGGTGAGGAGGACGCTGGAAGAATAAACCTTTTGGTTCGCTTCTAGGCTCGCCGTGACGATGACTTGCCCCGGCTCCGCCCCTTCGGTGAGCAAAACGCCGTCCTGAATTTTCGCTCCGGACCCGGAGACGGAATAAACAACTTTGTCTTGGTACTCTTCTTGGGAGGAAGAGGGGTTAATCGAAACCGACAAGGGGAAAGATTCCCCGATCGTCGCCTCGCTAGGGACGCCCAAAAGGGAGATCCCAGTGATGCCGGAGAAAACCAGGTTGTTCTTCAAAACCGGCAAAGAAGAGGAGAAAGACCAAACCTCGGAATCCCAATCATCCTTGGGGAAAGAAGAGGCATCCTCCGCGGAGGTATAGCTTTGGCTCTTCGAAGCGGGGATCCCCTCGCCTTGGAAGGGGACTTCCGAATCGCTCAAGCTGAAGCAAGAGGAGATTTCCCCGAGGTTGTTGCCCACAAATCCCCCATAGGCGCGGTCGCCTTTGATGGATTTGACGTAGGAATAGCATTGGGAAATCGTGCCTTGGTTCTGCCCGACGAACCCGCCGAGGTAACGGAAGATGTTCTCCCCAGAATAAGAAGAAAGCGAAGCGCCCTGGTAGAAGCAATTCTTAATCGTCCCGTCGTTGGATCCGACGAAACCACCGACGAAGGAACGGAAGGAAGAATCCGTCCCGTAAACCCCGAGGTTTTCAATCAAGGCCGTCGAATAGACGTAGCCGAACAATCCGGCGTTATAGGCGCTTTCGTCGCTGCGGTTCATCCAGAGGCCCTTGATGGAATATCCGCCCCCATCATAAGTTCCTTGGAAAGAATCTAAGAACGCGGTCCCATCCGCGACGTCGCGGTAAGACCCGATGGGCTTCCAACCCCTGCCCTCGTCATAGCCGGCCCCGCCGGAAGAAAGATAAGCGGTCAAATCGATGTCCCCGGTTTGGACGTAATAGCCCTTCAAGGCGTCGCGGCTCGAAGAGATAGAGGCGAGGTCCTCCGGGCTTTGGATGAATTTGGTGGCCACCGAAAGGGTCGCGTTGACGTTGTTTCTACCCGTGACCAAACTCACCCGGTGCTTGCCGTAGGATAAAGAAGAGAGGGCGGAAGAATGGATTAGGATCTTGCCCAAAGAGGCATCGTATTCGAACTCCGAACTCGGCAGGATCTTGCCGTCTAAAAGGACGCCGAGGAATTCCTTTTCCTGCTCGGAGATGGCTTCTGGATAAGACAGGAAATAGGCGACGGGGTTGCTGCTTCCGAATTCGAAGTAGGCCAAATCCCCCTTCGTGGAGACGAGATTCTCCACCGCGGCGGTGAAAGTTTTGCTCGCGGAGAAATCCCCCGAGGTGGCCGTGACGACGAAGCTCGTCCCCTCATTCACGCCTTTGGCAAAGGAAACGACGCCGGAAGAAGAGTCCAAAGAAACCCCCGGGACATTCCCCTCCAAAGCGAAGGAAACGGCCTTCCCGTTGGTGCAGCTGGCGTAAACCCGATCCCCGGAAGAAAGGCGGGAGGTCAAATTGGAAAAAACCACTTCCCCCTCCTCTTCGGGCTGGGTCAGGGTCAAGACGACCGCGTTGCTTTCTTTTTTGCCCGCGACCGCCTTATAAAGCAATTGGGTTCCCGCGGGGATTTCCTTCCCGTATTCGATCAGGCCATTGCTGGAATCGAGGCTCACCCCCGAGGGAACCGAGCCGATGAAGCAATAGGAAGAGGCCTTTCCCTGGGAAAGCGTCACATAGTCCCCGGAGGAGATGTCCTTCTCCGAAAAGTCGAAGCGCAGCTCCCCTTGGGAAGAGGGGGCGCAGGATGCAATGCCCAAGCAAAGGGGAAGCGTCCATAAAGCCGCAACGTTCTTTTTCATCCTTTCAAACCTCCCGCGTTGGTGTTTTCGATGATTTTCTTTTGGAAGCAAGCGTAGAGAACAAGCACCGGGATCACGGCCACGATCATGGTCGCGAAGATGGCCGGGGGATTGCCCGACTGGGCTTCCTGGATGTTATAAAGGCCAACCGCCAAGGTCTGATGGCTCGGCCAGAATAGGAAGGGGGTGCTGTAATCGTTCCACAAGGTGATGGCCTGCAAAATGCAGCAAGCGAGGATGGGGCCCTTGGCCATCGGGAGCATGACTTTGAAGAAAATCTTGAAGCGCCCGGCCCCGTCCATGGAAGCCGCCTCCGCGTAGGACCAGGAAATCGATTTGAAGGCGCTGTAGAGCATGACGAAGTTGAAACCGAAGCATCCCGAATAAAGGAAGAGGATGCCCAAAAGGGAATCGTCGATCCCCAAGGTTTCCATCATGACCACTTGGGAGGGAAGGGTGCCGACGATCGGAACGACCATCGAGAAAATTGCCAACCCGTAGATGAGTTTCGATCCCGGGAATTTGTATTTGGCGAGGCAATAGGCGGCGCAGGCGGAGAGGAAGACGTTGATGATCGTGCCTAAGGTCGTGACGATGATGGAGTTGAGGAACATGCTCCAAACCGTCTCCCCATCGATTTCGAACGTCATGATTTCGATGAAGTTCTTCCCATAGAACTCCCGGGGCCAGCCGAAGACGTTGGCCGCGAAATCGGCGCCCGATCCATTGAAGTCATTGCCCGATTTGAAGGAGTTCAATAGCATCCAGCAGAACGGGAAAAGGAGGCTTATGGCGTAGACGAGGAACAAAACGAAAACGAACCACTTCGTCAAAGTGAAGGTGAGGTTCTTTTTGCGCCGCTTCGGCGCGGGGGCATTGGCCAAAAAACTCAAATCTTCCATATCAGTAATCCACGTCCTCGTATTTCTTGCTCATCACCTTGCGGGTGAAAAGAATCAAAGGCGCCCAGATGGCGGAGGCCAATAGCCCTTCCGCGGCGGCTTCGCAATATTGGGCCGGCCCGGCGTCGGGCCCGGCCGCGTTGAAGATGTTCAAGGCGATGGTCCCCGTATAGCCCAAATCCCCCGTGAGTAAATAAGGCTGCAGGTAAAGGGTCAAGACGTTAGTCATCCCAAGGACCACCAAGGTCACGATGGTCGGCCAAATACAGGGGATGACGATTTTGAATAGTTCTTTCCACGGGCCCGCGTGGTCGATGCGCGCGGATTCGAAGAGTTCCTTAGGGATCCTGCCAATGGCCCCGGAAAGGAGAATGACGTTGTATCCGATTCCCGCCCAAACGCAGTAGAGGATGACCATCCATTCTGAGCTCGGCCATTTGGCGAAGAGGTCGCCCAAGCCGATGTATTGCCAAGGGGCTTTGAAAGCGAATGTCAAAGCGACGATGGGGATGATGTTGGGCAAAAAGAAGATCACCCGGAACACGTTGGCCAAGGGCATCTTCTTGGAAAGGAAATAAGCGAAAAGGACCGCCAAAGGAAGAGAAACGAAGATAGTGATGAAGCCGATAAGCAGCGAGTTGAGCAAAATGACTTGGGAAGTGTTGAGCCAAGGGACGCCGGGGACGGTGACGCTTGACTGGAACAGCTTCCGGAAGATGGAAGCGAATTGGTCGAGCCCGCACCACTCATAGGTCCCGGTGCGGTTGTTCCCACGTTGGAAGGCGTGAAGAAGCGAGTTGATGTTGACGAAAGACCACGTCAAAACGAACTGCAAAACGGGATAAGCCAGCAAAATGGCGACGAAGATGTAATCCTTCGCTTTCCCCGGGAGGCGGAACTTCTTTCCGCGGTGAGGCAGGCTCTCTTCCATATCAGTTCCCCTTTCGCGTCAAACTCACGTTGTCGACGTCGATGGTCTTCCCGTTCCCGAAGAAGCGCAGACGCAAAGAATAAGTCCCTTCGGGCGCGGTCAAGGTTTCTTTGTAGTTCTTCCAGGAAGAGGAATCCAAATCGATGCGGACCGTTTCGATTTCGTCGGCCTCATACGAGCCCAAGAAAGCGACTTCGGCGTACCCGCCTTCCCCTTTCGCGTCGAAGGAAAGCTCGTGGACGAAGCCATCGTAAACCGAATCGACGGTCTGTTCCAAATACCCTAGGCCCGAGATCTCAGCCCCATAGGAGGAGTTTTGCCCATAGGTTCCCCCTCTTGCGTAATCGCTTTCCCCCTCGGCTTCCCCGATGGTCGCGTATTTCCATCCATAGTCGTTTTGGGAATGGGATGAGAGGTATTCGAAGTCCCCGTTGGCGATTTTGTCCACCTTCGGATAGGAAACCGGGGAGGAAGGATAATCGGACAAAGAAGCCCCGGAGACGGTGACGGAGGCGTCATGTTCGGTGTAGGGCTGATCCAAGAAAGGACGATACATCATCCAGTCGACGTACATATAGTCGGTTTCGAAATTGCTCATCCCGACGAACCCAGCGTTGTTGGGGGACCAGTTCCCCAGCCAGATGCGGGTCTCCAAATCGGGGATGAATTCGCGGTTAACCGCGGTGACCACCCCATCCACGTAATAGACGATGCAGGCGGGATCGGTGAACCAATCGAAGCCAAAGACGTGGAATTCTCCATCCGACAAGCTGACGGGAGAATCCTCTTTTAAAGAAGAGACATCGATGTCCTCACTAATGTTGTATTGCTCAGTGACGTAGTTGGTGTTGAGAACGTTTTTGAAGGAAATGACGCTGTTGCTTTTCCCGCCGGGGAGTTCGATGTCGATCTCGTGGTTGTCGTTGACCCCGGATTCGGTGGCCTGGTTGGCATAAGTCCAGAAAGCCGTGCAGGCGCCCAGGCGAGGCAATACTTTCATGCGGACTTGGTAACGGCCCGGACGGGTGCGGAATTTGGAAATCAAAGCGGCCCCCGTGTTGCGTCCGTCTTTTAGCGTCCCAACCCCAGAGATTTCGTCTTTAGCGTAATACATCCCATTCCCGCGGAGAATCAGAACCCCATCGTCGGTATAGGAAACGTTGCCGGGGACGACGCCCCCGTTCCCCGATCCCCACGCCCCGTCCCCAATGGTCCAAAGCTCAGGATCGACCCCGCCGGAGAAATCGTCGAAGACCGCGTTTTCATCGTCGAACTTCGCCCCGAAGCTCAAAGGGAGGTCATCCCCCGAAGCAAGGCTTTCATCAATGGATATCGTCTCCGAGCTTTCCTCCACTCCCCCTTGCCCGCAGGAAGGCAGGCAAAGAAGGGCGGAAGATAGGCAAAGCAAGCCGGCGAACAGTGTTTTCGTTTGTGAATTCATCTTCATGGGTTAAAAAATTGTAACGCAACTGGAAGCGCTAACAAGCCATTTTTCGCAAAGTTTAAAAATAGGTTTTATTTTTGAATTTTCGTGTATTTTTTTCTCTTCTTATTTCTATAATAAGGAACAAAACAACACGTTTTTTCACGAAGTTCGTAAATAGGAGGAAGCTTTATGAAAAGAAAATCCACGATCGTAGCGGCCGCTTTAGCGGGATTGTTGCTTTCCGGAGTGGCTGGATGCAGCCAGTCCAAAGGAGGCGACGACGATGTCCTGAGGATCGTCTGCCTGAACAAAGGGTATGGGAAAGAATGGATTGAGGACCTCGCGAAGGTTTGGGAGGAACAAAACCCGGGCAAGAAGATTGAGCTCGACGCCAACGCCCAGGCCTCCACCCTCATCAGCAAGCACCTGGCTTCCAAAAACAACACCGACGACGTCTACATCTCCGTCGGCAAAAACTGGCTCACCTACGCCGGAAGCGGAAAGTTCGCCCCTTTGGATGACTTGATGGAAGAAGAAGTCGACGGGGCCAAGGTCAAGGACCGGGTCAACGCCGAATTCGCCTCCTCTTTGAAGCAAACCGGCAAGGATGGGAAAGAGCATACCTACCACCTCCCCTGGACCCGCGGCATCGGGGGCATCTACTACAACGCCAAATTGCTTCGCCAAGTAAGCGGCTGGGAGAACAAAGTCCCCAGCACCACCGCTGAGCTTCTGCAGCTGGTCTCCGACATCAAATCGGCCAAGCTTACCTCCGGGGTCAATTTGGTGAAGCCCTTCGTCTACACCGGGGCCAACACCGACTACTTCGACTACACCGTCCTCTCTTGGTGGGGGCAGCTCGCTGGAAAAGAAGCCATCGATTCCTTCTTGGAATATTCCTCCGCAGACGCCTTCGACTACACCAAAACCGACGGGGCCTATTCCAAACTCAAACAAGCCACGGACACTTGGTATCAGATCTTCGGCGATTCCAGCAACTACGTGGATGGGTCTTTGTCCAAATCCAACGACGCCGCCCAGCAGGACTTTCTCAACGGGAAGGCGGTCATGATGATGGACTGCGACTGGATCTACAACGAGATGCTCAACTACAACACCAAAGACCACGTCCTGCCCGCTTCCATGGAACTCGCGATGATGAAGACCCCCACCATCACGGGGGCGGTCTATCCCAACACCTATTACGTCGTCGGGGATGACCAATACATGGCGATCCCCGCTTCCTCCACCCATCAAGAGGACGCCAAATCGTTCCTGAAGCTCGTCGTCTCCAACCAAGGATGCCAAACTTTCACCGAGAAAGCCCATGGTTTCTTAGCCTATAACTTCACCCCCGCTTCCTCCGGGGATTCCTACATGGATTCGGTCCTCAACGTCCGCTCCTCCATGGGCGATTGCTTCACCAAGTATTCCTCCAGCCCCCTTTACATCAACGGCAACCTCGACATCTGGGGAACCGCGGCCCTGCGCCCCTTCTATTCCCTCCTTTCGAGCTCTTCCACCGTCGAATCCGAATTCGAGAAAATCAAAACCACCACGTCCCAATCTTGGGGCGAATGGGTGAAGAACTGGGGCGAATAAAATGCCTTTGAAGCAGCAAGTCGACGCCGTCATCCCTTTTTTGGACGGCAAAAAGCAGGGCAAAGCAGTCTCTTTCTTGGGGGATCAGAAGGTTTTGGCCTTCCCTCAAAGGAGGGGCGATTGCCGCTACCCCTACGGGGAAGACGGCCTTTTGCTTTGGGCCTGCTCCTCCGGCTACCTCTATAGCGCCGAATCCTCCTTCCATATCTTTGAGAAGAAAGAGGAAGGCAAAGAACCCGTCCTCTGCTTCTATGGAGGAGCCAAAAAGGGCGATTCCTACGACCCCGTTTCCTTAACCGGGGTCGGGAGAAGAAGCTTCATCGACGGCAAGGACCGTTGCTGCCTCTTCACCCCGAATTACGCGTTGTATTTCGTAAGGAAGGATTCCCTCCTTTACGCGCTCCGCTGCTTCGTGGGCAAAGACAAGGCCCTCTATTTCTCTTTGCTTTGCCGCAACGAAGGAGGAAACGGGCAAGACGTTGAGCTCGTTTCCTATTTCAACCCCCTGCTTTGTCACGGCGGGGAAAGCGAAGAGAGCAAGTGGTTCAAGAAATCCACCTTAGGCGAAGGGGGCTTCCTCTTTGAGACGGTGGAGGACATCAGTCGGGAAATCCACCTGCATCACAAAGGCTTTTTGCAAAGGAGCCTTTCGAAAGAAGCGGAGATCGAAAGCACCACTTCGCGCCTAGATTTCTCCTATGGCAAGCAGGAATACATCGGCATCTCCCCCTGCTTGGACCAAGGCCATTTCGAGCAGGACAAAACCGTCACTTCCTTCTCCGACACGGCGATTGCCTCCGACATCATCCGCTTTCCTTTGAAGGGCAATGAAGAATTTTCTCTCCATTACCGTTTCTCCACCCTCGAAGAAGCGGAAAGCTTCTCCGAAGAAGAGGTGGAGCGTCAGCTTCAAAGCAAACAAGAAGAACACGACTCCGTTTTCCTCTCCCCCACCGCCTTGACCTTCCACTTCAAGGAAGAAGGAGAAAAGGAAAAGGAAATCGCCTCCTTCAATTCCTTCCTTCCCTTCTTGGAAGAACAGGTCCGTTACGGGGCTTTGGCGAAAGACTCCAGCGGTTCTTTGCTTGGGGTCCGTGACGTGGCCCAGATGATTGAAGGGGCTTTGATTTACGACCCCGTCCACTGCCGGGCGAAGATCAAAGAGCTCTTTAATTTTGAATACCAAAACGGAAGGTTCCCCCGTCAATATTCCCTTCCCAGCGGGAAAGAAAATCCCCGCATTGACGACCGCGCCTTCATCGACCAAGGGCAATGGGTCATCTCAATGCTCTATAGTTACCTCAGCTTCACCGGAGACGCTTCGATTTTGAACGAAAAGGAAACCTTCTATGTGCCCGTAGGCGGGAACAAGGCCCATAAGGTCGAGGAAACCTCATCCCTTTACGACCACCTCAAACGGGCTACGTCCTATCTTCTTTCCAACCTCGATCCCGAAACGGGATGCCTTCACATCCTCTACGGCGATTGGAACGATGCGGTCGATGGCCTCGGCACCAGCAGCGATCCTTCTCATCCCTTCGGCAACGGGGCCTCCGCGATGGCGACTTTCCACCTCGTCAAAAACCTTTTGGAAATGAGCCGCATCGCTTCCCTGCAAGGGGAAGAGGAATATGCGCAGAGCTTATTGAAAACCCGCGAGAAGCTCATCCTCGACGCGAAGAAAACATTGATCGAATCCAAGGATGGGGAACTCCGCATCATCCACGGGTATGGCGAGAACAACTCCTTCCAAGTCGGGTCCTTCCACGACGTCGACGGCAAGGACCGCGTCGGGGTGGCGTCCCCGGCCTACTACGTGATCGGGGGGCTTTACCAAGGGGAGGGGGAAATCAAATCCTCCATCCTCTCCGCCTACAAAAAGCTCGATTCCCGTTATGGCCTTTTGACCTTTGCCCCGGGGTTCGGCCCGGAAGCCCACAAAGTCGGAAGGATCGTCAACCTCCCCATCGGCACCGCGGAAAACGGCTCGGTTTATGTCCACGCGTCCATGTTCGGGGTCTCTTCCCTGTTCGAGCTCAATGAGCCCGAATTGGCCTTCGCCCAATTGGAGAAACTTTTGCCCCTCAACCACGAATTCGTCTCCACCACCCCCTTCGTCATGCCCAATTCCTATATCCATGAGGATTCCATCCAAGTGGACGGGGAATCCATGAACGATTGGTATACGGGATCCTCGAACACCTTATTGAAGCTTTTGGTCAAAGACCTGTTCGGGTTCGTCCCATCCGTGGATGGGAGTTTGTCTTTCCACCCCAGCCGTTATTTCCCCTCAACGGAAGCCGATATGAATCTTTCCTTCCGGGGACGCCCTGTTCGCATCCATTATCAAAACCAAGGCAAGGGGAAGCGTTCCATCCTCGTGGACGGCAAGCCTCAAACTTTGAAGCCAAACCCCGCGGGAATCTTGGGATTCACCTTAGAAAATCCTTCTTTCTCCCTCATCGAGATCCTCGACTGAGCAGCATCAAACGAATTTGGCATCCGCCTCTTGCGGATGCCTTTTTCTTATCCGATGATGTAAAACTTTATTTGACATAAAAGTTTTACATTTTTTGACATAGAAAACCTTGTTGTCATCGATACTTTTTGATTTCCACGTCCAACGTTGTAAAACTTTCTTTTACCGCTGTGTCAAAGATTGTTTTACATCAACCAAGCTTATTTAGCGTGGGTGCTCACCCCACAAAACAGGAAAACCCGATGATTTCGCGAAAAAAGGCCTTAAAATCGCTGATATTCAGGACTTTAGGCCGAGGTTTACACCAAAAGAACGACAACCCTGTCAAAGATTCTTTGTCCAACTTTATTTGACATCGTTACCAAATAGAAATGACGTTTTAAATGCCGTTTCATCGAACTTTTTTGCTATTAGAACGGAGCAAATACAGTCAAAACGACATGAAAATGACAAATGTTTTTTGACATAAAAAGCGGCGGGGGTTCCCGCCGCAGAATGTCAAAGATTCTTTTACTTCACGCAATAGGTTTGGATGTAATTGAGTTTGGCCTGAGCCCCCTCGGAGGGGGTGATTCCATAAGAGAGCAAGGAAGTCTCTTGGTCAAAGGTCATAAAGCCAGCATCAGATCCCGTGTTGTACCTATGGGCGGTCCCCAAGGTGATCTTTTCCCCATTTGCCGTATAAGAATCGTTGTACAGGTAAGCGTCCAAGGCTTTGCTTTGGTTCACCGTGATGGCCGCGAGGTGAATCGGCTGACCGATGTCGGAACGGACGTTGCGGACGACGAAGCAAAGGCGGACGTTCTTCGCCGCTTTCGCCCCGGCGTTGAGGGCCAACCCGGCGGAAGTCCCGCCCGCGCTTTCGATCGCGCCGGTTCTGGTGATTCCATCCGCCGCACCGCCGAAAGTCAAATTCGTAGTAGTCTTGGCGACGGCGCCGGAGAAAATCCGGTTATCCGCATCGGTCGCATCAAGCCAAGTCGTTCCCTGGTCGGTGGAATAAAGAACATAGCCGAAGAAGCTTCCCTCTTGGTCGGCCCAATAGATATGAAGGTCTTCCAAGGAGGCGATGTCGTACTGCATCATCAAGCCCACGCAGGCAAGGGAGGCATCGTCGCCGCTATTGTGGGATTGAGCGTAGCTGGCCACTCCGCCCCACACCGAATCTTCGGTCGACATGGTGAGGAGGTTGCCGTTCACATCGTCAAGGGTTTTGACGGGGTTGGTATCCTCCGAATTAGCTCCGAAGAGATAACGGCCCTGCCAGGAATAAAAGGCGCATTCGCTGCTATTGCTTTCCGCGTTTTGATAACTGACCGCCCAACGGTGCTCCGCCTTCCCATCCACGGA
This sequence comes from Candidatus Alloenteromonas sp., assembly GCA_050872145.1. GTDB lineage: Bacteria > Bacillota_I > Bacilli_A > RFN20 > CAG-826 > Alloenteromonas. The sequence continues at coordinate 53,024 of JBNMGG010000003.1, read as the reverse complement.
GAAGGAGAAGCCATTGTTCTTCCCGTCCGCGGTCTTCAAAAGGGTTTTGCCGTTGGCGAAAGAATCCGCGGCGACTTTGTTGTAGCCAAAGGCGGCGTAGACGTATTCGTTGTCTTCCACCTTCTCCAGCGTGCCATAGGTTTGGAAAGGCGAGGAAAGAGCCTTTCCGGAAAGGGCGATAGCCCCGGTGAGGGATAAAGCCCCGACGCCCACGAGAAGGAGCATTTTCGATTTTTTCATGTTCGTGCCTCATTGAAGCGGGTAACCGCTTACATCAATGAAAACATGATACATCAAAAACGGAGGAAGGGTATTTGATTTTTAACTTTGTGAAATATTTATCTGCCGGAACAGGCTTCGTCGGCTTTCCCAAGGTAATCTTCCAAAGCGGAGAGGATCTTGAGGGACTCCCCTTCATCCTGCATCTCGGCGAAGATACGGAACTTGGGCTCCGTGCCGGAAAGGCGAATCAAAACGAAACAACGGTCGCCAAAATCGTATTTGTAGTTGTTCTCGATGCGCTTCACGCCCAAAAGGGGCAAGTGGAACGAGGGCTCATGGGAGGCGATGTAGCCCATCATCGCTTTCGGAGAAGAATGGAAGGAATAAGAGTCCTCGTGGAAGAAATGGCGGTATCCCGCGAATTGCTTCACTTCTTTCACGATTTCGGAGACCGGCTTCCCCATAACCGCGACCATCTCGATGAAGAGGGCCCCAGAGAAGGATGAATCTTTGCCGAAGAGGTATCCGCGAACCGTAAGGCCGCCGCTAGATTCCCCGCCCAAAAGGGCGTCGTGCTCTTTGATGCCGGCGGAGATGTTCTTGAATCCGACGTCGACCGTATAGCACTTCTGGCCTAAGGCTTCCGCCACGTCGTCGATGAGGGTGGACGTCGCCACGTTTTTGACGATGTCGCCCTTCATAGAACGATAACGGATCAAATAGTAATAAAGGCAGGCCATGATTTCGTTGGCGTCGACGTAGTTGCCCTTTTCGTCGATGATGCCAAGGCGGTCCGCATCCGAATCGGTGGCCATCCCGAAATCGTAACGTCCCTCCATCACCTGATCGCGGAACCCGCCCATGATGTTCTTTTTGGCGGGATTGGGATCGGTGAAGGAGAAGAAAGCGTCGTGCTCGGTATGAATGGCGTGGAATTCCTTCAAATCCAAATCCTTGGCGATGGGGAGGATGGAACGCATCCCCACCCCATTCATGTTGTTGAACAGGACTTTCAAAGGGCTGTGGAACGCTTTTGGGGAAAGGAAAGATTCAATGGCGGAAATATAGGTCGGGAGGAAATCCTCAACCCGCAGAAGGCCTTTCCTTTTTCCTTCTTCCTCGGAGAGGGAAGAAACTTCTTTGACCGCGGCGATGCGTTTTTCAAGCATCGAAGTGAAAGCCACCCCGGCGTCCACGCCGCCTTTTTCGAAAACCTTGACCCCATTGAAGATATAAGGGTTGTGGGAGGCGGTCATCGTCACCCCATAATCCAGACCCTTGTCCCGAGTGGCCATCATGACCAAGGGAGTCGGGACGGAGGTGGCGCTTAGGATGACGGGGATCCCATTCCCCATCAAAACCTCCGCGAACCACTTCGCCGCATAGTCGGACATGAAGCGGTTGTCATAGCCGATGAAAATGGGCTTTTGGTGCCCCGCTTCAAGGCTCACGTTTGCCAAGGCTTGGGCAATCAATTGGATATTCGATTTGACGAAGTCATCACCGATGACCCCGCGGAATCCCCCGGTACCAAATTCAATCATGGATTCCTTTCTCTTCGTTGATCCTCTTGGCCTCGGAATAAACGTCCTCGGTCAGGAAAACGTCGCAGTCGGGGTGGGAAAGCAAAACGGTCGCGGGGACCTCGAGGGTCTTCTCCCCCCGCAGCATGGCGGCGATGGGCTCGGCTTTGGTGGAATCGTTCGCGATCAAAATAATCTTCTTGGCCTTCATGATGGTCGCTAAGCCCATAGAAACGGCCTGAGTCGGAACGAGCTCTTCCTTATTCAGGAAGAAGCGGGCGTTTGCTTTGCGGGTGGAATCGGTCAAAGGAACGATGTGGGTCTTCGAATCCCAAGGCGTATTCGGCTCGTTGAAGCCGATGTGCCCGTTCCTTCCGATGCCGAGGATCTGCAAATCCACCCCGCCGGCTTTTTCGATTTCCCCATCATAGGATTCCGGATCCTTTTGGCAGGGGAAATGGGTGTTTTCTTCCTTGATGTCGATATGGGAGAAAAGGTTATCCTCCATGAAAAAGCGATAGGTCTGCTCTTTGATGGGGCAGGCGATGTATTCATCCAAGTTGAAACTTTGGACGTCTTTGAAGGAGACTCCCCCGCGATACCCTTCGATCAAAGAAGCGTAAAGCTCAAGGGGGCTCGACCCCGTGGCAAGGCCGAGGATGGCCTTCGGGTTCTTCTGGACAAGCCCCAAGACCTCTTGGGCAGCCTTGCGCCCAAGCTCCGCTTTATTTTGGCAAACGATGATTTTCATGATGGTTCCCTCCCTTTCCATGATAGTCCTCAAAACGTTTGGATTCTACGTTTTTTAACTTCGTGAAATAACGTTTTCGAGTCCCGATGAACCTATCTTGGTAAATCGTCCTTAAATTTGCAATCGAAGGCCCGAAAACGATGAAAAAAGAATAAATCTCCCTATCTATGAAGGAAAATGAACGCCTTCCGATTTTCGCTTACGCCCTCCCGAAATCCCCTCCGCCTGTTATCATGTTCCCATGGAAAACAGCAAACCCGTGATGGCGCTCATCGCCCACGACAACAAAAAAGCCGAAATGGTCGCCTGGGCTATGAAGCACAAAGACGAATTGAAAACCTATTCCCTCTGCGGGACCGGGCACACCGCCAAGATGGTTCAAGATGCGACTGGCTTGGAGGTAAAACAATTCCTGTCAGGCCCGATGGGCGGTGATTTAGAAATCGGCGCCGAAGTCGCGAAGCGCTGCATTCAAAAAATGGTTTTCTTTTGGGATCCTTTGCAAGCCCAGCCCCACGATCCGGACGTGAAAGCCCTCATGAGGATCGCAGCCGTCTACAACATCCCCTTTGCGACCAACGAAGCCACCGCGGATTATCTATTGAAATAAAACGTGAAAAGTCCAAAAACGTTCTAAACAATTGACCAAAGAATGGTATCGACATCGACGATTCTCTCCTCGAAGGGAGGAACGGAAATTTCAATCGGATCCGTAGCCCACACTTCCATACTGTATGATTGCCAAAGTCCGAGTGGAGTTTTGGCGGGTTGAAGAGCGCCGACGTCCGTCGCTTTTAATGACGCGTAATTCAGGTTCAGATGGTGATCGTATCGATAGTCCAACTCCGAGTTAAACCAAACAAAATTGCTATCCATCGAAATGTAATAGCCTTGAAAATAATATAAATAAGGGCCCGATTTTTCCGATTGGTGAACCGAAAATTCCAGTTGCCTAAGTTTCTGAGCGGACGGGGAAATAAAACCTTCGTTATCATAACAAAATTTTGGATGGGCAACCCGACAACCGTAAATCGGGGATATTGCTCCATCCGAAACCGTCCATGTTGCATACATGTCACCATCAAAACATTGGTAAGTTTCCTCCAATGAGCCATCCGTTATCTTTGAGACCTTTCGGACAAACTTCTCAAATCCAGTATTCAAAACCCGGCCATCCACGCACGTGATAGCCTTCATTTTTCCAACGACGTATTGCGTTCTGAGAGACCGCGAAAAACCATAGAATTCATCGTACTCACCGAAATCCATTAAATTAGAACTAGAAATTCGGTACCACCCTTCATTGGGATAGTTCAAAGCCGTGTCGCTTTTCATCGAAAAGGCATGCAGAATCTCATCTCTGGTCCACGGCCGGGAACAGGAAGGGACGCAGAGAAGGAAAGTCAACGTTAGCGGTGCCCATTTAACTTTCGACATATCTCGTGCCCTCCTCTTCGTTTTTTAAGCCGTGTTGCCCGATTCCGACCTTTGCTTGTCCGTGGCAATAAAGGCACAGTGACGACCCTGAAGCGACTCCGTGAACTCTTCGAACCGAATCGCCACACAAGCAGTAGGCCCAATGCCACGTTTTGTCGATCCATCGATAAGAATCGTCATAAGAATGGACGTGGTTTGGCCCAACGCCTTCTTCGACCCAAAAAGACGTGGATTTCCATTCTTGGAAGGATGGTCCGGAAACTCGGGCATAAATCGTCTGCCCTTCGGTTAAACTCTTTTCGTAACGCGTCCCCACTTCAACGCCGGACGAAGACAAATACCCGCCGGAGCGAACCCCAAAACTCGTGTTGTTATTGTCTTCATTCCATACGGCAGGGAATAAGCCAACAACAGTAGATGGATCATCCGTCGAGCAGAAAGAATAAACTCCGGCTTTCGGGGCGGTAAAAGAGAGCCACCAGGTTTCATATTTCGAAAGAGCCGGAACTCCAACTGGAATCGAAAGTTGAATGGGATGGCTTTCCTGAGGCGGAGCATAAGGCAAAAGATTAGGCCTCGCCCACACAAAGCTCTTGCCACTTGGATCAAATCCAAGCCCATACACCTCACCAGGCATCGTTGCTTCCGACATTACGCTTGAAATAACGTCCTCCGTATAAAGATGATCGGTTAATTTGCTGCCCGTCCTGATAAATTTTTTGGCAGTTGCGAAATAAGAGATATCCCCTTGCAAATTGTTTTCATCCCAATCCACGGTTACGTAAACTGGGATTTGAATAACCCTTCGATCCGAGCCGCCAACGGTTTCGAAAACAGAATGGAGTGCAATTAGATATTCCTCGAAATCAACGGAATAGAAATTGGAATCAGGAAACAACGTTTGAAGTATTAACGAAAATGCAACTTTGGACAAACCCGAAAGAATTTTTAGGCCAGTAGAAATGACCGCAAAAGCAGTTACGAAATTTCCGGCAAGATCGCAAATATCAGCCGCAAAATTAAGAGACCCTTCAACTTTCTTCTCGGCATCTTCCCAGGCCAATTTATACGTATCTCTAGCCAACTTTTTCTTGAACCACTCCTCATAAACCTGATCGACCACATTTTTCAAATCAGTTTGCAAATCAGGATCCCAAATAAAATACCGTGCGATTTCGACTGGCTGGCCAGAAGATTCGATGGCCAGATCCTCCAAGCAGAAATCTCGATAGCCAAATAAAGGATTCCTCGCGTTGTTCCAATTAAATTCGAATAGGGGCCCCGGCGGATTCTTTATTTGCATGGGTTGAAAATCGGCCATCCAAATTGCCCCTTTGACACCATTGATTTTGTCCATTCGGGCAATCGAGGCGCTGGACCTTGGAGTAAATTTTTTATAAACGGAGGCAGCGAGGGAATAGGAAACAATCGTTTTCAAGGGCTGTCTTTCTTGGGAGCGGACCAAAATGTAATAAGTTCCCGCGGATAAGTTAAAAAGGCGAACTTCTTTCGCTTTTTCGTCCGTTTTGTCTTCAAAAAGCGTCTCAGGCCCCCGCTCTATAAAGGTCCCCTTTTCTTCGTCGTAGTAGTAAACAAGACGCTCCACTTTGAAATCAAAGGAATACGTCGGATCATCCGTAGAGCAAGTCACGGTGAGGTCAAACGTAACTCGCGAGGTAATAAAGGAATAATCGAGGTCTATAGTTGAAATGTTGGTATTCAAATTAGCGTCGAGCTTTGAAAGATACCTTTCTTTTGAATTGTGCTCCTTTGGGCACAGATTCGTGGCCGTTTCATAAAGATTGTCGGATTCATAGATGTCATCTCCGACCAGGGGATCCCCGGTGTAACGGCCGGTTGGAACATAGGCATCCTCCGCAGATGCGGAATAAGTGGCCTGCGTATTGGAGGCACAGCAAGCCGCGGATACAAGGGCTAAAAGCAAAGACAAGGCATCCATAAATCTCTCCTAAAATGTGTATTCCAGCAGCAAATCGGAGCAACGAGACGAATATTCCGGAACTTCGATATTCACCGCGCTGACTTTTCTCAAAAGAGTCGATCTTTGATAGGAGGCCCCATCAATGAAAGAGGAAGCCATTTGGCCAAGGTAAGAAAAGGACAAATCCTTGTAGAAAGAGGCTTCATTCCAAACTTTGAGGGAGTTTTCTTCTTTGCCCCCGTGCATCGCGAAGCCCTGCTCCCGATCGCTTCCGTCTTGATAATAAATTCGATAAGAGGAATAGGAAGCGAAATCGTTGTAGAGAGGAGAAAGGCGGCAGGTAAAGGTAAGGGGAAGAGCCCTCGGGGTCCCAGAGCAGGCGGAGCCGCGCTTCGAGACATAGTTCTCCCCATCGAAGAAAAGTTCGGTCCTCTCCGAGGAAGACCCGTCTTCCGCGGAGGAATAGGAAAGGGCCTTGAAGCGCTTGGCCTGGCCGCGGGAAGGAAGGCCATCTTCAAAAGAAAGCTCGCCCGTCAATTCGAAATAACTGTATCGGTTTTCCCCGCCGGGCAAAGAATAGGAAACGGAAGAGGAAAGGAAATACCAGCCATCCTCCAGCTTATAACCCTCCGGATATGCCTCCTGCATCTTCTTCTGAATGGAGTCGGAAACCGACTCTTCCGAGCCGGAGCAAGAAGAGAGAATCAGCAAAGGAAGAACGAAGAGAGAAAGTTTGCCATCCATGGAAAAATGTTTGTGGCTGGCGAAAATTAGTCAAGGTTTTTTCTAGAGCGAATGAAAAAAACGGGGTCGCCCCCGTTTCACTTCATTTTGACGATTACGCCCGATTGAGGGCCAAGGACAAGTTGCCCGTCAATAGAGGCCTGCCCCAAGGTGAAGAGAAGCTTCCCTCCCTCAAGAGGAACGTTCCTTTCTTGCCCCCTGGGGTTGATGTAAGCGCGGAGCAGTTCCCCGTCCTTTTCTCTTTCATAGGCTAAAAGCCCGTCCCCTCCGTTATCAAGAAGGCGGAAGGAAGCGTCATTATCCAGCGCGGGGTGGCTTTCCTTCACGGAGAGCATTCCCTTCAAGGAATTCAGCAAAGAAGCAGGATCCTTTTCCTGTTCGGCGACCGAAATTCCCTTCCGTTTTGGGGCGAGGCGGATGTAGGTTTTGTGGTTTGTGGAGAATCCCGCGTTCTTTTTGGAGTTGTCCCATTGCATCGGGGAACGCGAGCCCGTCCTGTGGTATCCCCCTTCCACCGAGGGGATGCCTTTGAGGTAAGCCATGTGGATTTCGTCCCCATAATAGAAGAAAGGAACGCTTGGCATGGTGGACATGAAGAGGAAGGACAAAGCCGCTTCCTTCTCGTCCAGCCATTCCGAGAGGCGGATCGTGTCGTGGTTGCCACTGATCATGGCGAGGTGCTTCCCCTGCTGCCTAGACAGCTCGATCAAAGGCGAAACGAATTCGAAGTATTTGACCGCGGTTTGGTTGTCCCCGTTCTTTTGGAAGAAAGGATGCTCGCCCCGGCAAAGCAATCCGAAGGTGTTCTCGTGCATGTCATGGAGCAAGAAGTCCATGTCGAATCCACCGGGGAGGGATTTTTCCGGATCGGCCCATTCGGAGACGAAAGCGCTGTCGGGGAATTCGGCTTTGATGTCCCCGAAGAACTGCTTCCAGACCTTCTGGGTAGCGCTGCCGTCTTTGTCCCGAGCCACCAGCCATCCGGCCATGTCCACGCGGAAGCCATCGATCCCCTGCTTCAAATAGAAGCGGACCACGTCCTCCATCGCGTGGATGGTGCCCTGAGGCCCTTCCCCCTCGACCGGCTCTTCGTATTCGGGGTGCTTCACCTCGCCAAAGCCGTAGTTGAGTTTGGGCTGGATGGAGAAGAAGTTGATCATCGCCGCCCCGTTCCTTTCGTAGAACCCGCGGATCCAAGGGAAATCCGGATCAACGCTCCAGATGTTCTTGTTCCAAATGTAACGGGAGGAATAGGCGTTTTTCTTTTGCTTGCAGGATTGTTTGAACCAGGGATGGTTGATCGCCGTGTGCCCGGGGACCAAATCCAAGATTAAATGAATGCCCCTTTCATGGCAGGCTTCGATGAGGCGGGTCAAGGAGGCGTTGCCCCCGTAGCGTTTGGCGACTTTCAAATAGTCGCTGACGTCATATCCGGCGTCGAAGAAAGTCGACTCGAAAATCGGATTGAGCCAAATCGCGTTGAAGCCCATCGAGACGATGTAGTCGAGTTTCTTTCGAACTCCGTTCAAATCGCCGATCCCGTCTCCGTTGGTGTCGAAGAAGGACTGGGGATAAATTTCATAGAACACGGCTTTTTCAAGCCATTTTGGGGATGAGACCATCGTTAAAACCTCCTAAGGGAATCTAGCCCCATTGTAGCAACATTCCCGCCTTGGGAAAGGAAAATCAAAGGAGGCTTAGGAAAGCTTCGACGTTGGAGGAAACCGAAGAGGCAGACGGAATCCAAGAGGAGAAGTACCCCAAGAAGATTTCGAGGAAGTTGTAGTTATAGAAGACCTTGCCGATCGTATAGGCGTTGGGATCGGAGAGTTTCAAGGTGGAATCCAAGAAGGAATAGACCTCCGGGATGGAGCTTAAAGCGACCAAAGCCGCGGAAAGCAAGGACAAAACGACGAAGCCAATGAAGACCCCGAACACGGCGCCCAAGAGTTTATCCAGCCAGCGGAGCACGGAGCAATGGGAGAGGGCTTTGCCGATCAAGTGGGCAATGACGAGGGTCAAAATCCACGTGACGAGGAAGAGCACGGCGAAGCAAATCGCGACCAAAAGAAGCGAAGCGGCGGATTGGCCGAGGTAGAAGGCCAAATTCATCGAAGCGGATTCCGGAACGGCGGCGAGGATGAAGTCCCGTGCGTACCCGCATAAGAAGGAAGGCAGAGAAACCGAAGCCAACGCGAAGTCCAGGACCGTTTTCCCCGTCGTTGGGATTTCGGCGGTCAAATCCGATTTGCTGAGCACCCATTCCATTGCGTTGTCCGAGCCGAAGCGGACGGTGACGAAGGCGTCTCCCACCGTATTCCCGGTGGAGACAGGATGCTCCGCCCCAATCTTGATGAAGAAATTGGCAAAGGAAGAAGTCAAAGAATCGCCCCAGCCGCTGGCGCCGTAAATCCAATTGGCCAAAGGCTTCGCCAGCAAATAAGCCACGAAGAAGGCAATCAATATGGCGAAGAAGGAAAGGGCGCTGCGGATGAAGCCCTTGTGGATGCTCAGGATGATCACAAGGAGGAAAAGGATAAAGAAAACCAGAGAAATCCAATCAAAGACGTAGGTTTGACCCGCTTCCGGGAGGAGTGACATTAAGGTGTTCATAACGCTTTTAGTATAAGGGGATAATAAGAAAAATGTATATACGCCCCAAACGTTTTGGCGTTCTTTCAAAAGAAAAGCACGCCGCTTCAATCGAAGAAATCCGTTCTTTGCTCACTATAAGGAATTGTTTCTATATACATTCCATCCGATTGCTTCTTATTAGAAAACATAGCCTTTTAAACGCTCTACCCTTTTCGGTAATCCGTTCTTTATGAGCTCCATCAATCGACGATTTGTAAACAACGCGAGTTTGTAAAACCGAAAACGATTTTTCCGTGCACGAACCGATTTACCGGTGCACCTCAAGGCTAAATTGGATTTTTCAATGGTCAAAAGGACCATAATAGATTTTTTCATTGACGAATGTTTTTCCCCGGTTAATTTTTATTAACACGCGCATACGCGTACATATAAAGTGGATTTTTCGGCCACCCCTGCTTAAAATAGCCGCAAGCGAAGGGAATGAAATGACGCGCGTCCGCACGATTCAGATGAACCAATCCGTCTTCTCCTCCATCAAAGCGGAGGGGGATGCGTTGAGGGAAAAGCTGAAGAGCAGAGGGACGTTTCTCATTAACGTCATGTCCAGCCCCGGCGCGGGGAAGACAACCACTTTGGTGGGGCTAATCGCCTTGCTGAAGAAGCGTTTGTCCCTCGGCGTCATCGAGGCTGACCTTGATTCGGACGTGGATGCGAAGCGGGTTTCCGATTTGACCGGAGTCCCCGCGATCCAAATCCACACCGATTCGCTCTGCCACGTTGATTGCGGCATGGTCGAAGAAGCCTTGCAAGGATTCGCCTCTTGGCCCCAGATGCTATTTCTGGAGAACGTAGGGAACCTCCTCTGCCCGGCCGAATTCGATTCCGGAAGCCACCTCAACGTCGCCCTCATCTCCGTCGCGGACGGAACCGAAAAGGTAACCAACTACCCCAAACTGTTCCGCTATGTGGATGTGGTACTCATCAACAAGATGGACGCCCTTCCCTACTTCGACTTCGATTACGACAAAGCCGCGGGATTCATCCGTTCCTGCAATCCCCGCGCAGCCCTTCTCCCCGTCTCGGCCAAAACCGGAAGGGGAATGCAGGAGGCGGCCGACTACTTCGAGGAAGCATACGAAAATTGGAGGAAATGAAACATGCCTGAGATCTTCCGTCTCACCAAGGACACCCAATCCAAGTACGAAGGGGTCGAGCCGAAAACGCCAGAAGAAAAAGCGCTCGTAAAGAAGTACTTCAAACTCGCGAGGAAAATCACCGACAACGCGTCCACCAAAATCAAAGGCGCGAACGTGAACTCCCCGGAATACTGGGGCCTTCGCGAAATCATCACCGAGCCCGAGGTCGACTTCATGCTCAAGATGAAGCTCCGCACCTGGTACAGCTTCGATCAGCTCTTCGAGATGAACAAGAAGGACTATAAAGAAGCCGCCGACTTTAAGGAAGTCCTCCACCGCGCGGTCATGCACGGCATCATCGAATACGACTATGGGGACCACTACAACGACGACGGCCCAATCAAGGACGCCAACCCCGCCCATGAGAAGAGGTACCGCATCTCCTTCTTCGTCCCCGGATCGGCGGAGCTGTTCAACTCCACCAAGAAAGCCACCGACGCCAACCCGCCGGTCGCCAACTTCTTCGAGAGGATGACCTTCCTCCCCTTGGAGCCCATCACCCCGATGGTCCCCGAAGGCGGCGACGGCATCGGCATGCACGCCATCCCGGTCGAAAAGGCCATCGAAAGCAACCAAGAAGCCATCAAACTCGAAAAGATTTCCTATTGGCTCAAGAAATACGACGGCCACATCGCATCCGGCATCTGCTCCTGCCGCTACTCCCGGGCTAAGCTCGGCGAAGGCTGCGAAGACGACCCCGAGAACTGGTGCATCCAACTCGGCGACATGGCCGACTACGCGGTTGAGACCGGCAGGGCCAAATACATCGACAAGGAAGAAGCCCTCCGCATCATGAAGAAAGCCGAGGACAACGGCTTCGTCCACCAAATCACCAACATCGACGGGGAAGACCACATCTTCGACATCTGCAACTGCGACGTCAAGATCTGCAACGCCCTCCGCACTTCGCTGCTGTTCAACACCCCGAACCTCACCCGCAGCGCCTACACCGCCAAAGTCGACCCAAAGAACTGCGTCGCCTGCGGCCGCTGCGTCGAATCCTGCCCCGCCGGGGCCGTCAAGCTCGGCCAGAAGCTCTGCAAGAAAGACGGAAGCCAGCAAACCTATCCGCAGGCCGTCCTCCCCGACGCCATCAAATGGGGCAAATACGCTTGGGATGAGAACTATCGCGACACCGCCCGTTACAACACCTATCCCACCGGCACCGCTCCCTGCAAAACCGCCTGCCCAGCCCACGTCGCCGTCGAAGGCTATCTGAAGCTCGCCAACCAAGGCCGCTATGACGAAGCCCTCGCCCTCATCAAGAGGGAGAACCCCTTCCCGGCCGTCTGCGGACGCATCTGCAACAAGCGCTGCGAAACCGCCTGCACCCGCGGGGACGTCGACCAAGCCGTCGCCATCGACGCGGTCAAGAAGTTCCTCGCCGAAAGGGAACTCGATCCCAAGGCCCGCTCCATCCCGGAGAAAGTCGTCGCCAAGGTCTATGGCGAATTCGATGAGAAGATCGCCATCATCGGCGCCGGCCCGGCCGGTTTGTCCGCCGCTTACTACCTCGCCGTCAAAGGCTATCATCCCACCGTCTTCGAAAAGAATGAAAAGGCCGGCGGCATGATGACCTACGGCATCCCCTCCTTCAAACTCGAGAAGAACGTCATCGACGCGGAAATCGAAGTCCTCAAGGACCTCGGCGTCGAAATCAAGACCGGCGTCAACGTCGGCAAAGACATCACCCTCGACCAGCTCCGCGAGCAAGACTACAAAGCCTTCTACATCGCCATCGGCTGCCAAGGCGGACGCCGCCCCGGCGTGGCCAATGACAGCGCCGAAGGCACTCAGATCGCCGTGGAGTTCCTCAAAGACGCTTACGAGAACCAAAACCAGAAGATCGACGGCGACTGCGTCGTCATCGGCGGAGGCAACGTCGCCATCGACTGCGCCCGCACCGCCCACCGCTTCGGCGCCAAATCCGTCTCCATGTACTGCTTGGAGAGCGAGGACACCATGCCCGCCACCAAGATCGAAGTAGAAGAAGCCCGCGACGAAGACGTCCAGATCCATTGCCAATACGGCCCGAAGGAAGTCTTGGTCGACGAGAACGGCAAAGTCCGCGGCATCGTCTTGAAGAAGTGCCTCCGCACCATCGATCCGGAAACCAAGCGCTTCTCCCCTGTCTACGACGAGAACGACACCATCGAAGTCCCAGCCACCAAGATCGTCTTCGCGATCGGTCAGGCCATCGAATGGGGCGATTTGCTCAAAGGAAGCAAAGTCACCTTCTGGCACGGCAACTACCCCATCGCCGACAAGTTCACCTATCAGACCGCCCAAGACGACATCTTCGTTGGCGGCGACGTCTACACGGGCCCGAAATTCGTCATCGACGCGATCGGGCAAGGGCATGAAGCCGCCGAATCCTTGGCCCGCTTCGTCTCCCCGTTCAACGCCTCCCTCACCATCGGCAGGGACCGCCGCTACTTCCTGCCCATCGACAAGAAGGACATCCTCATCCCCGACGATTACGACCACGCTGGACGCCAAGAGGCCGGCATGGACAACTCCGTCGATTGGAAGAACTCCTTCCACGACGCCAGCAAGACCCTCACCGAAGAGCAGGTCAAGATCGAAACCGGCCGCTGCCTCCAGTGCGGCGCCTCGATCGTCGACCCGCATAAGTGCATCGGCTGCGGCATCTGCACGACCCGCTGCGAATTCGACGCCATCCACTTGGTCCGCGACCATCCGAAGGCTTCGACCATGCGCAACGGCGACGACAAGATCCCGGGCTTATTGCCTTATGCCATGAAGAGGAGCTTCAAGATCCTCTTCCACTCCGGCAGCAAAGAGGCCCGCATGATGGCCAAGAAGCGCAAAGCGTATAAGAAGGCCACCAAGAACAGCCCCAACAAGCACACCGGGAACGCCGTCCCGCCCATTGAGCGGTAAGGAATGCACGAACTCGGAATCGCCTTCCACATCATCAAGGAAATCGACGCCCTGGCGGAGGAGAAATCCCTCTCCTCCGTCAAGGGGGTGACCCTTGAAGTTGGGGAAGTGTCCGGGGTCGTTCCCCGCTATCTGGAAGACGTTTGGAAATGGGCTTGCGAGAACCGCTCCAAGCACATGTCCGGATGCCAACTGCAGATCATCGTGACGAAAGCCACGAGCTTCTGCCGAAGCTGCCAAAGCACCTATCCAACGGTCGAATACGGGAAAACGTGCCCCCACTGTCACAGCGAGGACACCTACCTCGTGGAAGGCAACGAAATCAGCATCCAATCCATCCAAGTCGAAGACGAGCCAGCGAAGTGATTCGCCGGCTTTTCTTTTTGGGCCTAGAAGCGTTCCAGCAACAAAGTGTCAACAAACGTGCAACAAAGCGTCAACTAAATTCTTTCGATGGCATCGATAATTTGTGATTCGCGAGGAGTTATACGCGACAAAACGAATTAAAAAACCTTGTCCGGAAGATCTCCGAACGCCTTCCCGACCATCTCTCTGATTGCTATCATAAAACCGGATGAAACAAAAGGTTCGGACCGACAACCGGATAAGGCAAATGACCTTTTCGGATTTTTACAATTTCTTCCTTGTTCATTATCTTGAGGGAAAGGAATTTGGCTGGGCAAACTTTCAATTTAATCCAAGCTCGATGTGCTTTATTTCTCGTGGGACCACCAGCATTTCCATGTTGAAAGACCCAAAGTCTTGGAGACCAATTGATCAATATTCAATTCCCTGTACTTACACTCCTAAGCTCATCATCGTTTCGAAAAGGGATGGGGCCACCGAAATAAGCTTTTTGAAAGACGAAATCGGAAAATTAGAAAATTGGTTAGCAAAAACAAAGAGCAAAAATACCAAAAAAGCACAAGCGAAGCTTGCTAGGATGAAAAAATTTCTGAAGGATTTGCCTCCTTTTTCTCCACTCAGCAATCCAAGCGGTGGCCAAAAGGACAATTATTTCCTTTCCCTAGAGCCTATGACGACTCGGCCGGAGATGGCAAACCAATTTGTAATTCTTGACGTGGAAACGAACGGGCTGGGTGCAAAACGAGACGACTTGCTCTCTCTTTCACTGCTCGATCCGGATAGCGGCCTTGCATACAACCGTTACTTTCCCTTAGAAAAACAGCCAACGGTTCTAACGACCGATATCACGGGAATCACTGAAGCAGACTTAGCGACTGCCACCCCACTAACCCAAAGCGATGTCGATGAGATTATTCAGAGGTTCTCGCTCTCAAAGAAAAAAATATTATGTTACGGAGGGAGTTCTATTCCCTTTGATCAGAAATTTTTGGGGCAATACTTCAACGATCACGGGCTGAAAGGCTTCAAATGCTTTAATTTTTACAACTTCAAAGTAGAAGCAAATGCTCTGGGATTTCCTTTTTCATTTGGTTTGTCAAAAGACCACCTTTGCTCGTTTTTTCACATAGACGGTGTTAAAAACCTTCACTCCTCCCTTAACGATTGCGTTTTAGAATGGAAGCTATACGAAGCGATTCATAATCGTCCATTTCTTTGGAAAGAAGACGCACTCTATTTAGTTCCCGACGATTACGCAGTTCCCATCACTTACGCATTAGACAATCCAAAAATATTCCCATCCCGTTCGATTGAATGGCCACGAATCATCGGGCGAGGAAGCTTGATATACCAACATCAGTTTCCAAAACGCCTTTTAAAAAACATAGCTAAGTTCCCCACCAACATTACAGGCATCTCCATTGAACACCTCATTAACTCCATGATTGGGGCGAAAGAGGTCGATTCAAGAAGTTTTCTTTGCCAAAACTCAGCAAAGCTCATCCCCATAGGAAAAATCCCGCAAAGGAATGAAATAATAAATGTTATCCCACTCAAAAACGGGAAATTCGAATCAGTCGACCCCGAGTATCAAGATTATGTAGACAACATAAATGCGGTAAATGAAACGATTTCGGCCGGTATCGGGCCGTTTATCCAATTTTTAAAAGATCTTTTTGGAGAGGAGAAAATCTTTTCGCAAGAGTTGGTCTTTTCGCACGATAACAAGGTTTTTGCCTTATGTGACCTATCATCGAAATCCATCGTTGTGGAAATCAAAACCGTCGAAAGTGCCTTTTTATTTGAAGGTGGGTTTAGGCTTAGAAGCAGAACCGCTCAGCAAATATGGCACCAAGCCAGGGGAAGAGCCACTTATTTGGTATCAACGGATTTTGAGCATTGTTCGCGAAATTATTCTCGCATCAAAAACTTGTTCTTCAATCTTTATGAAATCCGCTTTGAGAATTCAGACGTCGATAATGATTAAATTGGCTCAAAGCCAAAGTAAAACGCCTAAAAAGTGCGAAAGGCATAGTGGCGGCTTCTTGATAATCTATTATCTAAAATTCGTCAATTTTCAGAGTTTCTAGCCGATTTCTTTATATTGTATTAATAAAAATTGCTTTTCAGAAAAGCAGAGAGACGAAGGAAATAAGCATCTAAGCCGAAGCATCAAAAAAGCGCAGGATTTGATTCCTGCGCTTTCGCTGCTTCAAGGTCGATTACTTCGACTCTTCGGGCTTTTCGATGCCCTTGGCTTTCATGACGTCGTCAACCAAGGCTTTGGCCCTCTTGAGGGAAAGATCGGATTTGATCTTGAACTCCAAGGGGAGGTCTTCGAACTTCTTGGATTCGTTCCGAATCACCGGGATGGTGGTGTTGGCGTAATCATCGGGGTTCAGTGCGAAGAAGACTTTGAGCTTCTTCCCGGAGATGGTGATGAAGACGTAGCGTTCCCTGTGGAGGGAGAAGGTAAGTCCCGGAATGGACATACGGTCCTTAATCCCATAGGAGCGGACGTAGTCGCGGAGTTCGTAGTATTTGCTGCGGAGTTCCGGCTCAGCGTTCTTCAAACGGGTTTCGAATTTGGCGCGGCGATGCTTGCCAAGAGCGGCGAAGGGATCATCGACAGTTCCCGCGGCGGTGGAGATTTGAACCGGTTCTTCTTTAACCGGCTTCTCTTCTTCGACGGGTTCTTCTTTCTTTCCCTCTTCTTTGATTTCGGGCTCAACGCCTTCTTCCACGGACTCCTCCGCCTCTTCTTCTTTCGGGGCGTGGAATTCTTCCTGGTGAATGACGATTTCCTTATCGGCGATGGCTTTCGCCCTTTCTTCGTTGACGTATTCGCCTTCCAAACGAGCAAGGCGGTCATCGACGATGCGGCGGACGTCAGCTTCGGTTAATGCAGGGGCTTCTTCTTCCTCTTTCTTATCGGAGATCTTGGCGACGAAGGAAGTGGCTTCGTCTTTGACCAAGTCGCGATAAGGGAGCATCAGAAGGCCGTGGCCAATCAAATCGCAGAAGAGGGAAACAACCAAGACGATCATCGCCCCGGTGGTCATTTGCTTAGCAAGGAGCAAGGTGACGATGAGGAGGATCAAATAAGGAAGGAAGGCAAGGCCGAGGAAGCGGAGCACCGCGTTGAAGAGCAGCTTCGGCTGCTTCTTCTTGGCGATGACGACGACTTCGAAGACCAAGCAGAGGATCGCGAAGATGATGAGCAGGACTCCGATGAATCCCGAGACGTGGGGATACAAAGAGGGATCCCACATTTTCCAATAGTTGTCGATCGTGCCGCGGATACCATATCCAACCTTCACGCCCCCCAACATGAAGCTGCCGCCGTGAATGACGTCGGCAAGGCCGAAGATCCCAACAAGAAGTGGGGATAGGAACAGGACGATTGCCCCGATCCAAGTCGCTTTCGACACAGATTTTTTCTTGTCCATAGACATTTCTCCAATCGGCCATTATTTTAATAAGTCATTGGACGAAATCAACAGGACGTATAGTTGTTAACGGATTTTTTTCTTTCACGCCCCCTCTGTTTTTGAAAAGGCGTTACGTCCCCGTTGTTTTCTCAAAGAAGAAAAAAGAAGCGTAGCCGTCTAATGATTTTTCGTTCCTCATTAAAAAGGGGAATAGGACGCCAGGGGTTTATCCTAAACGCTAAAACAAAACGCCTTTTTGAAGCGGTCTATACCAATAAAAACCTATAGCGGCCCAGTTCCTCCTTTCAATTTTTGGCCTATTTTGGGGTCATAAGAGATACTGGATTCATGGCTAAATGCCAAAAAGGTGCAATTAATTCGATTTCAAACTGCCTAAAACGTGCAATTAATTGCTCTGAAAAGGCCCCAAAAGGTGCAATTAATTGCAACCCGCAATCTGGATAGGGCTGATTTTCCTTGCGTATAAAAGCGATATAACCCTTTTTGGATACTGTCTTCTAAAACCTAGAAATCTAAAGATGCAGGGCAGCAAAAACCAAAGCCAGCCTGTGAATAACACTTAGTTATCAGGAATAAACCGCGGTCAATTGAATAACGGGCGTTTCACGGCTCAGCTCCGGGAAAATCGATGAAGTCAAAACCAACGCATCGTTGATCCCAAAAGAGCTTCCTGTGGCATCCGTATACCCGCTGGCGGTCCGCTTTTTATAAGCAATCTCTTTTAAATAGGTATATCCCGCTAAAGTCTTCCCCGTGACGTTGAAATTCGGATTGAGGTTGAAAAGAGGGAAGATATAGGGATCCTGCAAAGTCAGATTGACTGTATAGGTCTGTGATTCATAGGTCACTTTGATTTGAGGGATGGTTTCCCATGCAGCGTAAAGCTTCACCGTCTTATCCGCGGGAGTGAATTCCGAAAGCGATACCGTTCCCGTATATTTCTGGGTTTTATCCTGTTCATGCCAATAGGAGAAACGTTTGTTATCCGAATCGGCCAGAGAAGGCAATTCGAAAGAGCTGTCCCGTTCTAGTCCGGAGTAAGTTTTCACCAACGAGGCATCGTTATAAAGCTCAACCGTATAAAGAACCTGGTTCAGGGATTCGCTTTTCTCATCGATGTCGATGGCGACCCATGCTGAAACACCCACCCCAATCGATGCGATTAAGGCGGCGCATGGGAGTCCAATCCCTAAGGCGAGTTTGCTCTTTTTGTTCATGAGGAAACTCCTCCAAAGGAAAAGCGCATCCGATAACGGAGATTGGATAAGGAATGAGAAGAATCCTCTTTTAGATAAGCGTTAACACCTAGAACCAAGGAATTATTGAAACTGAATTTCAGTTCAGAGATAGTCTCCTTATTAGCGGAAGGAACGGAGAAATTCATTAGGAAATAAACGTACTCGTTGCCAGAGTATTCAAGGGGGTCAATCTTGTTACCGCCCCAAGTTACCCCATTTAAGGAAGAATAGCCGTCCTTGGTATTCACACTCCCCATCACGTTGAGATAGGCCGATTTGGCCATGTCATATACCCCAAAGGTACAACGAAAAGAGAAGGAGGGCCCTGTCTTCATGAAGCTCGGCATCTTGCTTTCAATGGTTTTGAAAGAATAGGTCAGGTCCGCGGTTAAAGAAGTAGAAGAGTCGGTTTCAAACCGATAACGGCCAAGGACCGGGCTGGATGTGCAAGTGATTTCAATGCAATCATTAATCGAAGTGATGAACTCCCCATCCGCATCGGCTTTGATTTCCCCGCTTCCGGGCATAGGGTCATCGTTAACGATGTTCCAAGCCGAGAAGCCAATTCCAAAAAGAGAAAGGCAGCATAGGCCTAATAGCCCTGTCATTAAGGCGGTTCTATTTTTAATCGTGCGGGGAGCCATTCTCGTTAAGCCCCCTTCTGCATCGTTTGATACGATGCATCGAACATATATCCAGAAGCGTCAAACCAATAAAGGCCTTCTTCGATCGCGTTGCCGGAAGAATCTTTGATCCCGTTGGTCTTGGTTACATAGATCGTTTCATTCTTCGCTATAGAGCCATCGTCCTTCGCGTAATAGACATGATTATCGCTAGAAAGGGTAAATAGCCCTACCCCAACTTTTACTCCATCTAAGGTGAAGACGTTGTTATTAAGGGAACCGCCTTCCCCAACGGAGAAGGAAGCATCCGAAGTAAAGGAGGTTAGAACCCCATTCGAATCGAAGGTGAATGAACCTTCCGCGAAATAACCATTCAGTTTATTGGAGGATAAATGATAGGTTCCAGATTTATAGGCGTATCCGTTTTCGCCGAAGTAATAATATTGCGAAGCGTTCGACTGGCTAAGATCATATTTACGGTAAAGCCCAAAGTTGTACTGAACGACGCCATCATCAATGAAATAAGTTTCGCCATCGGCTGGATTCTTGAAAACTATTTCACCACCCGTTGAATTAAATACACCTTTAGTATCAAAGTAATACGTCTCGATGACGCTCCCGTCTTGAGACGCAGTCCGATACAAGCCGGTGACTTTACCAAAGTTATCCGCGGCTTCGTAGAAATACGTCTTGTTGGTAATTTGATCCGTAATCCAACCACCCATAAACGCTTCGAAAGTTTTTCCGTCGAAGTTTGGATTCGTAACCCTGGTCTGTGGCTCAAAAAGTTCCCCGGTTGAAGTATTTTTCCAGAGGAAGATAGGGGAATAATGAGACCAGCCGGCATTTTTCACAGTCGTTTCACTTGGGAAAATAAACAAGTTTGATTTAAAACTTGTTTCAACATACGTTTCGCCAAAAGCGTTAATAAAAGTAACGGTAATATTGGTCGGCTGTGAAGCTTTCGGCATCCACTTGTCTTCGTAATACGCGATTGTGCTGTTCGCGTCAGAAGAAACCGGTTCGTAAAAAGTACCATCGCCATTCTGAAGGGTCAGCTGAACCACATTGATACTTACAAACCCAGTATCTTCTTTGGTGTCCGGATTTTGGGTTTGATTATACTGATAGGTCGTAGTTGCACTGGCAAGTTCGGCAAATTGAACTGTTCCAGTTCCTTTGCTTGAGATAACGGAAACGCCAGCTGTAGTCATATAGCCATAAGAATTAGTCGAACCGCTAGAAAGGAATTTCAGATCGCCGTTCACGTCGAAGGTCGCGTTCTTTAAATCTTTCTCCGTTCGCGTATATTTTTTTGTTGGCGCAAAAGGAACGGAATTAAAAGAGCTTCCGGCTCCCGCATATTTATCCCACTGCCCATCTCCAATCGTCCCGTTATACAAATAAATAGAAGTCCCTTGGAAAACGTTCAAAACAGTATTCTCACCTAGTGTAAGTTTAGACCCTGGCAAAAAGGCAAAATCCTGGTTCATCGTGATTTCGCTTTTCTTAGCTGAACCTTGGGACCAAATTCCTATATCAATATTGCTGGTAATCGGCAAAACAAATTTTCCCGAACTCACCGTTACATTTAGTTCGACATCAACAGAAGAAAACGTCCCGCTTCCATACACATCGACACTAAGCCGGTCGGTCTCACCGTGATATTGTTTAATTAGATATCCGTCCGTGAGACGGAACATTCCTTTGTTGTCGGAACCAATAAAAGTAAGCTGCCCCAGATAAACTTTATTACTTGCAATGCCATCGTCTCCCCAAATAGCCTTTACGCTAACTGCGGCAGCGCACGTTTCGGTTGCTCCTTTGTACATATATAAAGGCGCCTCGATGTTTTGGATGTAGTATTGGTTGAAAGGGAATACCTTTTTCCCTGAGTTACTGACAATCGTTGATGTTGCGGTTCCGCCGCGCCAGTTTCCAATTTGAAACATTTCGTAGACATTGGACCCATCGTTAGCGATGACTTTCCCAGTGCCAGTGATAAAACCCCAGCAGTATAGATTGGCCCCACTATTCAACGAAATTTGTGATCCTTCGGCCATGTCAATTTGCCCATAAGGGCCCTTAGGAACCGCGGCATAACCACCACCAGTTCCTGCATACATTTCTGAGCAAACAGAAATTGCGCCACCGGATTCAACTTGTATAGAGCAACCTGCTTCTAAGGTCAGTTTTCGGAACAACGTGTTCTTGTTGCCTAAAATTGAATCCTTGGTGTACGTTTTGAGATTGTCAAAAGTGATTTTAGTCCCAGCGTCATCCATCGGAACAACTAACGTCACTCCATTCGGGATCGAAAATTCGCCTTTAGAAACATCCCCGCTTTTATACACCAAGATATTTTTGTCCGACCCGCCAACAGCGGCTGAAACTGCTTCACTAAGATTCGAAAAAAGAACTCCACCAACGGAAAACAAAGCCGAGTTGCCATTCGAAAAAACAGGAATTACGGTAGCATCAGAACTCGCTGCATATGAATAAGGATTACTGCTAGAAACGATAACGCCATTCACGCGCCACCCAACAAAATCATAAGAAGTTGAGGGGGTGGCTAACAATTGATAAGAATCGCGATTATTTTTTGTTGTTTCTGAGGTTATCGTCTCGTTATTAACAGAATATGATCCGCCTTCCGCTACTTGGAAAACGGTGGTCTTATATATAGGCGTCAACGCCACGTTTGTTATTTTAATACTTGTTGTATTTTCACCTTTTTTTGATTTTATTGTAACTTGACATGTTCCTTGTGGATTTAAAACCGTGCCGGATGAAGCACTGATACTATGAGAGCCACCGTTATCACTAACCTGGCTAACAGCATATGTAAGAGTAGCAGACACGTTATAAAGATTTTGAATCGATAAGGTGGATTCTTCTGAATATTGGGCAAACCATTCTTTATGTCCAGTTACTGATCCGCTTATTGTCGTCCCCAAAGCTTCCCAACTCGTCGTTCCCTTTGAAACAACGCCACCACTTCTTTCGTAAGATAGCCCAATTTTTGGATCAGAAAGACTCCCCGAAACCGCTTCTCTACTCGCCGCATACCCAACGCCGCTAACGCCGACAACCCCCGCTAACGTGCCAAGCAACAACGAAAAGGAGAGGGCGATCTTGCTGAATTTGCTTTTGAATTTGCTTAACAAGTCCACGTCTATCTCCTTTCTTGCTTCGAAAGCATCTTAGGGAATTACTTCTTGATCCAATGCGCGTGCAGGGTCATGTCGCACCAAACGGTGGTCAGATCGGTGAATTTCCCCGTCGTGGGATTCACGATGGAGGCAGTATACCACCCATCGAAGTCATAACCATCGCGCGAGGCCAAGGGGACGGAGAGTTTGGAGGAAAGGAACGTCTGCCCTTTCTTGATGACGTAGGAAGATTCCGCGTCATACAGGTAACGGGCGGAGCCATCCCCTTCGGCATTGAGCTCGAAGGAAACCGTGTAGGTCGTGTTGCTTTGCTCGGAGAAGGAAACGATCTCCTTCCAGGAATCGGTCTCGTCTTTGTAATAGATGGCCATCCCCGTCTTGGAACGGTCGAAGTAATAATCCCCCGGCTGACCCAAAGAGTTCTTCGGTTGTCCTTCCCCCGAGAACCAGCAGGACTGACGGTTCAGGGTGAAATTCTGATGGGTGCCATCGCTGTAGGTGATGGTTACCGTGATGTTCCCGTTCTCATCGGTTTCGTAATCGGTGGAGACGATGCCCACGCCCATGGGGACGGTGAAGTCCTCGGTGGTCTCATCCGTGTAGGTGATGGTCAATTTCATCGACCCGTCAGGCTGAGTCGAAGAAGAAATCGAGGCGATCCCGCGTCCGTCCTCCCCGTCTTTGCCCGGGTCGCCCTTATCGCCTTTGGAAAGGGTGATGAGCTTGCTCTCAGTGGAACCGTCGGTATAGACGATCTTCAAGGTGATCGACCCATCCTCGTTATAAACCGGCTCAATGTAGGAAATGGACCTCACCGCGGCCAAGGTGAAGGAAGAGCTCTTCCCGTCGCTGGTCTTGAAAGTGATGGTCGTAGAGCCATTCTCCTCTTTGACCGAGGTGACTTCCTTGATCCCATTCGCGGCCGGAAGAATGAAGACGGTCGGCTCTTTGTTCTCATTGTCGTAGATGATCTTGACTTGAGTATCCCCGTTATCCAAAAGGGAAGTCTCCACCGTCTTGATCGTCACCCCCGAATCCGGGTCGGTGAAGAAAGAGCAAGAGCTGACCCCAAGAAGAGCCGCTAGGCCCAAAAGATGCAAACAAACTTTTTTGACGAATCGATTCATAGGGAAGTCCCTCCTTGCTGCGCGTTTTTCTTCAAATCATCCACGTTCGGGGAAAGCCCGACGTGGGATCCGCTTCCATCATAGAAGCCGAAGCGGAAATCCTCAAATCCGGTGACCATGGTGACGATGCGGTAAAGGAAGTTCCAATAACGTTCCTGCCCGTCCCCGTTCCGGTATAGGTAATAATGGACCAAGTCCTCTTTGGCCTCCCCCGCGTAGGGGAGGAAGTTCTCCCAGCGGGAGAGCTCCAACGCCGAGTTGTTGATCCCGCCCCCATAATAGCTGAACGGCATCGACACGGTGGAGGACTCCGCGTTTTGATAGCCCCCTTGGACCACCAGTTCGGACAGGGCTTCCTTCAAGGGGAAGATCGCATCGATCCCAAGGCTCTTCTTAAGCGTTGAAAGCTTATCCTTCAAATCGTCGGGGAGGATGGAGATGATCCCGGTGAAGTCTTGCTGCAAGATGCCCTCCAAGACGATGTCGGAGACCTTTTTGTCGTCATAGAAGTCGGTCTTGCCTTCCACCTTCAATAGGCTCGGCTTCATCTGCAAGGCGAGCCCCTTGGGGACGAAGGGAATCAAGGAATGCCCTTCCCCGTCGATGGGGATCGACAACATTTCCAGCAATGACCCAATCTGGGTTGGAGAGGTGTTGTACAAGAAGGGGCCATGGAAGGAGTTCTCGAACCCCACGCAGGAGACGCCGGTCTTGTAAAGATAGGAATCCTTCAACGTGACGGTGGTTTGATAATCCCTTTTCCAGTCGTCCCTTTCTGTGGAGGTAGAGATGCTCTTGATCGCCTGCTCGGCTTTCTTGGTGGATTCAGTATCCCCAGAAGAGACGGAAGACAAGCTGCCTAAATATCCATTGAGCACCTCTTGGCCTTTGCTCGAGGCCATCCAATCCGCGTAGGAGACGTTGTGGGTAGCTCCGTTCAGGTCGAGGTAGCTGCCCCGCTTCTGCTCCTGCAGGGGCTCTAAGGCATCCGAGCCGAGGTCGAGGCAGAAGTTGAGCGCGTTGGAAAGCAGGCAATTCTGGATAGTCGCGTCTTTGCAGGAGAAGGCCCGGACCACGTTTTTGCCCGCGGACAATTGGCAATTGGACAAGGTGATGTTGTCCCCATGCAGATCCACGACCGATCCGCAGTACTTCAAAAAGGTGAAAGAATCGCCGTAATCCGCGTTTTTGGCGACCAAATCGTTGATGCGGATATTATCCCCATCCACGTAGATGCCCGCGTTGTCCTCCCCGTATAAGCCAATCAGGGGGAAGCGGGTGGGATCGCCTAAGCAATAGGTCAGCAAAGGGCCGCGGAAGAGGTTCTCTTTCGCCAAGGTTGGAATGGACGCGGTGGTCCCGTCCTCTTGGATGATCGTGGTCTTGCCATAGGGGTAAGCCAAGTTATGGAAGGAAATCGTGTACCCGTTCCCGTAGAAATCCTTCTGCACGCGGAGCCCCGCGTAGACTTCTTTGGACAAAATCGAATCCTCGTAGAGGGGATTTCCCGAGGCGAACTCATTCCATTGGTCCAGATAGCTCGTATCCATGCTGGTGGGATGGGAATAGATTTCCGATGCGAAGCTGAACAAAGGCGAGCCTGAGGAGGAATAGCCTTGGAAGTTCCCAAACAAAGCGACGTTATCCTTAGCGGGCTTGGGTTTGCCGGATTCATAGACCAGGTTCCCCTTCTGGTCCTTCTCCGCGTAACGGGAAAGGGATTCGAAGGACCTTCGGAGGCAGACGATCTCGCCGTCCGGACTTTGGTTGGTGCACTTCAATAGATCGGAGTAGGTATAGACGTTGACCCCGTTTTTGACGAGGCGGAAGGACGTCGTCCTCTGCTTGCCCTTGAAAGACAAGACGAAAGAAGCCTCTTCCACATCCTGGATCACGTTTTTGACTTTGACCTTGCCCCCCGCCAAATCGACGTCGAGGTTCTTCGAGCAGGAGGATAGCTCCAAGGATGAGGTTTCGTTGAGGCTGGAGGAGGGGAAGACGGAGAAGGAATAATCGATCTCGGCCTTTTGCTTCTGCCCGTCTTTGCCCCAATCGAATTCCCCATAATAAAGGTTGGGGTCGATGTTGGATTGGCTGGGCGAGACTTTGGGGGCGACCGTCACGGCGAAGTCCTTGTAGACGATCCCAGTCGTGGTCTTGGAAACGGTCCCCTTCGCGTTGGAAACAGTTAAGGTCACGTCTCCTTCGGAGAGGGCCAAAAGGTAATAATCAAAATTGCCTTCATCGTTGACTTTGGTTGATTTTTCAAGCTTTGCGTGGACCTCGTCGTCGCTAGGGTCGGCGTTTTGCAGCGACCACACCAAATCGTTCCCGTACGCGAGCGCGCAGGTTTTGTCGTAGACCCCGTGGGCGACCAGTTTCACCTTCTCGCCTTGGATCTTGAACCCGACTTGGGATGGGTAATCCCATTCGATGTCGGTCAGATCCTTTTCGATGCGTTGGAATCCCCCGGAGGAAGTGACCACGCCCAAAAGGGAGATCGCGAAGGGGAAAAGCAAGAGGAAAGCCAAACCGCCCTTCTTCATGAGGCCACCTCCATCTTCATCCAGATCTTCGAGGAGGAGCAAAGGAAGGAAATCGATTCGGGGATGGCCGCGATGGCGATCAAGCCGAATTGGGAAAGGTAGATCCAAGAAGAGGAGACCCGCAGGAAGGAAAGCAAGATGGCTAGTCCCAAGCAAGCGATGGGAAGGCCATAGGAATAGAGGCCCGAGAGGAGGTGGCTTTCCGCCCCTCCGACCTTCTTGCCCATCTCCTCCCTCAGGCAGAGGAAGCTCTCGCCCAAAAGGAAGAGCAATCCCGAGAAGGAGACGAAGAGCAACGGGGTGGCGCGAAGCACCTTGCTGGCTCCGATGAAGATCAAGGTCGCCAGATAAGAAGCCAAGCTGCAGGCGAATCCCGGGAGCCACTTGGCCAAAAGCTGCTCCTTTTCGGAGACGGGGATCGTTTTCACCAAACGCACCCCCTGCTTCTCGCGGGAGAAGTAGTTCATCCCCGCCCCGGATACGCAGGAGAGGAAGCAAAGGATCGCGAAGCAATCGATGTAGGTGGCTAGCCCCGGGAAGGAGACGAAGTAATAGGCGACGTTCCCGTTGCTGAAGACCGCGTTCAAAGAAGACACGACCGCGTAGCAAAGATAGGGCTGGACCAAAAGCAATCCCGAATAGGAGAAGAGGTTGTCCCCATCCCGGAACAAGAGCAGGAACTCCTTCTTCAGCAAGGCATAGAAGAGGGAATGGGGCTTATAGGAAAGCTCCTTCTTCTTCCATTTCCGTTGGGGGGCGGAAGAGAGTTTGGAGGAAGCAAGCAGCAGCACGGAGAAGCCCAGCAAAAAGGACAGGGCGGAGAAGAGGGCGTAGAAAAGGAATGCGGAACGGGAGGAGTAATAAAGTAGATCCACCAAGTAGCAGGAGACCACCAAATACCCGCGCGCGGAGACCAACTTGGACAGATTCGCATCGGTCAATAAGGCATTGATGCCGACCCCGGACAAAAGCGAGGTGAAGACGTTGAGCACCCAGCCATAAACGAAGGAAAGCAGCCCCAAGACGATCGCCGCGGCCAAAAACTGAATCAAGGGCCTTTCCTTCAGGAAACTCCGGAGCAGATGGTAGGGATAGGACAAAGCCATCGCGATGCCAGCTTCGAAGAAGAAGGCCAGAAGAGGGTAAAGGAGGCCGAGGAAATAAAAGAAGATCATCTTGTGGGCCAGCATCCCGAAGCTGAGGAAGATCGGATATTCCAAAGCGAGCCCCAAGACGTATTGGATGAGGAAGAGGAGGATCAATTTGGAGACGATCCTCTTGACGGGGCTGATGGGCAAAGTGGATGTGTCCGCCTTATCCTGCTCGTTGAAGAAGAGCTTCTCGGATTGGAAGAGGCAAAACAGGATCATCAAAATCGAGATGACGAACAAAAACAAAGTGGTGAAGGCCCTGGGGGCGTTGGGGTAGGCGGAGAGCTTGCTGAGGATTTCCCGGTAGACGTAGGTCTCGATGAGCAAAAGAAGAACCAAGCCGAAAACTCCTCCCAAAGCGCGCAAAGCGGCCTGCTTGGGGCTAGACTTCCCGCCGAAGAGGAGCTTGATGTCTTTCGCCATCAAATTGAGCATCCCTCACTCCCCCTCCTTTTGGTAGATTTCGAAGAACTGCCTCTTCAAAGAAAGGCGGGCGTTGGGGTTTTTATTGAGGTCGAGCAAAGTGGCGACTTTGCCCTCATTTAAAATGGCGACCCGGTCGCAGAGCTCGCGCACCAAATCGATGTTGTGGCTGGTGAGCAGAACGGTTTGGCCGTTATCCGCGTATTCCCGCATCATCTTGGTGAGCTCTTCCACCGCCATCACGTCGAGCCCGACCGTGGGCTCGTCGAGGATCCAGATCTTGGGTCGGTGGAGCAAAGACGCGATGAGGCAGAGCTTCTGCTTCATCCCGTGGCTATATCCGCTGCTGGGGCGGGAAAGGGCCTCCTCTTGGAGGTCAAGCCGCGAGCAGAGGTAACGGACGTTGTTCGCGAAGTCGATTTGGGAAACCGAATAGACCGAGGCGATGAAATCCAAATACTCATACCCCGTCATGGATTCGTAGCAGTTGGGCTCGGAAGCGCAGTAGCCGAATTGGCGTTTGGCCTCGATCGGCTCCTCTTTGACGTCATGCCCCATCACGGAGATGCTGCCCGCGTCGAAGGGCTTGGCCTGGATGATGCAGTCGATGGTCGTGGATTTGCCGACCCCGTTCTTGCCGATGAAGCCGAAAACCTCGCCTTGGTTCACGGTCAAATCAAGCCCTTTGAGGACTTGCTTCTTGCCATAGTTTTTCTTCAGGCCGCGGATCTCGATCGCGGGGACGTTTGAGTTTTCCATCAACGTTCCTCCTTCGCTTCAAAGGCGAACCAAAGCCTGCCTTGGTCCAGGTAATAGGATGAATGGCAATGGGGGCAGAAATAGCCCTCCCCTTTCTTGAGCACGCCTTTCTGCTTGCAGTGCGGGCAATAAAGGGAATAGACCTCCTCCGAGGCTTTGGGGGAAGACAATAAGGAATCCAAATAGATTCGGACCAATTCCCCCACGTCTTTGCTCCCTTGGCCCAATAAGGCGATCTTTTGGCCGAGGGATGCCAGGTTCCAAATCGACAAAGCCGAATAAGAGGAATACCCGGGGTAGAGCCTTTGCTTTCCAAGGTATTCGGCGAATCCATATCCAGGGTGGATAAACAAAAGATGGGAGGCTTTCTTCTCTGGCGAGGATAAGGAGGATACGTCGAAACGGAGAGCCTCATCTCCCACGTTGCTGATTTTGAGCAGAAAACGGGAATCCTGGAAAGCCACGAGGGTTCCTTTCTTCAGCAGAAGGTTCCTCTTCTGCCGGAACCCTTTCAGCAATTCGAAATCAGCTTGATTCAAATAATCCAAGACGAACGTCAGAACGTAATGGAGCAGCTCCCTTCTTTCCTCGGAGAGGGAAGTCGGGGTGGAAAGGCGGGAATAGAAGCGGAACACCTGGCCATACAGGGGATCGCTTTTGAGGATGTTGGTGGCCACTAGATTCTCTAAGTCGCCTTGTTTTCCCACGCGTTTGTAGAAATCGCTCTTCTTGATGCGCTCAATCTTGTTGAGGCAGGGCTTGATCGCCTCAAACCCCTCCAAGACATGGTCCCCGTCCTCGGTCAAACGGGAGGAGGATGTGGTCAAAATAAGGGAGGAATAGAAGTCTTTGTAATGGGAGATTTCCCTTTCGATGCGGCGGAGGGCCATCGCGACGAAGAGATTCTCATAGATGAAGATATCATCCTCGCTTTCCTCGACGTGGACGTATTCGGGGGAGAAGGAAGAGGACTTCCTTTTCCATAACGAGGGATCCTCCAGGGTCAAAAGGAAGGAGGATGGGGTGACGTTGCTAGCCTGGTCGGCACGCAGGATCTCATCCTGGTTCTTGGCCACAATCCGCGGATGGTGGGCGATGGTTTCGATGATGGAGAGGATGTGGGAGCATTCCTTGAAGAAAGAGAGGTCCTTTTGGAAGGAGAAGCTCCGAAGGGAAGGAAGATGGAGCGAGGAGATGTGCTGAAAATAACCCAGCAAGCAAGGATGGGCTTTCGCGTACTCCTCCCTCAGGGAGGAGGCCTTTTGCAGCAATTCCCCCTCGTCCTTCTTCATGGCTTATAGCCTCTTCATCATCCTCTTGGCCATGGCCTCAGAGAGGGGGAAGGATCCTTCCCCATAGGTGGAAGAAATCATATCGAGGATATGCTCCAAGCCCTGCTTGACGTTGTCTTCGAAACGCCCTTCGAGTTTGGACAGGACCTTGCGGGAGAAGAAGAAGTCCAAGATGGCTTCCTTCTTGCCTCCGCAGGCGAGGAAAACCGGCACCATCTTGTCCATCTGGACCAAGATGCGGTTGCCGAAGGCAATCCCGAATTCGTCGTAAACGTAATCGGTCAAAGAGGAGAATTTCTGATAGTCGGAAGAAGTGAAGGCCAAGGAAGGATCCTCCATTGCTTCGACGAAGAGCTTCTTCAAAGCGGAGGCGCTTAAAACGACGCTTTCCCCGCTTCCCTCCGGAACGAAGGGGGTGCTGCGGTTGACGAAGTCGATGGTGATCGCGCGGTCGTAGACCTTATCGGCGATCGAGAAGGTGGAATCGTCTTGGTTGGCCGTGCCGACGAAGTAGCAGGAAGAGGGGATCGAGACGAAGCCCTTGTCTAGCTTTGCCGGGGGGACAAAATCATTGGGGAAGGTCATCACGCGGATCTTCCATTGATCCTCGGGGTATTCCAAGACGGAGAGGAAGTCGGCGAAGTAGTACTCGACGCGGGAGATGTTCATTTCGTCGAGCACGAAGAGATAAATCCGGTCGGGGTTATAAGAAGCCTCGTAGAGGTTCATCAAGAAGTCGGTCTCGCGATAGGTCTTGGAGAAGTCGTTGAAATAGCCTAGAAGCGAAGTCTTATCTCTCCACGTAGCCTGGACGGGGACAAAGACGGCGACCCCGTTCACGAATTTGGCGAAGGAACGCGGCAAAGAGGATTTCCCGGTCCCGGAGAGACCTTCGAGGATCTCGAGGTGGGAAGCGGACAATCCAGCGAGGAAGAAACGGAGGGTGTCCTCATCGTAATAAAGCTTTTCTTTCTTGGCCAAGAAGGCACGGAAGCGGGTGATCAAATCCGGAAGGGTGATTTGGTCGCTGGGGACGTTGTCGATCGCATAGCCCTCATAATGGGAATCGATCGCGCAGAGGCCGGGGAAGACGATCTCGCGACTAGCAAGCCCCATGGCATCGGAAGCGGAAAGGGTAGCTTCTCCGCTGGCATCCCCGGAAAGAGAAGAAGCAACCGGGGCGAAGGAAGAAGCGCCCGCGTCTTTGTCGCCGAGCCCTTGGGCGATGTCGTCGCTAGAGGGTTCGTCGTCGAGGCTGTCCCCCAAAGAGGAAAGCGGCTTGCTATAACGGACGAAGTTAACGACCAAAAGGAGCAACGAAGCCACGAGGATGGCAAGAACAAGATAAACGACCAAGGTGACCAGCAAGGATTCGCCGACGAAGGTCAAAGCGTTGACGAGGTTCTCTTGGGTATAGGGGGTTTGAATCAAAAGCCCAAAGCCAAAGGAGCAGGCAAGGCAAACAAGAAGCGTCGGAATGTACCAAAGCCAGTTGTGCTTGGCGTACCACTTCTTGCCGTCGAGGGCGAAGCGGCGGTATTCAACCAAAATGGCGAACACGAACAAGGAGATGAACACCGCGACCAGCAGGTTGATCATCTGCCCCGCTAGATGGGCGGTGATGCCGGGAAGCCCCAAAGACTGCCGCAGCAAGGCAAGCGGGTTCTTCACCGAGACGATCGAGCTCTCCCCCGCTCCGGGGACAGAGATGCAAATGCCGGCGAAGATCATCAAGAAGGTGAAAAACAGCGCAAGCCCCAGGGTCAATAAGTTCCCGCGGGTGAAGAAGGTCTTCCTCACGCCTTTGGAATGGGGCGCTTCCTTTTCCACTTTCTTTTTCGGGGCATCCTCCGGTTTGGAATTGGCGCTCAGCGCCTCCATGCCTTTCTTTTCCTGTTCCATAAAGTTTCTCCTTTCAATAGTCCTTATGGGAATCCTCTAAGTCGCGCAGCAAGTCGTCTTCGTCGTATCGATTTCCCTCTTCCTCAGTCAATTCTTTGGAGGGGGATAAGTCGTAGCTCTTGGTATCGCTTCCGGATGGAGTCTCCACCACTTTCCGCAGGACTCCATCGGCGGGTTGATTGGTATCCTCTTTGCCGAGGAATCCCTTTTCGTTGAAGCGGTAGGCGTATCCGCCGTAGTAGATGGTCTCCACGAAGTTGGAGGATAGGCTCTTTTGCTTGCCTAGGCTCACATCGGAGACGATGGCGCTTAGCAGCTGGGTTCGCTGCTTCTCGGATTTTTCGATCTTTCCCGCATAGTGGTTGAACATCCAGATGCTGTAGACCACCGACAGGACCGTGATGATCCCATGGGGGGATTGGAAGAAGAGGATGATCATACCCAACCCGTTGATCTTTTTGTTCTGGTAGACCCCCTTGATGTCAGAGAAGCCGATGGTCTTGGGGTCGCTAGCGTTATTGGCGTCCCCGCGGGTCGTGTAGCGGGTCGTTCCGCTGGAGCTGGAATCGATCTTAATCACGCGGTGGATGTAAATCGCGTTGGCATCGACGTTGTAGAAGGCGATGACGTCATAGAGGTGGATATCGCTTTCATCGTTCACCTTCTTCACGAAGAGGATGTCGTAACGGGAGAACTGGTTGTCGAGGTTGTACTCTTTCCGTTTCTGCTCGTCTTCCAGGTAATCCTTATTGGCCTCGTTCTTGTAGGACATCGATCCAGAAGCCACGACGATCATGGCTTCGTCCCCGATTCCGACCAAGTTCCCTTTGACCTTGTTGACCAAGGCAATTCCGAACAAGGGGATGATGAGGGCCAAGAAGGAATAGAAGATGACGTTCCCAGCGATTGAGACGGCTTTCCTCCGCCTTTTGGTCTTCACGTCTTGCTCAGTGATTTCCTGATCGATGAGCTCGATGTCCCTTTTGCCTTCCTTGGTTTCGCGGATGCTGGATTTGGCGTATTTGGCGAAGAGGATCGTGAACACCGCGCAGAAGCTTCCGACCCCAACCAAGGACATGACCAGCGAGATGATATCGGTCGCGCTCATCAGTTGATCTCCGCGGTAAGGGTGACTGAGAAGCTGAGGGTAGGCAGGAGTTTAGGATCGGTTGGAACCTCTCCGGTATATTCCTTCCCGTAATGGATCACGCGGATGAAGTCCTTCATCGTCTTCACCGCTTCTTCATCGGAGATGGAAGCCCCGCCATTTTCTGGGTCCTCGTTGTCATAAAACAGAGTTGGGTTCTGCCCTTTGAAGGCGTCGCCCCAATCAAAGCCGATGGGGACGGAGAAGAGTTTCGAATCGTCGTCTGCCCGATAACTCGTCAAGGGAAGCTCAACCGCGGAGGAGAGGTAATCCCCACCGCCTTCCCAGGTCTTGAGCTTGATATATTTCAATTCAATCGCATCTTGGATTGGGGTAACGAGCTCACTGTAGGAAGAGACGCAGGTCATTTTGACCGTGGCCTTCTGGATGAAATTCATCGGCATGACCCGGCCTTCTAATAGAACCGTCAAATGCTCATAGAGCCCATCGCCGCGATCCTCATAACGGAAGCGGCCGGAATCGTCATTAAGCGGGGCATCGAAGGAGATGACATTGTAGAGATCGTCATCCTCGCTGATCGGAGTGAAGTCCTTCAAATCCCCACCATTTACCGATTCAAAGCGGACGTTGTTCTTTTGAATCACGCCCACGGAGACGTTCCCGCCTTCCGCGGCCTTCGCTCCTGCGGTGGTAATAAAAGCCGCCATGCCCATGGAGAAGACGGAAACCGCGGCGAAAACGAGGGCACAGAGTCCCACTGCTTTCGCGGTTTTCCTTCTCCTAGGGTCTTTCATGGCGGCAAATGAAGTGAATGATTACTGACGGGTTCCGGAGGTGTCGGCTTTGAGAACGACGACGAAGTTCTGAGCAGGGATGCTGCCGGCTTCTTCGTCGGAAGGAGCGTCTTTCCCAACCATGGTTTTGTAGAAGGCTTTCAAATCATCCAAATATCCCGTTTTCCCATCTTTGGTTTCATCGGGATAAGAGCTGAGCCCCTCGTTGGAATCGTAGTATTCCGAGGGGTTTTTACCATTAAAGTGATTGCCCCAAGCAAAGGTGATGTCGTAGTTGAAAGTGGCCGTATCATTGGATCCGTCTTCTTTGAGCTGTTCGGTGCCAAATTCCAATTTCTTCGCCTTGTCTGCACCAAAGCAGGCCGGGAGGACGATATAACCGGCCTCGGAAGCAGCCTGCATACGGGCTTCGGCAGCCTCGTCAATATTGATGGTCTTGCCATCCTCGGCAACAGTCCCCATGCGAAGATTGACGGTGAATACGTTCACGTAGCTGGAAGGCTTAAAGGTCCCGCTGACATGGGTTTCGAGATTCGCGAAGTTCGTCCCGTCCCAACGGACACGGCCGGTGTTATCGCCTTGTTTTGCATCGAAGACAATTTTGTCCGTGCTCAATTTAGATTCGATGGTGATCGCCTTGTCCGAAATAGTACCGACACTAACCGACCCACCGACTCCAGAAGTCGCGCTAGCGGAAACGACGAAGGCGGCAAAGCCCGTCGCGAACAGCGCGCAGGAAGCAAAGATGATCCCTCCGAGAACCATCGCTTTCCTTTGGTAAGATTTTTTCGTTAATTTAGCCATGATTTTCACCCCTTTTTTGTTATCTTGGCATCGAATTCAGATATTTGATTTTTCTAGCTTTTGGCATCGTTTTTCGATGCTTCTAGAAGGCCTATAAGTACGCAAATGGGCCCTCTAGGGAGAAACGGGTTCTTCCAAGAGGGCCAAAGGGGCTGGTTTATTAGTCGATGCGGTCGAGATGAATAGTGAAGTTGAAACTGAGGCCGTTCAGCGCACTAACAGCTTTAAGAGAATTCACGGCATCGTCGCCATAAGTCTCGCTGTTGCCTTCCGTAATCGTGGAATCGTATCCTTTACCCTTATAGTAGGTATAAGGATTGATTCCTCCAAAGTGCTCGCCCCAACCAAATTCGACCTTGAACGTTAATTTCACGCCGGCGGCCGCCAAATCAATCATTCCATTGTTTTCGACGGTGTCTTCGCCACTGTCGCCCTTATGAACGGTAATCGTTGGAGCCTTAACCAGTTGCCCCTTGCCGGGCGCAATTGCAGCCGCATATTTGTCTTTCCCATTTTCATCAACAGCAATGTCACTAAAAGAAACTTTCACCTTGCCGGTGTCTTTTTCATTATTCGATTTAACCGTCAAAGAATAAGAGCCGCTTAGAATTTCTTCTTTAACTTCTGTTGCAGAGAACCATGCCGATTCGTTCGTATAGCCTTTTGGCGTGCCGAATATAATGGTCCCGTTGTTGGAATCCCACGCGGGGTCTTTGATAACCAAACGGTTATCGGTAACCTCATAAGCCGTAATGGTCCCGTTAGCAGTGGTTTCCGCATTCGCTGCGATGACCCAGCCAGCGAAGCCGGTTCCGATGAGGGCGAGGCTGCCAAGAGCAGCAACGGCGAGAATAGTAGGTTTCTTGTTCATAATAGTTTTTACTCCTTTCAAGTTCCTTGCTTTTTATATGGATATAAATGACAAATAAAGGTTAGGCAGTAACTCCAACTTTAAAGGAGAGTTTAAAGTTAGCCCCGTCCGCATCTTTTAGTTTGGCGATAGCGTCTTGGGCCTTTTTGACGTTAGTCGAATCTTTATCAAGACTATTGAAATAGTCCAGAGGATTCTCGCCTCCAAACTCAGTCCCCCAAGCAAAATGAATACTAAAGGTAACGTCCAACGATTTCTCAGATTGGAGAGTCACGCTGGCTGACTTATTTGAATCCGCAAGAGTAACGTTGGCACCGTTCGCGGTGATTAAGATGTAACCAGTAGATTTCTCCGAGGGGGCAACGGAAACAAACGTAGGAAGCGTTCCAACAACGCCACTTTCGACGGCTTTTGCATACCCGTTAGTACCATTTTCTGCGAACGTTAATTCGGAGAACGAAAGAGTCTTAGCCTCCGAACTATCATACAATTTGACGGTATAAGAGAACGAAGCTTCCAAATCTGCAGCGCCTTTATCAGCGGTGAGCCAATTCTTCCCTGCCGTCGTTCCGTTGGCGGCAAAGCGAACTTCACCGTCTTTGCCTTTTTCCGTCACGCTTTCAACGCCGTTCGTGACCACTGTGTAGTCTGCCGAAATGGAGCCGTTTCCTTCTTTCGAAATCGGATCAGCCGCGATCACCCACCCCGCAAAGCCGCTTGAAAGGACTCCTAGCGAGGCAAGGAGGGACACGCCTAGGACCATAAGCCTATGCTTTTTCATTGTTTTGAGTTCCTTCCCACGTCGCCTTTGCTAATGAATAGGCGACATTGCTCAGCCCGAAAATTGTGTAAACCTTGGGCAGTTGGATTATAACCTGATGCACGAAAAATGATTAGGCAAATATCGGGACTAGGGAATTTGAAGGGATTTTTGCCGAGTATTTCGAAAAAACTCCATCAAATTTTGAAAGCACTTTGTTGATTTATCACCGGATTTCAAAGGCCTTTTGCTTTTTGCCACATAATTGCGGCAACAAGGATAGCAACGATGTAAAGGAGCGCAAAACCGAGGTCGATGTAGAAATAGAGGACGCTATTACGGGCTTTTTTGAAAACGAAGGGCATGACGTTATACGCGATCATCGGAACGAACAACGCAAAGAGGCCAAACCAGCCCGGCTGCTTCAATTGGACACAGGCAAACGAAGCCAGAACCACCCCCGCTACGCCAAGCAAAGCCAGGGTGATGTAAAAGGCGGTGATCCAATTATTCTCGCTGGAAGACTTCTTCTCTTCGGGCTTCGCCGGTTCAGAAGGGAAATCCAAATAGGAATCAATCCGGTCTTTAGCTTCTTTGGGGGCCTTGGGGTAACCCACGCTGTCGCGGGCGAATTGGAAAGCCTCTTTGGCCTTCTGGGAATCAGCTTGTCCCAGCTCTCCGGAGGAGTACCAAATACCCAAGTTATAGGCGCAGTAGAAATCCCCCATCTCCATTCCCTTGCGGGCGAACTCCTCGGCTTTGGCTAAGTCGATCGAAACCCCGTTGCCTTTCTTGCAGGCAAGGGAGGCGTAGTTAAACGAACGGGGAACTCCCCCTTCGGCGGCCTTGACGAACAAAGGCCCGGCCTTTTGCTCATCGTGGAGATCGAACTGATAAATCTTGCCCGCGTAGAGGTAGCAAACCTTATCCCCATTCTCCGCGGCTTTTAGGAAGCACTCGATCGCCTTTTGCTTTTCTCCGGCTTTGTCGAAAGCGATGCCCTGCTGCTTTAGATTGTCCTGGTTTTCCATCGATGTGACCTCTTGGGGGATGAATGGACATAGAGTAACGCGAAAAAGGAGAAAAAGCCCGTTTAATTGCCAAAGAACGTTAAAAACGTCGGGCAAAAGCAAAAAGCGTGTATCCCCACCAGCGTCTATCTAAGACACTTCCAAAGTTTTGCTCTAAGTATCGCACCCGCATCACCGTTAACTGCTCCTATCAGAGGTTCTATTTAATTTTTTGTGCCAATTGGCACAGTTTGTGAAATAAAAAGACGATACAAAACTAGCCTGGCTAAGTATCTATAAAGCATTGCCGGATTTCGTACATCGGATTGTCCATTCGGCACGGCATGTGAACAGTGAATCATCACGAGACAAACGCCTTTGTCAAAAAAGCGGGGTTGGAAATTTATTCGCCTAACAAGAATGGGAGCAAATAGAAGGGAATGTTTGCAAGATTTTTTTCTTTGGAACGATCTTTGGCGGAGACGAGGAACCGATCCTTGACAAATTTCGAATATTTCTCGCCGAAGCGATCGATGGAATCGTGGAATTTAACTTGCCCGGATTTCACTTCTAAGGGGATTACTTTGTTCTTGTTTGAGAGCAAAAAATCGATCTCGTAATTCCCGCTGGTTTCTTTTGGGAACGTGAAATAGTACAAGCCCCGTTTGGAAGCAACGATCATTTGGGCGACGACATTCTCATATAGATAGCCCAAATTCAAATCTAATTTGTCGCTTAACAGCTTTTTGTAAATATCTTCATGAGCTCTATCTTCGCTGTTGAAAAGCATGGATGTGAAAAGACCCGTATCCCCCACGTAAAGCTTGAAATTCGTGAAGTCCGTATAAAGGCTGAGAGAAGGGGAAATATCGTTGACTCTGTAACAACAATTCACGATTTTCGAATCCAGTAAATCAAAAAGCCTTTCGTCATCTTTTTTGGTTTTCTTCCCTAAGCCATATCCAAAGGAAAAACGATTTTTCTTCGCGACAAGCTGAGCGGGGATGGTTTCGTACATCTTTGAAAGTCTGCCGGATTTGTCTATTTTTTTGAGATCCTCTTCGTAAAGATTGATTATCCCTTTTTTGATGTGGTCGATTTCGTCGAAATTTTTGTGTTCCGCGAAGGCGGCAACGGCCTGGGGCATCCCTCCGACAGCCACATAGGTCCTAAAGTTTCGAATCAAGACGCGATTCGTTGCCTCCCCAATTCCTTTTCCACTGGAATAAAGGGCTTTTAAAGCCTGATAGTTAAATCCCACCGCATCAGAAAACTCCTCATAATCCATCGGATAAACTTCGATCCGTGTTTCCTCGGAAGGGATAAGAATCTTGTCCACGTTCTTCTTAATGGAAATCAGCGATCCCGTCTCAATGTAGTCATAACGACCGTCCTCAACCAAATATTTAATCGCCTGCCTAGCTTTCGGGCAGAGTTGAACCTCATCAAAAACAATCGCGGAATTCCGAACGTAGAGAGAAACGTTCATCTCTGCTTGCAGCCGTAAAAAGAAAAGGTCGAGGTTGCTGAGATCGTCAAAAAGGGAAACTAGGCTTTTGGAAGTATTGGCAAAATCGATAAAAACGTAGGAACGGTATTCGTTTTTCACGAATTCCCTCACGATTGTGGATTTGCCAACGCGGCGCGCCCCTTCTAGCAGCGCGGCCGTTTTCCCGTTGCTTTTGCTCTTCCATTCTTTGAGTTCTTCGTAGACTTTTCTTTTGAACATATCAGACATCCCGCGAACATAATAATTGAAAATGACGCCATTTTCGAGGGTACGTTTTTTGTTTTTGACGCCATTTTCGAGGTACCGTTTTCTAAAAATGACGCCATTTTAGAGGTTATACGGTTCATGAAAGAGGCGAATAAAATTCGGAAAATGACAAATAAATAGCGATGGCATCGAACTTTTATAAGAAAACAAAGAGCATGGTATATCCATTTAGCGGTCAAGGAGAGTGATCCAAAGCCGAAAGGCAGAATGAAAAAACCCCTTTCCGAAGAAAGAGGCCAGTCATCGAATTGGTGGAGTCGCAGGGAATCGAACCCTGGTCCGAAGGGCGTCCCACCGAGGCGTCTACAGTTTAGTTCCCGCCTTTTCGTCCAAAGAGCGGCGGGAACCAACTGCCTTTGGACTTGGCTGGATTTTTTCGTCCCCTAGGCTAGCCGACCCAGAAGCTTATCGCCTTGTATTGCGCCCATCCCCCTATAAGACGCGAAGTCGGGAGTGAACGTGCTCTCCCCGCAAAGGCGGGGTCCATTGAATGGAGCTCTAATTAGGCAAGAGCGGCGGAAGCGCGATGCGAAGCACCGAGCATCCAAGGTTTGACAGTGTTGTTGTCAGTTATTGTTGTTTGGTGTTAAGGATCACCACTCCACTGCAGCCGGGGCCAGACATCCCCCCGTCAAAACCTGTACGGCCCCACAGAGAGATTGCCATAGCGATGGCGGGAGCATTGTAGCGCATCCGAAAATCCGTGCCAACTTTCATCGAATTGAAACGTGCGGGCAAAATCAGGCCTTCAAGGTATTTATCGGGACGACCATAATCCCATCCGGGCGTTGGTAAAGCGACCCAAATGCCGTCAAGATCATCATAAATTCCGGGGCGGGTTCATCGCTTTTTTCCGCCAATTTATTTTTCAAAAGGGTTAGTTTTTTTGCCCCCTCCTCAATTAATTCCTCACCACCCAATTTGATTTCGATTGCAGCCCATTTCCCATTTGGCAAATGCAAAATCGCGTCGCACTCAAGGCCGGCATTGTCGCGATAGTGGCGAAGAGTCCCATTATTTTTACTCATATAGACCCGAAGGTCGCGGACGGCCATGTCTTCAAAGAAAAAACCGAAAGAATTCAAATCGTTCATAAGATCCTGAGGGGAAATCCCCAACGCGCAACAAGCAAGAGAAGTATCAAAGAAATGCCGGGTTGGAGTGGCAACAATCGCTGTTTTTGAACGAATATTTGGGTTCCAGGCCTCCATGTCTTCGATCATGTAGAGGTCTTTCAAAGCCGTCCAATACTCGCGGAAGGTTTTTTCGTCCATTTCCCTTTCTCCGCCGCCCCTAGCATCCCCGATTATTGTCGTTAAGGCAGCTTCCGTGGAGATATTCCGCGCATAGCTTTTTAAGATTGCCTTATAAATTTCCGGATTCTTGTTACGGAATGACGGGTTGTCGTTGTCATCGTAATAAAACAGTCCTTCATAATAGTTTTTGGCCACTTCCAGCGAAACGTCTTTTGATGCTTTGACGGACAGAGGCCAGCCACCCCGGCAAACAAGATAAGCAGCATCTTTCAAATCAAAATCTTGATTGGGATCCACCACCTCTAGCCGCTTTGTTTCAAATAAGTGGCTCAAGGAAACGAGCCCTTTCGAATCGTGCGACTCATATAAAGACATCGGGTACATCTTCAATGGAGCGATTCTTCCTGCTCCGCTATGCTGTATCCTTGTTTTATCCGCGGGAGTTGAACTTCCCGTAAGAATAAATTTTCCAAATTGGTAATCGATATCCAAATCTTCTTTGACGCAATTCCAAATATCCGGCACTTTTTGCCATTCGTCAATTAAATGAGGGCGTTCACCCACAAGGGCAATTTTCGGATTGAACTTTGTGATATCAACAACGTTTTTCGTATTAATACGATAGACACTTTTCGCAAAGCGCATGCTCGTCGTCGTTTTCCCACAGAATTTCGGACCGGCAACCAACACTGCACCGCTGGATTTCATTTTATTAGCGATGATCTGCTCAATATAGCGTTCAAAATATTCACTCATGAAACCTATTATGGAGAAATTCCCGTGATTTTCAACTTTTCATTCCCTGGATTTTCAATTTTTTATTCCCGTGATTTTCAATTTAAAATTCCCGTGATTTTCAATTTTCGGCGCCTGATCTCTTCCGCTAGAACGCCTTTCTAATCCCGGTTCCGTCATCGGAAGTTTGCTCCTCGTTTGAAGTTAGAGGGGCCAATTGACTCTTACAGCCCCACAAACTCCCTCATTTCCCCGATATTCCCCGGCTGCCCCGAAAGGGTTCCCCTTTCCAAACACCCCTTACTCGTGTATCGTTGTTTTTGCTTTATAAGCAAAAGGACTCCTCATGTCAAAGAAGAACAACAACAAGAAAAAATCCCGGATGTCTCCGGAAACAAAAGACAAACTCAAAACCGGTTTTCTAACCCTCGTCAACAACGACGCGGCCATCAAAGCCGCCAGGGAATACCATTGGTGGATGCCAGTCATCCTGGCCATCACCTCCGTGGTCATCACCTTGGTCCCGAGCTTCGTCTCCAACATGCAGGTGAATATGGGGCAAACCGTCCTCGCCGCGGGCGGGACCAGCATCAGCAATGGCTTGGCCAAGTTCCAGCTTGAGATGAAAGAGAAGAACGTCGACATCAAAATCGACGAGAATGGAAACCTTATCAACGACGAGGCTTCCTTCAATAAGCTCTACAACGCCGGCGGGAACGAAACCGCGAAGAACTATTACTACGAAGCCAAAGACGCCGTCTCCGGCTATCCTCAGCTCCGCGTCCTCTTCACCAACGACCTCATCTCCCAGACCACCCTCACCGCCCTGTCCACCTACGACGTGAGCAAATCCTCCGCCGTCACCGACAGCGAGGGCAATACCAGCGAGACGACCACCACCACTTCCTACCGCGTTTCCGTCTTGGCCTTCAAGACCACCGGGTTCGCCTTCGCATCCTACCCCGATCGCAGCACCGCCACATCCAACGCCTTCGTCTCCTATAACTACGATGGCCTCAAAGGCAAATCCCTATCCACCCTTTCTTCCGCCAAAGACTTCGCCGCCGATCCCCAAGCCTACATCAGCGAGGTCCGCGACAATTACCGTACCCTTCTCACCAAGGGCTATGAGACCACCAAGGTCGACCTTGCTTGGAAGAACGTCGGCATCCTCTCCGGCATCAACGCGGGCATCATCCTGCTGCTTGGCTTAGTGCTCTTCTTGGTCACCCGCGGCAAGAACAACCCCTACCGGGTCATCACCTTCTGGCAATGCCAAAAGATCGCCTATTGGGAAGCCATGGCCCCGGCCATCCTCTCCTTAGCCCTTGGCTTCTTGCTCTCCCAGTCGATGTCTTCCATGACGATGTTCGTCTTCCTCTTCCTCTATGGTTTGAGGATCATGTGGACGTCCATGAAGGCATTCTCCCCGCAAGGGAAGTAAACGAAAAAAGCAAAGCCCCGCGAGGTTCCCGCGGGGCTTTCGTTTTATCTGTCCTTATTCAGCAGGGAACGTTCCCTTTTGATGGATTCGTCTTCGGAATAAAGGAACACCTTTTGTTTTTTGGCGAGCTTCTGAAGATGGAGGATCCATTCCTCCCCCGCGTGGGTCCCCAAAAGGGAATCGAAGAGAAGAATGGGCAAACGGGAGGATATCCCAATCGGGAGGGGGGTCTTCCCATCGCTTTGGAGAAGGACCAAGGAAGCTTCCCTATAGCAAGCCTCGCCGACTTGGCAGGCAAGGGAACGAACGAAGCGGTTATCAAAGGTAGAAGGAACCCACTTCTTGCCCTGTTGTTCTACAATGCCGAAGCACTTCTTTCCAATCACCAAGGCCAATAGAAGGGGGCCAGAAAGGTATTCTTCCCCCACGAAGGGGACGTTCCCCAGCTCTTTGAGCTTCGCGTTGAATTCGATCGGGGTAAGGCATAAAGAAGGGGAATAAACGTCTGCGTCCATCCTCTTCCTCAAACGGAGGGGATAACTAAGCCCCGCCTCCTTCATGCCCAAAGAGAGCTTTTCAAAGCCGTTGGAATAAGATTCCCCTTCCAAATGGGGGGAAACGTAGAAATGAGGGCAGGCAAGAGAGCAATCGGAAATCCGGTGATAAAAAGCACCCAGGTCATGACCATAGAGGTAGTTCTTGGGGTTGGAATAACTCGGAACCCCCAGCCTCACCGCGAGATCCTCCAAGTAGAGGTCTTCATCATAGAAATAAAGGAACCCAATGCCTTTGGGGTTCTTACGAATCAACTGCTCCCCTTCTTCAAAGGAAAGGAAACGAAGCTGGACGTCGGTCACTTTGCTGCAGGAAAGAAGATACTTCTTCTCCATCGAAAAGGAAGAAGAGGAAACGCGGGACGGAGAATGAAGAATGATCCCCTCCATACTAGTCTCCGTAGTCGCTCCCGCGGGATTTGTCTTCCACGAACACCAAAAGGGGATCAGTGATGTCGCTGATCTCGCGGTAGAGGAAGCCGTCCCGCTCAATCCAAGGGTTCTCGAAATCCGCGGTGAAGATCACCTTATGGTTCTTTTTGATCGTTTTGTCGATCTCCTCCATGATGCGGGGGAAAGCTTCGGGCCGCTTCTCCTCGAAACCCAATAATCCATCGTAGAAACCCGGCTCGACGTAAAAGAGGTTCCCCTCTTCATCGGTATAGGCATGAACCAGTTTGTTCAGCGGATCGACGTAGGGTTTATAACCCGCGAATTCGATGTAATCCATAATGATGAAACAATACTACCACTAAGGAAGAGGGGGCCGCAAAAACGAAGGGGCAGGATGCATGCTTTCAACTAGTTGAATCGTTTCCGGCGATGATAAAAAGCAAAGCCAAGAACGGTGACGATGGAAAGGGCGACAAAAACAACGGAAGATGTCTCGGACAAACTTTGGGTCCTCTCGCTTTCGGGTTTTCTTGGCAGAAGGCTTCCTAGCGTTGCTCTAGTTTCCCCTCTTTCGAGAACAGCGATTCGTTCAGGGACGGATGTTCCGTCGGAAAGGAAAGACTTTGAAAGGACATTTTTGATTTCATCGACGAATTTTCGATACTCCTTCAAAAGATTGAGCATTTCCGATTTTTTCTCCGGCAAAAACCCATTTCCGTCACAAATGGCGACATTCGTCGTTAGACGATCTAGTTTTTTGGAAAATTCTTCTGCTCTCATAGAACGAATCGTATCTTCCCAACCGCAGTATCCAAAATAGAACTCGTTTTGGAAAAAATTAGCCACAAAAGCGCAGGGACTAATGGCGGTATAAACGCCATCGTTTTCCGCAAGTTCGGTGAGTTCATTATGAATCGACTCAACCGAGATTCCATTTATCTTTATGTTGTAAATCGACTCCCCTTCGTTCATGTATAGGCTGAAGTAATCATCTGTGACCGTTCTTGTTTCCGAATCCCAAGACACGTTGTACGAGATCGATTCAAAATTGAAGGGAAAAGAATACTGGCATGGCTCAAAGCCGATGTCTAAATAGTCGTGGTTGGAATTCCTTGGTTCGCCATAAGAATCGTAACGGTTTTTAATTCCGATCGTGCCTTCAAGGTCCGCAAAAAAGACTTTCTTTTTAAAAGAAATCGTCAAAAGGGTGGTCTCATCAACCAGATCCTTTGTATCTAAATAAGAGAAATTAAATTTGCCGTCGTCTTTGCCTTGCGAAAAAAATACTTTGGCCGGGGCGGGCGTTGTAACGGAAGAAACAACAAGGGAATCCACCGGATAGGTGATTGTAAAATCGCCGCAGGCCATTTCGCTCTCCGCGTCGATTATGCAGTCCATAGACATGGTATCCGACTGAATGTTTAAGTTCTTGAGTCGAATTTTCGGCTTGGTTTTCACGATTGTTGCCTGGGTGGATCGGCTGGATCCGGCATACTGAGTCTTATCGGCTCCATATACCTGTGAAATCGAGACGTTTACCGTGGAAGTCGTTTCTTTCCCGGATTTTATTTTCAAAGTAAGGGTTGCAAATTGACTGGAGCAATCAATTCCACCCGGAGAAAGAAACGCCCACGCAACCACTCCATTT
The DNA here is from genome assembly GCA_050872145.1 of Candidatus Alloenteromonas sp. GTDB lineage: Bacteria > Bacillota_I > Bacilli_A > RFN20 > CAG-826 > Alloenteromonas. The sequence continues at coordinate 8,504 of JBNMGG010000003.1, read as the reverse complement.
TGCTGAGTGTTCAGATTTGTTTGGGCGGAGCCTAAATCATTCTTTGGGGCAAAAGAAACAAAGTCGAAAATCGAACCGTCAAAGGTAAAGACAACACGGAGGGCGGACAAACGAAGAGAATTCACGAATGAAAGGTTAAATAAGGCATCTTCGCCCTTTACGTAATTATCTTTATTGCAAGAAAAGTCGATTCTTGCTTCCTGAGCAGGGGTTTGTTTTTCCGCAATGGTGGAATAGCAAGAAGGCGAATTCAAAGCGACCGCTTTTTTGCTCGAATCATAAACTTCGCCGGTCGCGCACCAAAACCGGGCAGAACCAGCGGGGGCATCGGATTTGATACCAACGGTGATACTTAAAAGGCTTGTGCCGTCGGCAAAGCTAATCCCGTCCGATGCCGGGGAAAGAAAGGAAAACGACACGACGCCCGCTTCGTTTTTCTTTATATCGTACAAAGCAATTGATTCGTTTACCGTAGGAAAAACGGCACTTGTTTCTACCACAGACACGGGATAGAAAACCTCACATGAAAAGGCAGAAATATTATTGAGCCCATCCGCAACCAGGTTAATCGTTAAAGATCCACCTTGAGCGGCGTCTTCTGAAGTCAGACTCAAAGAAGCTGAAGCGCTTTGGCTGGTAGCATCCACGCCTGCAGATTTAATTGGGGAAAGAATGAGGCCTAAGGCCAACAGGCCAGCGCAGAAGCTTGTCATAGGTATTCCTTAAAGGAAGTGATCGTCCCATTAGCGAATTGCAAAATCAGCATCGCCTCATAGGCAGTTAAATGTCCATTCCCATTTAAGTCCGCACGATTGAATTCGTCCGTCGTCAAATTTTCCAGATCATTCGCCGCGCGAATCACCAAAAGCGCATCGTAGAGGTCGATCACGCCATTTGCGTCGACATCTCCCTTTTCGTTTTCGGTAACTTTGCTTTGAACGATGACCTGATGGGGATTTTCTTTCGTTCCGGAATAGGTGTGGTTCACGCCGTCGAAGGCGTCAATGTAGTATTCAAGGCCAGCCTCGGTTATCGAAGAGGCAGGGATCATCCCCGTATATTTGCTGTTGTTTCCGATCATGGCCACCTCTTGGAAAGCCTCTTCGCCCTTAACGCGGTAACGGAGAGCAACGGATTGTGCCCCAACGTTGTCTGTAACGGTAGCCGAGACCATGAGGTTAAAACCAAGGTAAGCAGTCGAAATCGGGGTGTGATAGACGTCAGGGGCCAAAGAATCGTATGTCGTGACGCTCGTCTTTCCCGAAGGCTTGCTTTCGCTCATGTTCGAGAGAACGACGGTGAAGTTGTAGTAATAAGTCGCGCCAGGCTCAACTTCTTGATCGAGATATTCCGTAACGTCATAAGCGACGAGGGATTTATTGACCCTTGTATACTGCCCGTCTTTCGCGGTGCTCTTATAAAGGTTATAGCCAGCAATCGTTGGGTAATCGTCTTGGAACCACGTCAATTGGACTCCATTGGAGGTGGCGCTGGCCTGTAGACTCATCGCCTGGGCAGAAGAAACATCGATCTTGAAAGTAAGCCTTGAATCGCAAATCAATTGAAGCGAGTGGTTATCGTCCGCTCGTCCGTTATAAATGGCAAAGTGATTTGTACCTCCTTCGTATTTTGAATCGAATGAATACGTCCCTTCCCAAATGGTTTTTGAGCCTTCTTTCCAAGATCCTTCGACAGCGTAATCCGCATAAGGATCAGTCGAACCAAAGCTGACTTTGAGCGGGATTGTCGTATCCATGTCGCGAGAAGCGACCACTACACATTTATAAGTGCCGGCACCCACGGGATCCTGACGCTCGCCATCAGCGTTTTCAAAATATGCATCCAAAATGATAGGGGTAGCCGCGGAATAATCGGCGCCATTCCAACCATCGGAATAATCTAGAATCCCCGATTCGCCGTTATCAAAATAATCGATAAAAACAGCATCCAAATCCGCCGAATCCATATCAAAGAACGTATTAGCCGAAATGGAAATGACATTGCGATACTTTTGGCTCGTCGCGAGTTGGATTGAAAGATTGTTAATATTAGCAAAATAGAAAACGTTACTTTCAAAAAGACCACGGGAATCGACACTGATATAAGAGTTTGGAAAAGAAAGCGTGATATGGAATTTGTCATTTCGGACTGAAGCAAAATCGTTATAGAAATAATTGCCGACGCATTTGTCGTAAACGATTATTCCGTAATAATTTCCCATGAGACAGTTGTAGAAAGAGCAATCACGGATTGAGCTTTCAACATCTAATCTGCTGTAGTCGCACTCAAAGAAGGAACAGTTTTCAATTGTTTTAGCAAAAAGTTGATAAACTCCGCTACTGGATTGGCCATCGCTCGTCGGAACGAAATAAGCATCATCGATTCCTTGGTAATCGTGCTGCATCGTGAAAGAGCAATTTTTTACCATAGCACCATTGTCGTCTCCCTGGAAGTTGAGATTGATAAAATCGCAAAACTCGAATTCTATGTTCGAATTTTTGATTGTCACCGGAAGATCAGGGAAAAGTTCAGAAGGTTTGAAAACAATCCGGTTGTCCTCAGTGCCCTTGGCAACAACTTTCCCGTTATTTATTATTTTCAAATCGGAATAGGAATACTGATATTTCTTTGTCGAGGATGCGTACCATTGAATCGTGACGCCCGGTTCGATGGTCAAAGTCGCGTCTTTTTCAACAACCATGGATGAATTCAAAATGTAGTAACTACCTTTTGATAAGGTCGTGTCTTTGGAAATTAGTTTAGGAAGGAGGATGCCCTTCTGCACGTTAATCTGGAATGTGTCGGATTTTGTATAGACGGTCTCGTCCGTTTCGTCTAGGCCGTTCTTCCAAGACATTTTTACGTTAATATCGCGTAAATAGTCATTCGGGCAATTTTCTGCGATTTGAATCTGAAGAGGGGTTTGCACGCCCGTCACTTTTCCGCTGCTTTCGTCTTTGATCTCGCCACAATCTTGGAGGGAATAAGTCCCGATGTCCTTCACGGAAATCGATCCAATTGTCGTTTTGACATAGCGGTCTTCAACCCCAGCTTCGCTTAAGGTGTTGATTTCAACTTTTACGTCCCTTGCAACTCCACCTCTGTTTTTTAAGGTTACGCCGATATTGATCGTTTCTCCCGCGTCGATTACGCCATCATCGTCATCGTTCTCGCCAATATTGTCGAAAATCATATGGTCATAAAGACTCACATCCGGCTTCGGCTCTTGAACAAGAGACTGATAAACATCCAAACCGCTGGGGATGTTATGCGGACCATGCAAACTTGGATTCCCGCATCTCACCGCACGACCGTTGCCAGCGCAAAGCCGAGCCATGATTGCCTTTGTTGGGAATAGGTTTCGATCCAAGTGCAAACTACGAAGCAAGGCAGCGGCGCCAGAAACAACCGGAGCAGCCATTGAGGTTCCGTTCCATTTTGCATAGCGATTCCCAGGCAACGTAGAGAAAACCCCTTCTCCCGGGGCATAGACTTCATATTCTTTTTGATTGCCCAATTTGACATCGTAATTGGTAAAGGAACTCTCAACGTTCGAGTCTGATTCGCTCATGACGCCAATGACGAAAGGGAAAGCGGCAGGATATTCGGGAGCCCCTTCATTGGGCAGCCCATCATTCCCAGCTGCAGCAACCAGCACGCACCTTTCGTAAGCTTTGCTTAAAGCCTCTTGAACGGCAAAGGACACACCAGCGGAACCGAAAGACATGTTGATGACGTCCGCCCCGTGTTCATAGGCGTACAGCACCGCTTTGGCAATCGACGAATTGGTGAAATAGCCGCTTGCGTTCCCGGCTTTAATCGCCATGATTTTGCAGTTATAGGCAACGCCGAGGGACCCTTTCGTATTGTTAACCCCCGCGATAATTCCGGCAACGTGGGTCCCGTGCCCATGGTCGTCCATCGGATTGCCTGCATCCGCGCCATAAACCTCATCAAGAGTGTTCGCGCCGTAAACGTCGTCCACGTATCCATCCCCGTCGTCATCGATTCCGTTTCCCGGAATTTCATTGAGGTTGGTCCACATGTTGGCCTTGAGATCTTCGTGGTTGTAATCAACCCCGGTGTCAATTACCGCCACGGTTACGGAATGGTCCCCACCCGCAACTCCTTTTTCCTTCATATATTCCCAAGCTTTCGTGACGTTTGCCGTTTCGAAAAACGAGGAAGTTTCAGCATAGGGGTTAGAAGCCCCATCGGCAAAGGCGAAACCACCGCCCTGCCCGATATAGTCAAAATCAACGAGTTCAAAGCAGCCTTCTTTTCGAAGGTCATGAGCCAGTTTTACGATATCGGCATTTTCAGAGGAATAAGCCAAATACCAATCGCTCATGGGGGATAGCTTCGTCATTTTGGTAATGCCAAACTTTCCCAACGTTTCCGTTCCGGGGAGCAAGTTTTCATTCTTTGGTTTAACCAACAAATGATCGGTTGCCTTGTCAATCGCGTTGAATTGTTTCTCCGTGATTCCCTCGTCAAAGGGAGCCGTAAGTTTGCCTTCTCCATCAAAGGAAACGTTGTCCTGATCGGATTCTTCCGCGAAATTGCAACCGGACAAAAGCATCGAGCCGCTCGCCAGCAACGCCAACCCTAATAACCATTTCTTCATTGTTTTTCTCCTCATTCTTTTTGTATTCATTATTCGATTTTGAATATTTCGGCTCTTTGCGTCTTGGAATCCAGCCGAATTACGAACCGAGTACCACCAACCAAATTGAAGCCGCTGTTGGTTTGCTGCAAAATGGAAGGACACTCAGGGGCCGAAACGAAAACCGGGCTTCCTCTATTGTCTATGCGGTAAAACCAGTTTGGTTCATTGATGAAGTCCAAACAGTAATTCGCATCTCTATCACTGGGCTCAAACAATAAAACGTTTTTCACATCTTTATTGGAATAAACAAACAGCTGAGGGGATTCGCTCTTCGCTTTTTCAACCGAACGGTTTCTTTTCCCTAAATAGGAGCCAATAACGACTCCGACGAGTGAGAAACAGGATAAGCCGCAGAAAATGTGTGCCATTTCAACTCCGCCAAGGGAGCCGTTTATGGAAATGGAGGAAACAAGAGAAAAAGCAAAACCGGCAGATGAGGTAAAAGAAAACCGACCGGAGCAGAAACTGACGCCAAAAGCCAAAATGACCATTTCCAAAATCGACAAGAAGGATAGTCCCACTCGTTCGGGAACTTTTAAGGAAGAAGAAGGCAAAGCGCCAAATCGGCAAACGTCTTTCAGGAAGGACACAGCCACCTCAATCGACCGGGAAACAATTCGAATCCCCAAGAGCGAAAGAAAGATCCTACTAACAATCGGCGAAAGGCCGAAAAACCAAGAGGAGGAAAAAGCAAAAACAAGAATGAAAGAAAAAAGAAGGTTCTCGATATTGTAAAGCCAAATCAAGCGGGCTCTTTTTCCAAATTTCGCATCCCAAAAAGCATCTTTGCACAAAGCGGTGAAAAAGAAATCGGGGGAAACGAACAAAAGCTGCGAGTTATATCTAAGAAAGCACCAAAACTTATCTTTGTTTATTTTGCATTTGCCCAAAGTAGAAAACGCCAGGATAGTCTTCGAAGCCATTACGAAAACGGCGTAAAGAAAGGCTAAGGCCACCGCAATGAACGGGCTTTTCCAAATTTGTTCCCACCAGCAGCACACGACGGCAAAGCACGCAAAGATTGAGCCTATGCTATAGGGAATTTGATGAAAATCATCCTTTTTGAAGGCGCAACGAGCAATCTCGTAAATCAGCAAAGAAACAACAAGCAAAAGAACAGCGAAAAAGCAAATCAACCTACAGCAATCAATGTTTTCCACCATCATCGCCCCGCTTTTTCCCGCAATCCAGTTCGGCATCAGTAATCACGCCGTTTTCTTTTTTGATCGTGATGTTCATTTTCTTGCTTCGGGAAGCAAACGACATGTTTTGGTTGGGCTGGTTTTGGACGAACGTATACCAATGCTCAAAAATTTCGAAATGCCTTTCCATTTTTGAAATGGAAAACGCCTTCCCGAGAAAAAAGACCAAAAGACCCAAGCAAATCAATATAAGGATTCCAACCACCAGAAGGGAAATCAGCAACGTCTTTTCGCAGCACAACGTTGCTTGCGGGTTTTCGGCCTCCATCATTGGCCTGCAAACCGCAAACCCAATCTGCATTTTTTGCCCCCTACTGAAATTTAGCCAAATACTACCCCCCCCCCGACCAAATCTGTCAATGATAGGAAATTTGCCTCCAGCAGATCGGAAACGCAAAAAAGAGCCGCGAACCCGCGGCTCTACAATCAACTCAGATCTCAGTCAACGATCGGATTGACGACCACGTTCTCCCCGTCGCTCACCCAGAACGGGCAGCACTGGTAAGGGTTCTTCCCGTTCCAGTTCCAGTTGCACAACGCAAGTTCCACGGTGACTTGCTTGCCAGCCATGCTTTCAAGGAAGGCGTATTGGTCATTGTTCCCCGAGTAGACTTTCAAATAGTTTCCTCCGTTCTTGCTGGAGGCTTCGTTCTCGAAGAATTCGAACATGCCGTATCCGCGGGAATTCGTGTAAATCGTCGCGTAGGCACTGACGCGGTAAAGCTCCGCGGTGTGGTTGGTATCCATGCCGTAAGAAACCAAATCCTGGAAGGAAACCTCCTGAATGGTAGCCCTAGAATAGGAATTGCCCTTGGAAGTGACCGCGAGGACGCTCGACAAGGACAGGTTGATCTGACCCGTGTAGTTGTCTCTAGGCCCGGTGAAGGTACGTTTTCCCTTCACGATGACCTCATCCCCGGTTTCGACTTTGGAGAGATCGTCTTTGCTGGAAAGTTGAACGGCGATGATGCTCGTATCATCCCCGACGTAGAAGCCGATTTTATTGAGGACTTTGCCCATGACCACCCCTTTGACGGTGATCTCTTCCCCTTCTTGGGCATCCACCGCTTCTTTCACCGTTTTGGCATCGAAGGCGGGCGAAGCCACTTCGATGTCAAAGGAAGAAGAAGCGTTATAGGAACCCAAGGAAGCCGTCACGGTGAGGGTGGCTTTGCCGGTCAGGGTTTCCGAGGTGTGGAAGATGGTTTTGCCATCCTCGAAGGCGAAATAGGCCAAATCGGTTTGGGAGGAAGAATAAGAAACGCTGAGCCCCTCGATGCCGATGAGGGAGTTGGAATAGGAAGTCGCGACTTCGAGCTTTGGATCCGCATAATAGGTTTTTTGGAACTGATCCAAGGCGACGTAGTCCAAGGCGAATTGGGGCGCGTTCGCCAAATCGAAGGAATAGCCCTCGGCGATCTTCACATCGAGGGGAATGAAGCGGTACTCGGTCCCGGATACGGTGGATTTGCAGTTGATGGGGGAAACGACCATGTCAACGATTTGATCGCAGAGGGCATCAAGATACTTGAAGTCAGCCCCGCTGTTGGAGGTGTAGACCCTGCCGCCGGTCTTCCCGTCCAAATCGTCGAGGTAATAATTCACGTAGCCCGTGTTTTCGTCCTTCTTCACCACGCCGGTGACCAAGAAGGAATCCGAGGTGATGTTCTTTTCCTTCACCGAGGTGGAGATGATTTCCTTCATCGTGGTCTTCTTCATCCAGCCGCGGGGGAAAGAAGAATTACCCTTGTCGTTTGAGACAACGTAGGTGTCCTTGATTTGAATCGCCCCTTGATAGCCGAATTGATCCGCGTAGGTTTTCTCCGTCGCGGCGATGAAATGATCGACCTCCCCCACGACGGTGACGGTATTGCCCACTTGGACTTGGCTCGCCGATTCGCCTCCGTAGACGAAGATGGAACCCGTCTCGTCCACCAAATAGAAGCCGTCGTAGTTCATGTTTTGGGTATGGGTGAGGGAAGCGACGACCCCGGTGAATTTGACTTTGCTCCCAACCTCAGACGCCCTGCCCTCGGCGATGGTCTTCGCCTGATAAGGGGCCAAGTCGGGGGTTTCGTGGGTCTGTTCAACGGATTGGACGTGGGAGACGCCCATTTCGGCGGCCCCTTTGTATTCCTTCACCACCCCGCGGATCACGACGGTATCGCCAACCCTGGGTACCACGGGGAGAGTAGAGAAATAATCCTTGTCGGTTTCTCCGCGAAGGCCGAAGACGTCGATGCCGTGGCCGTTCCCATCGGTTAAGGTGCATTGGCCGTAATAGTAGTTTTTGAAGCTCTTCACGATCCCGCGGACTAGATATTCTTTGTTCGTGGTGTCGCTATTCTGAGCCAAAGTGATGGCCTCCTCGACGTTGTAGATTTTCTCCGGAGTTTCTTCGGAGGAAGATTCGCTGGAAGAGGGCTCGGAAGGATCGCTCGTAGAAGGCAAGCTGGAGGAGGCGTCCAAAGAAGAGGAATTCTCATTCCCGTTCCCCGAGCACCCGGCAACGAGCAAAACAAGAAGAGGCAACGACAGCAAGGCGAGGCGTTTGGTTTTCATGAATGTTGATTTTTCTCCTTATTGAATTAAGGACGAGTCCAGGCCCCTCCGGGAAAAGAAAAAACTGAAAC
>JBNMGG010000037.1:0-12235 GCA_050872145.1 Candidatus Alloenteromonas sp. | reverse complement strand
GATGCCGCCTGCTCTGCCGTCATCGACGAAAACAGTTGTATAATAGACATGGTCGCTTGGCTCCTTTCTAATTCGTCTTAAGCAAACAAATTATAGAGGACGGGGCGGCTTTTTGCTTGCCTAGCTAGGCAAGCAAGCCTATAAAGGCGTCAATTACACATAAATATTGTCACTCTCATAAGTAGCATTATTTTCTTACCTAAAGGCGTATTTTATCCGGATAAAAATGAGGATATTAGTACCATAAATAAGGAGATATCCGAATATGAAGAAACGCTTTTTGGCTCTTGCCGCGGCTGGTTCCGTTTTTGGGATTGCCGCAGCAGCCATTTCCACTTCCGTTGGATTGGCGGTGAAGATCAACGCCGAGGAAGAAAGCCACGTCCACAACGCTTCCTGCCAAATCCACCATTACGCGCGCGTCAATCCTACCTCGAAAACTTCCGGTATTAAGGAATACTGGATTTGCTGCAACGACTTCAATCACAAAGTCGAATTCGCCGCTCCGAGTGCGGGAACCATCACCGATGCCACTCATGGCGAGGGCTTCGCGGTTGAGGATACCGATGAACGTTACATCCCCTCTTACACGATCCCCGAAGTGTTCTCGACTCCTTATGCTTATGAGACCCCCGTCACCATCGAAGACGGGAAGGTGATTTCCAATAGCTCCGCGATCAAAATCCGCGCCACCGTTTTGGCCGAAGCCTACGAAGCGGGTTATACCCACATGAAGTTCCACAGCAAGGGAACCGCCGATGATGCCGCTCAGGTTCTCTCCATCGCGGACAATTGGCAAGTCTATTACAAGAGATATGCGAATGATAACGACAACCGTTTCTGGTTGAAGTCTTTCAAAGATCATGGAATGGGACTGACTGTTAACGCTCAAACGAGCGCCAGTGCGGCTGCTACTGGCGGTTTGGAACTTTCTGATTTCAACCTTTTCAAATCTTCCGTCACTGAAAGCTGGGGCGGGGGCTCTATGACGGACTGGGCGTCGTGCGCTAAAGCAAACCGTTATATTGCTTATGAAAACGGCGAACTCGTTATGGACAACGCTGGCGGTGGGATGTATTCCCAAATGGGCGAGATTCCGGCTTCTATCATGGGGCAGGACAAATTGAGCACGATCCGCGCTTTCGCCGTCAAGCCTCTTGCTGCCGGCTATGTCCAGGGCCAAGGCGCTCATTCGAATGACCGTGTCCTTGTAAATTACAATGGCGGCCCTCTTGGCTATTATTTCAAGAAGTCCACAACCAAGGGCGGAGTTACGACGACTGAAGAATCGGTGTCGGCGGATGGATTCATTTCTCCTTCCGGCCAGGGCTTCTTGGACTTTGGCTTGCATACTGACCGCTACGATGCCGGAGCTCTCAGCTTTGCCCTTGATTATCCCGGTGCCCTTGCAATTCGCATTAATTATGATGTGAAAGTCGATTGGGTTGGTGCTGGTGTTAAGTCCAATACGATTACCCCTCTCCCCAATTCCGCGGACGCTGTTTGGACGAGAACTGCCATTACCGGCATCACGTTTACCGAAGGCGCGGATAACCAAATGAACATCGTGTTCCCGAATTCCAGCGCGCATAAAGGCGTTAATATGACGATCACTTCGAACGTTGAACCGGCCGCGAATAGCGTGATTATGACCAAGGCTATTAACGATAACCTGGCGTTCCCGAAGTTTGCCAAACAGGGCGACAATTATGTCTTCGAGGCTAGGAACCTTATGTTCAAAACCGATAACCCTGGCATGTCGGTTATTTGGAGAACAACTGCCGCCGCCACCAACGGCAACATCACCTTCGAATACAATTGGATCGACTAATCCGGTGAGAAAGCCTTCCCGGTGACGGGAGGGCTTTTCTTTTGCCGACAAAACCAATAGATGGGATAAGATATCTTTATGAGCCGAATCACTTTGCAAAACCTCAGCGCATCCTTCTATGAAAAGAAAGAGGAAATCCCTGTTTTCTCTTCTTTGAACGCCTGCTTTGAAGAAGGGTCTGTGAATGCGATTTTGGGGAAATCCGGATGCGGGAAGACCACTTTGCTCCGTTGCTTGCTTGGCAAATTCCCCTACGAAGGAACGGTTCTTTTCGACGACATCGATGTGGGGAAGACCCCTCTAGAGAAAAGGAACATCGCCTACGTCAGCCAAGAATATGGCCTTTATCCCCATTTCACCGTTTTCGAAAATATCGCTTTCCCGTTGAAACTGATGGGAACACCGAGAAAGGAAATCGAAGAGCGCGTTAAAGCTGTCAGCACTTCCCTTGGCCTTGATCCCTGCCTTTCGCGGAAACCCCGTTATCTCTCCGGCGGGCAGCAACAGAGGGTCGCGATCGCCCGAGCCCTTGTCAAAGAGCCGGACATCCTTTTGTTCGATGAGCCCCTTTCGAACTTGGATCCGGCGAAGCGGAGCGAGATCATCACCCTTCTAAAGAAGATATTCATCACCTCTCATCCGACGGTTGTCTATGTGACTCACAATTTCTATGAAGCCGTGAATCTAGCTGGCCGCATCTTCGTTTTGGATCAAGGGGGATTCGCTTTCGAAGGCACTCCGAAAGAAACCTTGGATACGATGAATCCCATCGTCCGCGAGATTAAGGAAGCTTCGTTATGACAAACGACGTTTCCTCCGTTTTGAAGCGGAAAAAATCGCAAATCCCATTTTTCTTAACGTTTGGGATTCTTTTCGCTTTGCTTGGCGTTGCCTCGATTGTCTTGTTTTGCCTTTATTTTGCGTCTCTAGGTCCGGGGCTATTTTATGGGCTTGGCCTTCCTTTGACCGTTTTGCTCTTTTGGGGATCTTTTGCCTTTTGCCACCGTGCGTTCTTTGCTTCTTACCTTTGCAAGTTCTTCGCCCAGAAAAAGAAAAAGGAAACGAACCGTGTCGCTTCCCTTGTTTCCTTTTCCCCATTCACCGCGGACGCCCATTTCGATTCCGTTAAAATGAAACTTTCCGATGGCTCTTTCGCCTTATGGGCTTCTCCCTTTGGGAAATTCCCTTTTAAGGAAGGGGTCTCCTATTCCCTTCGTATTGGGGATGGATGGATTCTTGGATGGGGGGAAGAGAAATGAAGCCCTTCTTATCCTCTTTGAAAAAAACTTGGGGCTTTTATTTGGGAATCGCCGCCTGCGTTTCTCTTTGCTTTGGAATCGCGGGAACGTATTTAGGCAAAACCAAGGAAGAAGAGAAAATCGATATTTTCCTAGTCGCTGACCAAATGGATTACGATGCGTGGAATCAAAAGCTGTCCTCTTGTAAGCCCGCTTATTTGAAGGAACTCAATTACCGTTTCCTTCTTTCTTCCGAGCAGCAGTTCCCTTCCGTCCTCGGAACCTATGGGGCCATTGAGGCGGACTTGTTCTTTTTTCCCACGTCCATTTTGGAGAAAGTCAACTGCGCTTCTTTAATGCTTCCTTTCTCCGAAGAGCAGGGCAAAGAAATTTTCGGGGCCGACTCTATGTATTATTCCGATGGGGAAGCGACGTATGGGGTCAAGATATCCCCTCAAGGCTTTTCCGGGGAAGACGATTTCTATGCTTGCTTCCGTTCCGCCTCCCTCCATCTTGGGGGATTAAGCGGATCGGAGCTAGACGGGGATATTGAAGTGGTGAGGGCGTTTTTATGAAAAAAGCACTTTGGAAAAAGAAAACGAAGACGGTCGATTTCGAAGAAGGGGATTTGCCTTCGACCCGCCCGGCCCTGTTTTGGGACGTGATGAAAAATGAATTTCGTAAGCTATTCGGGGTTTCCTTGTTGCTTCTACTCTTTGCCCTGCCTTTCCTTGCCGCTCGGTTTTTCTGCGACTTCTATTTGTACGCCTTGCTGAGCCAAGGCGCGGAGAATACCTCTTGGCCTTCTTATTTGTTTTTGATTCTCAATCCCATCGCGACCGCGATTTTCGGCGTCGGCATAGGCGGGGCTCTCCGCATCATCAAAAGGCTTTGCTATTTGGAGCCCGTCTTCTTTTGGGAGGACTTCAAGTTGGGCGTGAAGCAAAACGGCAAGCAGGCCGTGCTGTTTAGCTTTTTGATCGGCCTTTGCTTCTCCGGGACCTACGCGATCCACCTCATGGATCCCAATAATTTGCTGTTTGATATCCCCGTGGGAATCTTCGCTTTGCTGATCTATCCCTCTTTGCTCTTCGCCTTCCCCGTCATTTGCATTTACACGACTCGGGTGGGGGAGACGTTGAATTTGTCCGCCCGGCTTTACCTCAAAGCCTTCTTGAAGAACCTGATCCCGCTTATTGCTTTCTTGGCCCCGTTCTTCTTCGAATTCATTCCCGATTTGATTGTCAAATACATCGCGATCCTTGCCTTTTTGGTTCTTTTGCCCCCTTTGTATTTAATGGCTTTCTTCCTCTACGAATCCTATTTGCTCGACCGTTACGTCAACAAAGAAAAATACCCCGAGCTCGTCGATCGGGGCATTCACCGGAAGAAAAACGATTAACGGGTTTCGCCTTTTCTGCTTTTCGCGGGGGTGGTGTGGAATTCCTTCGCGTAGAGTTTATGGAAGTGGGAGACCGATTCGATCCCGATGTCGCTGACGATGGCTTCGATCGTCATGGGGGTGGACTTGAGAAGGTAATTCGCATAGTCCATCCTCTTTTTCGTGATGTAGGAGACCAGGTTCATCCCAAAGCAGGATTTGAATTTCTGGCAGAAATACTTGTCGTTGTATCCGACCGCCTTCCGGATCCTCTCATAGGCGTCGGGCTTATTGAAGTTCTCCGCGATCGCCTCGATCGTGATTTGTTCGAAGGGGCTCATCTGCACCTTCCTCGGCGCGTCGAAGTAAAGGCAGGAAAGGAGGTCCATCACCATGATTTTCTCCATGGTCTTCCTCTTCTCGATGTCGGTGGTGGCCAAAAAGAGGGAAAGCCTGCCCTCGAGGAAGAGAATTTCCTGCAAATCGAGGTGGGCCCGGGCGAAGCCCTGTTTTTCGAGGTCTTCGAAGAAAGGAGAGGAAATCACCTTGGCGCCTTCCCGATATAAGTCGGGGCGGATCAGGAAGTCGCGGTGGGCGCTTTCCCCGCAGGAGATAAACTCGTGGATGGAGCTTGGATAGAGAATGCGCATATCCCCGATTTCCAAGCGTTCCTTCTCCCCGTTGACGACGTGGTCGATTTGGCCTTGGGTCACCACGAAAACCTCAATGTACTCATGGCGGTGCGGGGAGACGCTGGACCCATCATTCACCAAGGTGTGAAAGGGGACGGGCATGGGGGGATACACGCGGACTTCTTGATTCATATCTTGCCCCTATTATAGGGTGGAAAAAACGAACTAACAAGAAGTCAAAAACACTCAAAAATGAAAATTGAGCACTTTTGATAAACTCTATTTCCTTCGAAGTGAAAGCGCTTCGATAGATAATTACGAAAAGGGTTTGGGGCCATCCTCTTTTGAGGCCCCAGAAAGGAAGTCCCACCCATGAACAGCAAGAAAAAAGGATTGATTCTTCTGACGTCTGCCGCGCTTCTTCTCTGCGGCTGCTCCAACCCCTCTTCCAACAGCAGCGAAATCTCCTCCTCTTCCCCCATCGATTCCTCTTCCCCCTCTTCCTCCGTTCCGGCGGTGAAGCAGCGTTACGCCCTCTCCGTCTCCGTGAACCAAGAAGGGGTTTCGGTCGTCGATTTGGACGGGAATCCCCTTTCGGGAGAATACGAAGAGGACACCAAAGTCTCCTTCCGGATCCTCGGTGCGGAATTTTACGAAGTTCGCGTCATCCTGAACGAATACACTTTGAAGAACGTCGACGGGGTTTATTCCTTCCTCATGGCCCGCGACAGCTCGCTCACGGTGATCGCCTCCGTTAAGAGCTGCCACCTTACTTTCGCCGGCGACAAGAAGGTCTCGCCCGTTTTCACCGATGAGAACGGAACCCCCATCGAAAGCCAAAACGGGATTTATTCCGCTGGGCAATCCGCTTATTTCATAATCGGCCGGGCAGGAGATACCAACGCGGATTACCTCTATTTCTACGATCATTGCTATGAAGCAAGCGTGGGGGAGAAGAAAATCGAAGCCAACGCCAACGGCGTCTATTCCCTGGGCGAGCTTTCCAGCAACCAAGAAATCACGATCATTTCCCATGAGCATTCCATCGAGAACGGGGAATGCCGTTATTGCCATCAGCAGGAAAAAGTACTCGCCATCCATCAAACGGACCAAACCGCGACCGTGGAATACGTCCCCGAAGTCGGCGGATGGAAAATCGGCCATCAGCCCGATAGGACCTACGGCGAAATTGCGATTTCGAAGGCCTATTTGATTTCCCTCTTCGACAAGGAAGGCGACGTCCTCAATTTCTATTTCGGGAACGGGAAATCCTTCGGCTTCACCCCCGAAAGCGGGAACGCCCTTTCGATGGCCATCGACATCTACACCAAAAACGCGGTCGGGAACAAAGGCATCGACCGCGTGCTTCGGCCCATCGAACTCGGGAACGACGGCTCGGCCGATGAGAAGGGTGTCTATTCCCTCAAGCGCGCCGACATCGACAACGAGATCGTCGACGGGAACCTTTACATCTACGTCGATTTCCAAAACAACCCGAGCTCCGAAACCTATAAGAGCCCCTATCTGTTCCTCTATGACATCAAAGCCCCCTCCGCCCCAAGCGGCAGCGCCGTGATGAAAGGGGACAGCGATACCTACGCCAAAACCGCCGTGACCTTTGAGGAAGGCTTGGGCTATACCCTGAAAAGCGAATCCGGCAGCAGCAATCCCACCCTCGTCCGCGGGATTCTCTCTTCGGAAGGCCTTAGTTACGCCAAGAACAAAGGGCAGTCCAAAATCACCTTCGTCCTCTCCGATTCCTTTGACGGGAACACTTCCATGGGGGACGTCTACTTCTCTTTCTTCACTTGGACTCACGCTTCCGGATTCACCTACGCCGTCACCGACGCTTTGCTCTCTTCCTTTGAGCAGGGGAGCTTCGAAGCAAGCGGCAAAACCATCAAAACCTATTCGGTAACAATCGACCTTCAAGAAAAGTTCGGCAGCAATTGGGAGACCCTGACCCTTTGGGCCGCCATCGGAAAAGAATCCGGCGCCGATCATTGCCTGAAAGGCGATTCTGCCTACATCCACGAAATCCTCTTCACCAAATAAACCCTGATCCTTATATGAAAGAATCACTCATCCACCTCTCATCGAACGCCCCGGCCCTCGTGCACGGAAAAGAGCTTCTGCTCTCTTATTTGCCGCGCTGCTTCCCCTTCCTTGAAGAAGAGAAAGAAGCGGGCCCCTCCCTTTCCCTTGTTTTGGCTTCGGATCGCCCGGACTACGAAAAGCAGGCCTCCCAAATCACCAAAATGGACGGGTTTTGCTATTTCCGCGATGGAGCGGAGAGCGTTTTCCTCGCGAAAACCCCCCGCGGCGTCCTCTATAGCGTCATCACCTATCTCCAAGACGACTTGGGCGTCCGCTTCTACCACGAAGATGAGGAGTTCGTCCCCTCCTATTCTCGCCTGATTCTTCCTAAAGACAGGGTCGTCGAACCCCCTTTCTGCATGAGGAACTACCTCGTCGGGAAGTGCTACGACGATTGCTGGGATCCGGGATACGTCCCCACCGTTTTGGAGCAAATGACCAAAAACCGCGTGCTGGACGTCTATACGGCGACCGATGACGCTCACGGGGGAAGACCCCCCGTCTACGGGCGGAACGTCTCCCACAATTTCCATTTCTACTGCCCCTATGAAATCTATGGGGAATCCCATCCGGAGTTCTACGCCCACATCAAATCCGGCAGCCTGCCCAACATCACCATCGATATTACCAACGGCATCAAAGACGAAGACGGGACCTTGGACGAAAGCATGGACGTCAGCGTTGCCAAAGTCGTCATCGAAGAGATGAAGAAAGACGTTTTGGCCCACCCGGAATGCTCCTTCTTCTCTTTGACCCAAGAAGACGGGGAAGAATACTTCAACGACGAGCACAACAAAGCCCTCGAAAAGAAATACAAGCGGAGCGGCATCCTGATCCGTTTCTGCAACGTCGTCGTCCGGGAGGTGAACGCCTGGGCGAAGAAGGAATTGGGCCGGGAAATCCACTTGGTCACCTTCGGATACGACTACGCTTCCGAAGCCCCCGTGAAAGAAGAAAACGGCGTTCTGATTCCCTTGGACCCCACCTGCGTCGCCGATGAGAATCTGACGATCCAATTGGCCTTGTTCGGGAACGGGTTCTATTCCTATTTCTCCCCCAAGCAAGACGCCAAACTCCAAAAGTCCATGCGCGAATGGAAAACCGTCGCCAAGCATTTTTGGTTTTGGGCCTATGACATCGACTTCGCCAATTACTACGCCTACTTTGATTCCTTCCACGTCATCAAGGAAAACGTTTTGGGTTTCTACCATTACGGGATCACCTATCTTTTGATGCAGGGGAGCCACGACGCGAAGAGGAATTGGCAAACCGATGCGCGTGCCTATGTCTACGACCGCCTCATGTGGGACTTTTCCCTCGACCCCAGAACCCTCTTAGAGGAATACCTTTCGGCTTATTATGGGCCGGGAGGGAAGTCCGTCCTTGCATTTATCGATTTGCTCCATGACCATTATGTGAGTTTGGAAAAGCAAGGCGTCGATTTCGTCTTCCGGATTTGGGGGAACGGGAACTATCCCCAAATCCTCCCCAAGGAAACCGTCCTGGAAGGGGTTGCCCTCTTAGAAGAAGGGAAGAAGGCCATCGAAGGCTCTGCCCTCCCGGAAGAGAGGAAATCCCAGCTTCTCCGGAGGATGGACGGCGTCCTGGTGACCCCCCTCAACACGCTCTATCTCAACTTCGCTTCCTACTTCCCCGAGCTGGGGCAAAAAGAGAAGAAGCGCCTGCGCGAGGAATTCCTCGCCAAAGCCAAAAATAGCGGCGAAACCGTGGCGAGGGAAACCTTCAGCATCGAGAAATACCTCGACTTCGTGGACAGCGAAGAATATCAGATCCGACCGATTTACTCGAAAGGCGAATGGCACAGCGGTGCCAAGGAGGAAATGCAATGAAAAAAGTCAGGAAAGTTGGCTTGGCTTTGCTGGTGAGCCTCACCGGCGTGTCGGGGCTTCTCTCTTGCTCCCAAACCGGGGCGGAGACCTCTTCCAGCCAAGCGATCCACGTCCATACCTTCGCCGAAGGGACCTTCCCCTGCCAGGAAAGGAAATGCCTGGAATGCGGGATGATCATTTCCCCGACCGCGGAGCATGAGAACCAGCTGCGGAGGACCGTCGCCCCGACCTGCCTCAACAAAGGCTATTCGGTCTACATCTGCAAGAACTGCGGCACGGTCTCCCAAAACGACTTCGTGAACGCTTTGGGGCACGATTACCAAAAAGGGGAGGAAGTCGCCCCGAGCTGTTCCTCCGTCGGCTACACCGAATTCGTCTGCTCCCGGTGCGAGGATTCCTACAAGCAATACCTCCCCAGCTTGGAGCACCAATTCGAGGAAAGCAGCGCGGTGGTCACCCCGCCGACCTGCACCCATTACGGGACCGTCAGCAAGCATTGCTCCACCTGCGGGCAGGATTTCGTCACCGAATACACCGCCCCCTTGGGTCACGCCGCGACGCCGGGGAAGGACAAAGTGATCGCCCCGACCTGCACCAAAGAAGGCCACACCGAGCATCTTTGCTCCACCTGCGGGGAAAGTTATTCGGATACCTTCGTGGCCAAGCTCGACCACGATTTCCTCGTGACCGCCTTGGAAGCGACCACGCTTCCTACGTTGAGAAAACCTGCACTTCCTGCGGCCTTGTCGCCATCGAAGGCGGGGAGGAGCAGAAGAAAGAGCATGCCTTCCAAGAAGATGGAACTTGCTCCAGCTGCCACAAGAGCTTCCGCGAAGCGAACTTCCTCCGCTTCAGCAAAGGCGGAAAGGTCGTTCCCTGCTTGGACAGCGATTCCTTCGAGCATTTGATCCATTCCCAATCCGGGGATGAGAAGATCGACGTTTCCATTTCCCCTTCCGAAATCGCCTACCTCCTTTCGAAGAACGTCCGTCGCATCACCCTGCTCGGAGGCTCCCACGATGGGGCTGCTCGCGGCTATGAATTCCAGGGCAAGGGGAACCGGGTTTCCGCCACCGCCTTGGGGTCGAACCAATTCTTCGACTTTGAGAGGACCAGCGCCTTCAGCCTCGATTTCGTCGATTCGGAAGGAACCCCCATCGCTTCCTTGAAGGAAGAAGGGCTTTCCTTCACCTTGGCCCTCACCAGCAAAGAAGAGGACGCTTCCCAACTCGATGAATTCCCCCTCCGCTTCTATTTCTCCACTTCCTATTCCGAGGACGACCCCTCTTCCTATTTGGAAGAAGCCCCCACGGGCGAGTCCGGCGTCGCCTACGTGGAAGGGAAGGGATACCGCTTGGATTACCTTAAGAGCGAGCCCGACAGCTCCTACGTTGTCTACATCCGCCAAGAGCTCATGCAGAAGAAAATGGAGGAAGGCTATACAAGCCTCACCATGACCTTCGCCCCGAATTTCAACGGGGAATCCTTCGCCGGGTCGGCGACGGAATGCGCCTACGATGCCTATGCCTACAAAGGGGAAGACGGGCAAGAGCCCTCCCGCGTCCGCGTCGGCAACCAATGGATCTGCGGCGGAACGGCGGTGGGGAAGAACTTCTCCCACACCATCGAGAACCTGAACGAATGCGATTTCTCGAAGAACGGGTTCGAGCTTAACTTCAGTTCCTGCAGCTGGAACGATGCCGCCCAGTTCGTCGGCCACGTTTTCTTGGCCGGCATCGAGTTCGGCGGAAAGGCGAGCGTATGACCCAAGCGAAGCCGTTTTCTAGAAACGCCAAGAAGGCGAAAAGAAAAGGGAACACCTGGCAGGAGAACCTCTTCATTATCTCCTGTTTGATCATCCCCATCGTTTTCTTCTTGGTTTTCTACGTCTACGTCAATTTCGATTCCTTCTTAATGGCCTTCCAAATCCCCTCCGGAGGCAAGATCACCTGGGGGTTCGACAACTTCAAGTGGGTTTGGGAGCGCATCGTCAATGGGAGCACCAGCGACGTGGACAACCTCCAAGTCGCCTTCCGCAACACCTTCTTGACCTTCGGGGTCCAAATCATCCTCTTCTTCGTGGGTCTGCTTGTCTCCTACATCATCTATAAGCAAATCCTCGGCTATAAGGTCTTCCGCGTCCTCTTCTACCTCCCTTCCATCATCTCCAGCGTCGTGACTTCCTTCTTCTACGCGGAGCTGATGAGCTATGGGGGATTCGCGGATTTCCTCACCAACCTCTTCCACCTCGACTACGCCTTGAAATCCCCGCTTCAAGACAGCAACTTCGCCAACTTGATGGTCTTGATGAACTACTTCTGGCTCGGCATCCCCTCCAACCTCATCCTTTGGGGCGGGGCCTTCTCCCGAATCCCGACCTCCGTCTTGGAGTCGGCCCGCATCGACGGATGCGGATGGGTCCGGGAGCTTTTCCAGATTATCCTCCCCATCATTTGGCCGACCTTTGTGATGCTCATCACCACCAACCTCGCGGGCATCTTCGGGGCCACGGGCGCCGTATTCCTCCTGACCGGGGGCAAATACGGGACCCAGACGGTCAGCAACTGGCTCTACATGAAAGTCCAGTCCGCCGGAACCGACACCGACTTGATGCTTTACCGGGCTTCGGCTTTGGGACTTATGCTGACGCTTATCAGCTGCGCGATCGCCTTATTGACGCGCTACTTCCTCTCCCGCCACGTAAAGGAGGTTGAATTCTAATGAGAACGTTGACCCATTATTGGAAAAGCCGCCACCTCAGCGTTTCGGAGATTGTCCTCCGCTGCATCGCCTTCGTCCTTTTCCTCGCCATCGCCGCCAGCTACCTCTACCTCATCTTCTGGTGCTTCTACTCGGGGATGAGGAACGCCGACGACTTCGCCCGCAATCCCTTCGGATTCTCCGTTCCCCAAATCTCGAATTACTGGGAAGTCTTCTCCGCCATCGAGTCCAACGGGACGAGCTTCTTCGGGATGATCGGCAACAGTTTGTTCTTCTCCTTCCTCGGCCCCTTCCTCTGCATCTTCGTCACCTGCCAGTTCGCTTACGCCGCGGCCAAGTACCGCTTCCCCGGCAACAAGCTGCTTTACATCATCGTCCTCGGGGTGACCATCTTGCCGCTATACGGGACCAGCAACGGCATGTACAAGCTCCTTTACAACCTGGGCTGGATGAACACCTACTGGATGATCCTGACTTCCTTAGGG
>JBNMGG010000078.1:0-1113 GCA_050872145.1 Candidatus Alloenteromonas sp. | reverse complement strand
CGTCCTTGGCGGCGGTCCACTTATTGATGCCGTCGTCATCCAGGAGGACCCATTTCCTCTCGGCGTCGCTCAGGTTCTTCCCGTGGACCGGCTTGGAGAAGATGTAGCCGTCGTTGGCTTCCATTACCGCCGCGTAGATGTTCCTGGCGCAGTTCAGCCCCTTGTCGGCGACTTGGATTACCCTCCCGGATACGCCGTTCCTCGCCTTCATGTCCTCGATTCTGCCCCTCAGGTACGGCTTCTCGCTTTCGTTCCCCGGATACATTTCCATGTCCAGGGGGATCATGTCGGCGTCCAGCAGCAGGGATTGGCCGATGATCGGGTCGCGCCTGTTTTCCTTCGACGGCCCCTTCCTCCGATATCCGTCCTCTTCGTCGATCTCGAAATAGTAATTGGTGCAGTCGAAGTAGCCGACGCCCAGATCCCTCCCGTATTTCTTGCCTATGTGGTGGTTGATGACCTCGATGTATTTGTGGAAATCGCTGCCAATGAAGTTGATCCCGTCCAATATCTGGTCGTAGGTATACCGCTCCGCCCCGTATAGGTTCGGGATGGTGTCCCTGTGCATCTTCAGCTTGCTTCCGGGGTCGACGATTTGGGCGTACGTCAATGATCTCAGGAACGGGGCGAATTCATATTGGCTTTTGTAGGAGGAGGCCACGATGTTCAGATCCCTGTCCATGCCAAGGGCATCGAACATTGCTTTGGCGAGGAAGTATCCGGCGTTTTTGCTCGTGGAAGCATCTCCGATCTGCTTCTCCTTGAGCAGCTCGTGCTGTACGTTTAGCTCATCGATCAGCCCTTTGGCGTATTCTATGGGGTCTTCGATGCCCTTGGCCTTGAGTTCGTCGACATACCCGAGGGCCTTGTATGACTTGTTTTGGTTCCCCTTCCCCGGCACGTAATTGGTTCTGTAGATCTGCAAGTACATCCCCTTTTTCGATGGCGTCGTCTTCTTCAAAAAGAACCTCATAAATACCTATAACTCCTTAACACCACATATTTTAGCCTAATAAAAAAATATTTTCAATAATTTTATTCAATAAATTGAATAACTAATTATCAAAAATACTTAAATCCCAAACTTTGTGGTGTTAAATCCCAAAAACGGGT
>JBNMGG010000056.1:0-4011 GCA_050872145.1 Candidatus Alloenteromonas sp. | reverse complement strand
TCCACTCTCATATTACTTTGTCGCGTCTCCTTGCTTTTTGTTGAACATAAACTGGACGAAGGTGATGCCCATGATCAAAACCGTCAAAATCCAAGAGGCGGCCGAGGCCACGCCGATGCCGGAAATGGCCGAGGTGGCGGAGGAGGTTTCCGTCATTTTGGTGTAGAGGTAATAAGCGACGGTAACACCCCTTTCGCTGCCGGCCGGGATCAGAAGCTGGAACCTCGTGAAATCCTGGAGGTTGCCGATGACGCCGGTGATGAGCAGGAAGAAAGAGACCGGCATCACGCCCGGGAAGGTGACGTGCCAGAATCTCTTCCAAGCATTGGCCCCATCCACTTTGCTGGCTTCCAAAACGCCGGTATCGATGTTGGTGAGGGCCGCCGAATACATGATGATGGAGAACCCGACCCCGCTCCAAACGCCGAGGAAAATCATGATCGGCATCGTTTGGGAGGGGTTGTTGATGTTGATGGGCGGGATCCCCAATTTGCCCAATAGGCTGTTGAAGGGGCCGTATTCGGGGTTGAGCAGCATCTGCCAAATGGCGGATGTGGCGACCACCGAGCAAACGTAGGGCAAGAAGAAAATGGCTTTGAAGACGGTCCTCCCCCGCAGTTTCGAATTACTGACCAAAAGGGCGATCAGAAGCCCGAAAATCATCGACAAGGGGGTGACGAGGCAGTTCAGCAGGGTGTCGCCGACGGAAACCCAGAATTCGGGATCCTCGAGGACGAGCTTGAAGTTCAGCCCGCCGTTCCAAGTCATCTCATTGAGGGCGGCCGTGGAACCCGGCTGGCGGAAGGACATCCAAAGCGAAATGACCATCGGGACGAAACCGAAGCAAGCAAAGCCGATCAAAGGCAGAAGGGCCGTGATCAGGCAATAGGCCTTCTCTTTGATGCGGCTTCTTCTGTTAACGGCGTTCGTTTTTTGGTTTTTGACGAGTTCGATTCTCATTTCTTTTCAAAATGCCCGTAGTTTCGAAGCATGGAATCCGTCCGGCCTTGGTAAGTCGAGAAGAACGTATCGAGGGTCATGTCGCCGTTTAGGACCGAGCCGTTGAGCGTGCCGGCCCAGAGGGTGTCGATCCAGTTGCTGTCGGAGAGCATCGTCCAGTCCCCGCCGCGCTGCTTCTCGATGTAGTCCACGAAAATCTGCGCGTTCTTGGGCTGGGTTTCTTGGGAGACGATCTCTTGGGCGAGTTCTTTTTGGTTGCCGACGCAGAAGCCGGATTGGGCCAAATCCCTCTGGCCCTGCTCCCCCGCCATGTATTCCATGAATTTGAACGCGGCGTCTTTCTTTTCCTGGCTGGAGTCCCTGGCAATGCCGTATCCCATCGATCCGCTGTGGCCGATCGATCCGATTTCGCTTCCGAGAACCGAGCTTTGGTAATGGGACAAAGGAGCGACGTCCCATTCGAATTTCGTGTTGAGGTTCCTCAAATCCGAGACGTTGGGGCGAATGCCGACGCACATCGCCATTTTGCCGATGGCGAATAATCCGATCTTGTCTTTGGATGAGACTTCGTTCGGCTTTGGCATGACCTTTTCCACGGTGGAGAGGTCGACGAAGTGCTTGAAGGCGTCGAAGGTCGAAATCCGGTTCCCGTTGTAGACGTAGTCGGTAAGGGTCTTGTCGCCGAGCGTCCAATGGTAGTATCCGTCGTCTTGGACGTTGATCACGTCCCCGCCCATGGACCAAACGTAGTTGTACCACCACTCCGTGTAGAATCCGTAATCGGTGATGGAGCTGGGGTTCTTCGATTTGGTCAGGCGCTTGGACAAGGCGAGCTCCTCTTCGACCGTCATCGAGATTTTGTTGTTGAAGTAAGCCGGCTTGGAATAGTCTTCGCCATCAGGTTGGTAGAAACCGTGCTTCTCGAATTCCTGGGTGCAGTCTTTGAGTTCTTTGGAAAGGCAGGTCACCCCCGCTTTTTCGAAGGCGTTTTTGTTGTAGAAAATGACCGAGGGGCCTAGGTCCTTGGGGAGGCAATAGATGGTGTCGCTTTCCGTGCTGGTCTTGGTGTCGACGTTATAACGATAGCGGTTGACGCCGGCTTTCCACATCTTGGACAAATCGATTTCCGTGGATTTGCCGATGTAGTCGGTCAGCGGCTCGATCCAACGCTGCTCGGCGTAGTTTTTGATTTGCTTGTCGCCGACGAAAAAGATGTCCGGGGCGTTTTTGGCCCGCAGCGTGTTGGTCAGCTTCTCCTCATAGCCGGTGCTAGGCTGATAGGCGAACTGAACGCGGATGTTGTCCTTGTTCTCTTTGTTGTAGGTTTTGACGATGTTTTTGAAGATGGCGATTTCGCCCTCTTCTCCCCATCCCCAAAATTGGATGGTGGTCCCATCGAAGTTCTCCCCGCATCCCATAAGCGGCAAAGCAAGGAACGGAACGAGGCTTAGCAAGCTTTTCTTTTTCATAACTTCTGCTCCTATTGATTCGAATAAGAAGACCCCTTCGCTTCGAAGGGAAGATTGAAGGACATCACGCCGACGCTGCAGGCGCCATCCCATCCTTCGAAAGAGAGGATCGGATGATCCATGTCGCCCGCGTAGAAGGCGTAAGAGGAGGCGTTTTTGACCAAGCGCAAATCGATGAAATCGGATTTGTAATCGTAGGAAACGTCCAGGAGTTGGCTGATTTCCTTCTTCGGCTGGTTGAACTGCCAATCGGCGCCCCAAACGCTTCCATATTGATGGAAGGTCGCCACCGAAACGGTGCGATCGCTGCCCTCGATCCCGGAGTTATCGATATAAAGGAAGTAGAGCCCGGAATCGTCCGCTTCATCCGCGGATTTGCCATGTTTGAGGATGACCCCGAATTTGGTATAGGGATCGCCGTTGTTCACCGGACCGATTTTCATCTTCGTCTGGAAGGAGAAGGAAGCATCTCTCCCCGATTCTTTAGCGAAGGCGAAGGTATCCAAGAAGCCTTTGCTGGCAATGGTTTCCTTTTGGGACAAATCCACTTGGGGGCTGGTGGCCATGCCGTCTTTGGAAGTGCCGAAGACAGGGTTTTCCTTGGTGGAAGGATCGCCGAGCTCTTCTTTGATCCAGTCGCTGATTTTGGCGTAAGTGAACAAATTGGGGTGCAAGCCATCGTTGAGGAAGGAAGCGTGCTCGCCTTGGGTGAAGTCATTGCCGTTTTTCACCTCCACGTAGGTAAGGTTGAGGTTTTCGATGCCTTCTCGGACTTCCTCGAACATTTCGTTGCAGCGATTCGGCGAGCCAAACGCGGCGGGGTTGTAGAAATTGTCCGGGGAGGAAATCCAATCGATCCGAACATCTTGATTGGCGTCGTGGATTTTCCCAAAAAGGGCATTCAAGTTGCCGACCGTGTCTTCGACGCTGGCGCCGCCTTGGATGTCGTTGATTCCGAGATGGACGAAGACGCGGTTTGGCTTAGCCTCCGCCACGGTTTGGTACATCGCCTTGCCTTCATCAATCCAGTCGCTTAATTTGGATCCGGATTTCCCGCAGGCAAAGAGGGACGATCCTTTGAACTCGGTTTTGAAGTTGCGGTAGAACTCCGCATCCGCGTAAGAATCCCCGAACAAGACGGAATCCACGCTTTTTCTTTTCAAGCCGCCCTGAGCATCGAAATTCAAATAAGTCCAAGCTTGGCTTTTGTCGCTTCCTAAATAAGCAGATTCCTCGTAGCTGGTCTCGCTGTTTTTCATCCCATTCGTATTGCGAAGGGCAAACCACACCCCGAAACTCTCCGAGGCTTCTTCTTTGGAGCTCAATCCCAGCAGGGAATAGGGAATGGAGATGCTCGCGCCGTATCCGTTGAAGCCGTCTTTCTCAAAGGTATAGATGGTTTCATCCAGCTTTTGGACGCCGGTATCTTGGATGAGGTTGGAGGCAAACGTCTTGTCGTCGTTGATTTGGAAGACGTTGAAGCCGAGAGTGGGGACGCTGAGGATTCGACAGGTCCTTGCCACGTCGAAGCCCGCGTTCTCATTAAACAAAGGGGTGACGTAGATTTCGAAATTGTCGTTGA
>JBNMGG010000012.1:0-38832 GCA_050872145.1 Candidatus Alloenteromonas sp. | reverse complement strand
CGTTGTGGACGTGGCTTTCTTCCTCGGCGTTGATCTTCACCGCCAATCCAACGGAAGTGGAAATGGCTGCTGCGGCAATCCCAAAAACGGAACCAGCCGCGGCAAGAGCCAAAAAGCGTTTCTTCATATTTGGATATCTCCTTATTTATGGTACTAATATCCTCATTTTTATCCGGATAAAATACGCCTTTAGGTAAGAAAATAATGCTACTTATTCTTTTTAAGTAGGATTTTGAACCATTTTGGGTCCGATTTTGGCTTTCTTTTTGGAAGCGCTTGCAGAAAAAGCGGAATAGAGATGCCCAAGGGCGCGTCACCGCGGATTTTGATTTCCGCGGATTTCGGATGTAGCAAAGGGCATAGCCAAACGATGCATTTTCGTTAGCGCCCTGCCGCTTCCTAAGCCAAACCCGTAGGCATGAAAAAAGCCAAGCAGTTTCGCTTGGCTCAAGATTCGATTGGTGGACCTTATCGGGATCGAACCGACGACCTCCTCCATGCCATGGAGGCGCTCTCCCAGCTGAGCTAAAGGCCCACATTCGCGCTTCATCGCGCATGGACAAAGATACGCGCCGCGGTTTTCCCTGTCAATGGGGGAATTTTCGGAGATCGGCATTTTTCGGGGTCGGTTTTTGAAAAGATACGCAAAAGCCTTATCTTTATATTTGAATAGATTCATCTTACAAAAAAGCGCCTCCCCTTTAGAGAAGCGCTTTCCAATTGAATTCCCTCAGCGGATTTTCTGAACCGGCTTGGTCGGCTCGTCGATGACTTCGATCTTCTCGATCACGACCGGATCATAAGGACGGTCGGAACGGTCGGTCCGAACAGAGGCGATTTTGTCCAAAACGTCGAGCCCGGAAGTCAAATGCCCGAACGCGGCGTATTCCCCATCCAAATGGGGGGCGTCTTTATGCATGATGAAGAATTGGCTCGAAGCGGAATCCGGATACATGGTCCTAGCCATCGAAAGCACGCCGCGCTTATGGAGCAAGGGGTTCTTGACTCCGTTGGAGGCGAACTCGCCTTTGATGGAATAGTCCAAATGTTTGCCTTTCAGATCGCCCCATCCGCCCTGGATCATGAATCCTTTGATGATGCGGTGGAAGATGAGCCCGTCGTAAAAACCAGAAGAAGCGAGCTCGACGAAGTTGGCGCAGGTATTGGGGGCCGCTTCCCAGTCAAGATCAGCCTCCATAACGCCGTAATTGGCAACCGTAATGCGAATCATGTTTAATTCCTCTTTTCGCCCTCCATTATGCAACCGGGGGAGGATTGAAACTAGCAATATCGAAAGGAGGTGATATATTTACCTTCGCGCCCAAGGAGGGAGCCCGTTATGAAAGTATTGATGTTCGTCACCTTAGACCACGTCCCAGCATCGGAGCAATTGATCCGTTCTTTGTCGAAAGAAGGGTATAACGGAACCGTCATCCCCACCGAAGGAATGCACCACGTCTTCCCTCAATTCAGCGATTCCCGCTCCAAAGCGGTTTCTCTAGCGGCCCTTACCGACGATATCCCCAGCGGCAATTTCACCCTGTTCATCGTTTTGGAAGAAAAGGACCTGGAGAAGCTGCAGGAAGAAATCCGCTCCGCGACGGTGAACTTCCAAAAAGTGAAAGGCGGGATGTTCGTCCTCCCCGTTTCTCGCGTAGAAGGATTCTTCTAAGTCTTCATCAAAGACAAAAAAAGCCCCTCACGGGGTTTTTCTTTTTGTTGGCGGGCCCGAGGCGATTCGAACGCCTGACCTTCCCCTTAGGAGGGGGACGCTCTATCCAGCTGAGCTACGGGCCCGTGCGGCAAGGGCAATTATAAACACAAGAGGTTGGGAAGGAAAGACCCCCGGAGGTAGGAAAAAGCCCCGCCGAAGCGAGGCTGGTTTTCGATGGTCGGAACGACGGGGTTCGAACCCGTGACCTCCTGGTCCCGAACCAGGCGCACTACCAAGCTGTGCTACGTCCCGAATTGCTCGCGCCATTTGCGCGAGCGATAGTATAAACCCCGAGTTAGAAGAATTCAAACAGGGACATTTGGTTTGTTTCGCCCATCCCCTTCAAAACCCCAAGCTCGTCGAGGTCCTTGACGTTGGTGCCGTTGAGCTTCGTCCGGGACAGGAGGTCTTCCTTCGAAAGGAACTTCTTCCCGCTTTTCCGGGCTTCCACCACGCTCAAGGCGGCGTTCTCCCCAAGGCCATCCACCACGTTGAAGGCCGGGATCAGGGCTTTGTTCTCCGGGTCTGCGACCCAGAGTTTCGTATCGGACTTATAAAGGTCGATGTTCTCGATCTTGTAGCCGCGCTCGTACATCTCCAAGGCGACCAAGTCAGTCTTCAAGATGTTCTTTTCCTTGGGGGAAAGTGGGTTATTGCGGTCATTTTGCCTCGCCGAGAGGGCTTTGATTTGCTCAATGATTGCATCTTCGCCTTTGAGCATGACCTTCAAATCCCAGTCGTCGCTGCGGATGGAGAAGAACACCGCATAGAACTGAAGGGGGTAATAAAGTTTGAAGTAGGCGACGCGGACGGCCATCATGACGTAGGCGGTCGCGTGCCCGCGGGGGAAGAGGTATTTGATCTTCTTCGCCGATTCAATGTAGAAGTCCGGCACGTGATGAGCCCTCATGTCGGCTTCGTATTCCGGCTTCAGCCCCTTTCCATGACGCACGTCCTCCATGATTTTGAAGGATTCGCTCTTATCGAGGCCACAGGAAATCATGTAGGTCATGATATCGTCGCGGCATCCGATGACGCCTTGAAGGTCGGTGACCCCATTGAGGATCAAGTCTTCGGCGTTGCCGGCCCAGACGTCGGTGCCGTGGGAAAGGCCCGACATGATGAGCAAGTCGTTGAACGTCTTTGGCTGCGCTTCCTCGAGCATTCGCTGGCCCAGCCCGGTCCCAAACTCCGGCAAAGCCAAGGCGCCGGTTTTTTGATTCATGAAGTTCCGATGCAGATGAAGTTCCTGCGGGGAAACGAAAAGCGAGAGGACTTTTTTATCGTTCATGGGGATTTTGCGGATATTCACGCCCGTCAAATCCCTGTAGTAGCGCATCGCCATCGGGTCGACGTGCCCCAAAATATCGAACTTCAAAAGCTCGTCGTGCATGGAATGGTAATCGTAATGGGTCGTGAGCCATTCCGAGTTCAAGTCGTCGGCAGGATGCTGGACGGCGGTGAACTCGAAGATGCTTCTTTCCTTGGGAACGACGACGATGCCGCCCGGGTGTTGGCCGGTCGTGCGCTTGACCCCCGTGCATTTGGCGGCCAAATAAGCGATGTAATTCCCGTTGATTTTCTCGAGATCCTTCCCGATGCGCTCGAAATAGCCGCGGACATAGCCGTAGGCAGTCTTCTCGGCAACGGTTTCGATCGTCCCAGCGCGATAGACCTGATGGGCGCCTAAGTGGACTTTTGTCATCTGGTGGGCCAAATGCTGCGCTTCTTCCTCGAAGTTCAAGTCGATGTCCGGAACTTTCTCCGCAGCGAATCCCAAGAAGGTTTGGAAGGGGATGTTCTGCCCATCAATGTCCATCTTAGTACCGCATTTGGGGCAATTCCTTTCTGGCAAATCGAAGCCGGATTTGATGCTCTTGTCGTCGCTATATTCCAAATAATGGCAATGCGGGCAGTGCCAATGGGGCGGAAGGGGATTAACTTCCGTGATATCGGCCATGGTCGCGGCGAAGGAAGAGCCGACCGAGCCACGGGATCCGACGATGAAGTGCTTGGGCGCGTTTTCGACGTCTTTGATCAGAAGGTGGGCGATGTAATAAGTAACGGCGTATCCGTTGCCGATGATCCCGGTGAGTTCCCTTTGCAGACGGTCCCAGGTGAAATCGATCGCCTCTTTGACTTTGGGGTCATTGTCCCCGCCCAAATAGTCGTAGCGTTGATGGAAATTCCCTTCGCAAAGGTCGCGGATGATTTTATCCGAATGCGGCAGGTTTTCGTTGGGGGCGTAGGTACCGGAAAGCATTGGGACAATGTCATCCTGGATTTGATCGGCGACCTTATTCGAATTGGTGATGACGTATTCCCGCGCCTTATCTTCCGGCAGCCAAGCCCGGAACGAATCGAGCATCTCACGGGTGGAACGGAAATGCTGATCGGGGTTCTCGAATAAAGGCAACCGGTCGCGCCGAGGTGGATTCAAAGGATGGGATCCTTTCCCGACCCCTTTGGCGTAGATGTAGACGTCGCGGAGGATTTTGTCCTCGGGGTTCACGTAATGGCAGTCCCCCGTGGCGACCACGGGCACCCCCGCTTCATCCGCCGCGTCGATGATGTCCTTCAACACCTGGATCAATTGCTCTTTGGAATGGACCCTGCCCATGTTGAGGAGAAAGGAATAATTCTCCAAGGGCTGGATTTCGATGTAGTCGTACCACTTCACCGCATTGACCAAAACGTCGCGGTTGCGGGTCATGGCGAGCTCGAAGATCTCCCCGTTGAAGCAAGCACTGCCAACGAGGAAATTTTCCCGGTAACGGTTGATGAGATCGCGTGGGGTCTTCGGCAAAGAGGCGCGTTCCAAATAAGTCGTCTCGCCTTCGGTGATGATGCGGTACAAATCCTGCAAACCTTGGGTATTTTTCACCAAAACGATGCAATGGTAGTTGCGGATGTGCTTGCAGAAATTGTTGTAGCGGGACTGATCTTCGGCGAGTTTTTCCTCCGCCTTCTTTTTGATTTCGGGGTCCTCGCTTTGCAAAGCGGGATCGCTTTCATCCCCCTGTGGGATGGAAAGGGAAGCCAAGTCCTCGTGGCGGATCCCCGGGTGAACCTTCTCTAAGCGCAAAATGATTTCCTGCCAGCCATCGTTGAGGCATTCGCAGTCGTAATCGGCGCGGTGGGCTTTGTTGGGGTCATAGACGTTGAGGTTCAAATTCTTCAGCATCGCCTGCTCATTGTGCTTGCCGGCGAAGGGGAAGAGGTAATGGGACAAGGGAAGAGTATCGACGATGGGGTTTTCAATGCGCATGGGCAAGGTTGAACCCGGATGGGAGGCGTGGTAGCGTTCCAAAGCGGCGTTGAGGAAGCCGACGTCGAAGGTCGCATTGTGAGCGACCAGGATGTTGTCGCCGAGTAGGTCGATAATCTGAGGGAGGATTTCGTCGATCGTCGGGGCGTTCTTCAAATCCTCGGCAGTGATGTTGTTGACCGCCATAGCCTCCCCGGCGTGTTCCAAGGAGATGTCCGGTTTGATGAAGGTATCGAAGCGCTTCAGGATTCGCCCCTTCTCCACGATGACGGCGCCGAACTCGATCATCCTCTCATAACGGGCGGAAAGGCCGGTGGTTTCGGTATCGAAGACGCAATAGCGGGCTTCCCGCAAAGGGGTGGGAGAAGGATTGAAGATATAATCCGGCTTCGAGTCGAACATATAAAGCTCGGCCCCGTAGATGATTTTCAAAGGCTTATCGTTGGTTCCGGCTTTCTTGATGGCTTTAGCGTCCGCATCGTAGGCAGCTTGGGCGGCGGGGAAGCCTTGAACGCATCCATGGTCGGTGACGGCGATGGCTTTCATGCCCATGTGCTTGGCCAAAGCATAGTAATCCTTCATCTCCCCCACCGCGTCCATGGTCGACATCTTTGTGTGCAGGTGAAGCTCCACGCGCTTCTCCTCTTCTGGATCGTCACGGAGCGGCTTTTTCGGGAGGGCGTCGATAAAGTGGACGATGACTTCCTTTTGCCCGCGGAAGTCGGTATCAATGGCCCCGCGAATTCGATAATTGGCCCCTTCTTTGACGCTAGTAAGGGTCTCGATGGGGGTGCGTTTGCTTTCGAAAGCACGGCAGGAAATCGCATCGGAAGCATCCCCAATTCCGAAGATGAGCATCTTTTTGCCCTTCTTCGTGGTCCTCATATCGATTTCGAAAGCCTCGCCCGAGAAGTCGACGTTGACGAGCCCAACGGATTCGACCTCTTGGATTTGGTCGAGCATCTTGTAATCGCCGACGTGGAAAACCCTTTGGCGGTTCCTTTCTTCCTCCATCGCCTTTTGGTTGGCGATGAGCCTCTCCATCAAAACGTTTTCGCCTTCCTCTTGGCTTTTGGCGAATTCGCTTTCGATGTGCTCGCGGACCTCTTCTTGGGTCATGTTCTCCAAATCCACGGAATCCTCGCTTTCGGAAGCGGAATCGAAAATCTCCTCAGGGGCGGGAGCTTCCGGAGCAGGAGTTTCCTCTTCCTTGGCGGGCTTTGCTTCTTCTAAGGGAACGTTCTCCTCAACGGGCATTTCCTCTTGTTTGGTTTCCACTTCCCCCAGCACGGCAAAGGGGTAGCCGAGCCAAGCGAGGAAATCGTTGAAGTCCTTGAGGATCGCTTCTTCCTTCTTTTTGCTTTCTTCAGAAGGAAAAATGGCTTTGAGGCTCGTTTCCTTTTCCCCATCTTCCAAACGGAAGCCCGGGGTTTGGCGGTAAACGTCGAGATACCAATTCTGCAATAACGCATCCACGTCCTCGCGATTCGGGGTTTCTTGGTATTCGAATTCCAGCGTGTAGCGATAATGGATGTTCAGCAAAGCCTCTTTGAATTGGCGCAGTAAAGAATATTCCCAAGGGGTTGTTTTGCGAATGCGCATGTCCACTTGCTTGGGATCGTGCTGATTGTGCTTTAGAAAAACAAATTCGACGTCGAACTTCTCCTGTTCGTCCTTGAGCCCGATCGAATTCAAGAACCTATCCATGACTTGGCTCATACCCCTGCCCTCACACGATCAGCGAAATGATGTCTTTGACGGCGATGGCCACCATCAAAACCATCAAAAGCCCGAGGCCGACGTAGGAAACGATCGCCTTGGCCTTTTCGGGGACCTTCTTCCGCGTGATGGCCTCGATGATCGTGACCAATAAGGCCCAGCCATCGAGCCCCGGGAAGGGAAGGAGGTTAAAGAAAGCGAGGTTGATGGAAATAAGCCCCGCGTAGAGGAAGACGTAGCCGACCCCGCCCATCGCTTCGACCGAAGGCAAGGCGGCAGTCATGCCAATAACGCCGGAGACATCTTTGAATCCGCCCGTGAAGAGGCTGGCGAAGCCTTTGACGACCGCTCCGCAGGAATAAGGAACCAACCGGGTCCATTCTTTCCATGTGCCCGCGAAGTCGGGGACGTTGCGAATCGAGGGAAGATAGATGCCCGTCTGCTTCGGTTTGCCACCCTCGAATTCGAGGGACGTTTTGTAAATCAGACGGTTTTCGTAGGCTTTTTGCCAGCTCCGTTCCATGCTTTCGGCTTTGATGGGGAGCAAAGTAAGGGACAGGTTGTTGATGG
This sequence comes from Candidatus Alloenteromonas sp., assembly GCA_050872145.1. Taxonomy (GTDB): domain Bacteria; phylum Bacillota_I; class Bacilli_A; order RFN20; family CAG-826; genus Alloenteromonas. Next base: position 31,561 of record JBNMGG010000012.1, on the reverse strand, counting down.
TAGCCCCGTCCGGGAGGTTGCCCGTGTTGAAGGTCCCCTGGCCCAAATCGGCCCCTTTTTCGATGCCAACGGTCTTATATCCTTCCGGCAAAGCGTCTTCGCTTTCCTGGTAGAAATAAAGGGAGGAAGCGAGGTCTTTCCCAGAGACGAGGTTTTGGGGCACGAAGGTGGCGACGTAGCTCTCGCTCATGCCGGAAATCGCGACATTGGAGCAAAGACCGAAGCCATAGAGGTTTTCTCCAGAAGTCTCTTGATGAGGCAAAAGCAAAACGTAATCCTCGGCCTTGAAAGCGGGGCCATCCTCTTTTTCCGCGTTGACGGAATCGATGTAGCTTTTCACTTCGCCGGAGAATTCCGGAGTGAGGTAGAAAACGCCGATCTCGGTGTTCGCGTCCAAAGAAAGGGAGGTGTCGCGGGCTTGGTAGCAAGAATAGTAATGGGGGCAGCAGGCGGAGACATAAAGCAAAACAAGACCCAAGAGGAAGTTCATGGTCACGCCGGCGAGCATGATGATGGATTTTTTCCATTTGGAGACTCTCTCCAACGAGCGGCTTTCATCTGGAGCGGTGAACCCGTCGGGGGCAACGCCCGGTTCGCCGTACATGGAAACGTACCCGCCCAAGGGGAAGGCGCGCAGGGAGAAATAGGTCTCCCCTTTCTTCCGCTTCTTTTTTAGCAGGGCCGGCCCAAAGCCAATGGAATATTCAAAGCAATAGACATTAAAAGCCTTCGCCGCGGCCAAGTGGCCCGCTTCGTGAATCGAAATCAGAACGCCGAGGATGACGAGCATCAAGACGATGTTTCCGATGGTGCTGAGAATCTGGTTCATAAACCTCTCCTTTCGATTTTCTTTTTGACGAACATCCTAGCATAGGAATCCGCGGTTTGGATTTGGCGCAGGGACGGATGCAATTGGTTGGGGATCGAGGAGAGGGCGCTGCGCACCATGACCTCGATGTCCAAGAAGGGGATTTTCCCATCCAAGAACGAATGCACGGCCTCTTCGTTGGCCCCGTTTAAGACGGCGGGAGCAGTCCCTCCCTCTTTGTAGGCATTGATGGCGATCTGGGGGGCTGGGTAACGTTTCGGATCGAATTTGTGGAAATGATAAGGGGCAAGCTCGCTGAGCTTTCTCACGCAGACGGGATGGAAAGGCTGCTTGCCTTCTAGCAGAGCATATTCGATGGGCCCGCGCATGTCGGGAGCGGAGACGTCGGCCAAATACGATCCGTCCTTCAAAAGCAATAAAGAATGGACGTGGGACTCATCGTGAAGGAGGATTTCGGTTTTCTCAAGGGGGAAATCGAAGAGCCACTTCGCCTCGATGACCTCAAATCCCTTGTTCATCATCGTCGCGGAGTCGACGGTGATCTTCGGGCCCATTTTCCAAGTTGGGTGGGCAAGGGCCATCTCCGGAGTCACATTGGCAAGCTCCGGGCGGGATAGGTTGCGGAAGGCTCCCCCGGAAGCCGTGATGAGGATTTTCTCCACTTCGGAGCGATCGACGCAGGAAAGCAGTTTCGCGATCGCGACGTGCTCCGAATCGATGGGATAGAGCTTCCCTTTCCCGCTGGAGAGGATTTTCCGGATAAGCTCCCCGCCGACGACGAGGGATTCCTTATTGGCCAAGCAGAGGATTTTGTCTTCGTTTAAAGCGGTCAAAGAGGGCAAAAGCCCCGCAAAACCGACCAATGCGTTCTCCACCATCTCCGCAGGGCATTCTTGAATGATTTGGCGAAGCCCTTCGTCCCCGAAATACCAATGGAGGCTGGGATAAGCTTCTTTTAAACGGAGGAAGTCTTCTTCCTCTTGCACACAGACATAGGCAACGGAAGGGAAAGAAGCCAAAATGCCAGGGATTTTCTCCACGTGGTGGCCCACGGAAATCCCAAGCAAGGAAAAACGGTCATGATGGGATGACAATACGTCCAAACTCTGCGCCCCAATGGAGCCGCTGGCGCCCAAAAGCAGGACCTTTCTCATAAAAGGGCTGCCCCCATCAAGGATGAAGCGTCCGGGGCGGACCAATAAAGGACGATCATGACGACTACGGAAACGCCGAGGACCGCGAACAAAGAGCTGTCAATGCGGTCGAGGATCCCGCCGTGGGGGCCCAGGATGTGACTATAGTCTTTGAAGACGAAATGCCTTTTGATCAAGGAGAAAGACAAATCCCCGAGGTCCCCGAGAACCGGGGTGAGAAGGGAAACGATCACCACCAAATACCAGTGTTGAAAATCGAAGACGCCAGGAAGCATGTCGAGGTGGAAGTAAGACAAAAGGAAGGCATATCCGCAGAGGACGATTGAAGTGGCAATCCAGCCGATGAAGAATCCTTCCCAGGTCTTCTTGGGAGATACGCGCGGATTCATGTGATGGCGTCCGAAGAGCATCCCGCCGAAATAGGCGAACGTATCGTTCAAAAGCGCCCCGAGGATCGCGTAGATGATCAATGCCGCGCTTTGGCCGAAGCGGTATTCATAGCTCGTTACCGGGTATGTCAGCAAAGCGGGGTTAGCGACGAAGGGGACCAAGCGGAGATAAAGGGCCGCCTGCAGGCCTAAGCCGACCAAAAGCACCATGGTGAAGTAATAGCAAATATCGGTGAAGGAGAAGGTTTCCTGGGCAATGGAAAGCCAAAAGAAAACCAAAAGCATCAGCCCCAAGAAAATCGGCGAGACGTTGAGGGACAAGGAATTGGGCCCATACCCGGCGATCGCATAGCCATTTTCCAGAGAGAAGGAGAAATCGCGGATCTCGCCCCACCGCGCCCATTGGCTGAGCAAGCCGTCCGTGTATTTCTTGATGAAACTCCAATAAATGGTGATGAACAGGAAGATATAGACGATGAGGTAAATGTACCAACGGGCTTTCTTCTGAGGGGCATGGACGATTTCATACCCGGCGAAGGCAGCGACGGCGGTGACTAAGCCAAACCAAGCCCAAGACCCATAGAACAAGCAAGGCAAGGCAACCAAAATGAGCGCCGCGGCGATCACGACGCGGCTGACGATGGATTTCTTCCCCTTCTCGGAGATTTCATTCACCTGAAGCGCCCCGACCTTTCGGGTCTTCGGGAGTTCGGCTTCCTTTTCCGGATTGACGGTTTCGGGATCGATTGGCAGCTCACTCATTTTTCAGTCCTCCATAACGCCGGTTTCTATCTTGGAAAGTTTTCAGGCAGTCGATGAGGTCGTTCCTTCGGAAATCCGGCCATTTCACCGGCGTGAAGACGAACTCCGCGTAGGCATTTTGGTAAAGCAGGAAATTGGAAAGCCTCTCCTCCCCAGAGGTGCGGATCATCAGATCCACGTCGGGCATCCCAGAGGTGTAAAGGTAATCGGCAAAGGTCGATTCATTGATGACGGACAAATCCCCGATGCGCCCGTCTTTGTATTCGGCGGCGATTTCTTTGCAGGCGCGGACGATGTCGTCCCTCCCCCCGTAATTGAGGCAAACGTTGATCACCCAATTGGAGTTCCCCTTCGTCCGAGAAACCGCATCAAGGCAAACCTGACGCGTCTGCGACCGAATCCTCGACAAATCCCCGGAGATGCGGATTTGGGTGCCGATGGAATCGAGATAATCGATTTCTTTGTGGAAGAATTCTTCCAAGTAGTCCATCAAATGGTCGATCTCGTCCTGGGGACGGTTCCAGTTCTCCGTGGAAAAGGCGTAAAAGGACATGTACTTGATGTTGAATTCGCGGCAAGTTTCGAAGATTTCGATGATCCGTTTGCAAGCCTCGTGGTGTCCATAAAACCGCGGAAGGCCGCGCAATTTCGCCCAACGACCGTTCCCGTCCATGATAAAAGCGACATGGTCGCATTTCTTCGTCAAAGCAAATTCGTTCGGGGCGTTCTTTTTCATCAAAGCGATTATATAGCCCAAAGGGCTATTTAAAAAGAAACGGGAACCAAATTCCTCGCTCTGAGAGGAAAAGGCAAAAAGAGAAAAAACACGCAAAAAGTGAAAACCCCCGCAAAAAGCCATTAAAAAAGCAGGGTTCCCCCTGCTTTGCTGTTGGAATCTCGTGCTCAGATGGTCATGATTTCCTTCGTCTTTTCGGCGACGATGGAATCCACTTCCTTATTGGCTTTGTCGATTTCCTTTTGGATGTCTTCTTCGACCCTGTCCTTTAGATCGTCGGAGTAGGAATCGTCGTCCTTGAGCAAAGACAAAGCGTCGCGGCGGATGTTGCGGATGGCGACTTTGGCCTCATCGCCGAGCCCTTTGGCTCTTTTGGCGGTGTCCTTGCGGATGTCTTCGGTCATCGGGGGGACGACGATGCGGATAGCATCGGCTTCCACCTGGGGATTGACGCCCAAGTTGGCCGCGGCGATTCCGGCGGCGATGGCTTTCAAATCCTCGCGGGAATACGGTTTGATCAGCAACTGACGGGGCTCCGGCATGGAGACGGAAGAGAGAGAGGTGATATCCATTTTCTCGCCATAGTAGTCGCATTGGACGCCGTCGAGCATCGCCGGATTGGCGCGCCCGGAACGGAGCTTGGTCAAGCCCGTGCGGAAGCTCTCAAGGCTTTTCGCGATTTTTTCAGTTACTTCGGAAACGTAGGGGTCCATGTTGTTTTTCTCCTTGTATTTATTTGTTTTCCAAATCTTTGTGAATGGTCGTGCCGATGCGCTCGCCGGAGAGAACCTTCAAGAAAGAAGAAGGTTCATCCATATTGAAGACGCGCACCACCACATCTTTCCCTTCCAGCATCGCCACGGCGGTCAAATCCATGACGGCAAGCTTTCTTTCCACCACTTCATGGTAGGTGAGGTCCGGAAGGAGCTTCGCGTTCTTATTCTTCCTCGGATCGGAATCATAGACCCCGTCAACGCCGTTTTTCGCCATGAGGATGGCGTCGGCTTTGACTTCCAAGGCGCGCAGGGTAGCGCAGGAATCGGTGGTGAAGTAAGGGTTCCCAGTTCCGCCCGCGAAGATGACGACCTTCCCAGACTCCAAATGGGCGATGGCTTTCCTGCGAATATAAGGCTCGCAGCATTGGGGAACATTGATCGCCGACATAACGCGGGTGAAGAGGCCTTTTTGCTCCAAGGCATTCTGAATGGCCATTCCATTCATGATCGTGCCGAGCATCCCCATGTAATCGGCTTGGGCTTGCTCGATGCCGATCTTGTCGGCCATCCTGCCCCGCCAGATGTTCCCGGCTCCGACAACGATGCCGATTTGAACGCCGGAATCGTGGATTTGCTTTACCACGGAGGCGATGCTCTCGAGCTTTTCCCGATCAAAAATCGAACCGTCTTTGCTGTCGGCGAGAGCTTCGCCCGACAACTTGATGATAATGCGTTTATAAATAGAGTTCATGCTGTGGGTATTATAGCGGAAGAGAGGAAGGATAAAAGCCGTGGGGACGAAAAAAGCGCCCTAGTTTCCTAGGACGCTCCTTTTGGATTGGCTTACTTGGAGAGCTGGCCGACTTCGTAGCGGACGAAGCGGATGACTTTGAAGCCTTTTTCTTTGGCCAATTGATCAACGCTGAGCTTGCCGCTCATATCGAGGGCATAGGCTTTGCTGCCGAGGCAAGCGTCGCCCAAGCGGGCATCGACCTTGCGCTGAGCAATGGTAGCTTTGACCTGATCGGGTTTGGAAGCGAGCTTCGGATCTTCGGCAACTTCCTTCTGAGCGATGGCAAGTTCCCTTTCCTTCGCTTCGGCGGGAACGTCGGCGAGGGAGAGGTATTCCGGGGCGGAGGAAGCAACAGTCATCGCGAGGCCTTTGTTGATCTCCTCGCCCATGTCTTTGCTGAGTTCCACCAAAGCGGCGATCTTTCCGCCGGCGTGGATGTATTTGCCGAACGCTTCTTCCCCTTCGGCGTGAAGGATCAGATAGCGGCGGAAGACGAAGTTCTCGCGCATGGCGACGACGGCATCGGTGAAGATGTCTTCGGTATCCTTGATGGCGCCTTCCAAGTCGGCGGGCTGCTTTTCGAGCAAGCGGGCGACGATGGAATCGACGATCTCATGGAACTTGGGGGAAGCGGAAACGAAGTCGGTCTCGCAGTTGATCTCAACCACGACGGCGGTCTTCTTGTCGGCGCTCAAGCCGATGGAAGCAATGCCTTCGGCCGCAGTCCTGCCAGCTTTGGCAGCGGCTTTGGCAATGCCCTTCTCGCGAAGGATGTCGATGGCTTTCTCTTCGTCGCCACCAGCTTCGACCAAGGCCTTTTTGCAGTCCATGATCCCCGCGCCGGTGCGCTCTTGGAGAGCCTTAATGGATTGAATCGTGACAGCCATTACTTCTTTTCCTCGGTGGCAGCGGGAGCAGCGGCATTCTCAGCGGCGGCTTTGGCGGCTTCGGCCTTGCGGGCGGCGAAGCGAGCGGCGCGCTCGGCCTGCATCTTCTGATAGCGCTCTTCGCGGGCCTTGCGGGCGGCGCGGACAGCCTGACGGTGCTGTTCAGCGGCGATGTCGGCGACTTTGATGGCATCCTGCATGGTGGCCTCTTCGCCTTCGTCTTTGACGTGGGCGACTTCGGTGACTCCACCGCGGGCCTCGACAACGGCATCGGCCAAGACGCCGATCAAGAGTTTGATGGCGGAGGTGGCGTCATTGTTGGACGGGATGGGGAAGTCGACGGTGTCCGGATCGTCGGAAGTGTCGCAGATGGCGAAGACGGGGATGTTCAATTTGTGGGCTTCGAGGACGGCGTTGTGCTCAACGGTCGGGTCAACGAGGACGATCGCGTTGGGAAGGCGGCGCATTTCTTTGATGCCTTCGAGGTTCTTCTGAAGCTTGCCGAGCTCTTTCTTGAGGAGAGCGACTTCCTTCTTCGGAAGCTTGTCCCAAGAGCCATCTTCGGCAGCGGTCTCCAAATCGCGGAGCCTCTTGGTGCGGCCTTGGATGGTGCGGAAGTTGGTGAGGGTTCCGCCGAGCCAGCGGTTGGTGATGTAGAAGGATCCGGAGCGGACAGCTTCGTCGATGACGATTTGCTGGGCCTGGGTCTTGGTGCCGACGAAGAGGACTTTTCCGCCCGCTTCGACGATGGCCTTAAGGGCGTTGTAAGCAGCGACGCTGCGGGAAACGGTCTTGGCAAGGTCGATGATGTAGATGCCATTGCGAGCGCCATAGATGAATTTGTTCATCTTGGGGTTCCAACGACGGGTTTGGTGCCCGAAGTGGGCGCCGGCTTCCAAAGCCTTCTTCATCGTGATGATGGGGGCGTTGGGATCGCGGATGATTTCCGCCATGGTCGGCTCGACCGGTGCGGCTTCCGCCGCGGGGGCCGCTTCTTGGACGGCCTCGACTTTCAATTCGTCACTCATTCTGGTGACCTCCATTTGTTTATGCCTCCCTCGCTTCGAACAGTCGACCACCTATCCGATTTTTAAGCCTGCTTCGGCCCGGAAGGAACACGGCACTGAATCCACGGGGTGCGTATTAACTCTTCCCCCATAGGGGGAGAGCCTGTAAGAGTATACTCTTTCCGCTCCCGCAGAAAAAGTACGAGTTTTCGGGCATCCGGCCAGCGAAATCGCCTTCATTTATCCTTGGGCAATTCGCCTTTCCGAGTGGGGAAGTGGGCATCGTATTCCGACTGCAGCTTTTCCTGGGATACATGCGTGTACACCTGCGTCGTATCGATGCTCTCATGCCCCAAAAGTTCCTGAATTAAGCGCAAATCCGCCCCATTTTCAAGCAAATGGGTCGCAAAAGTATGGCGAAGCTCATGGGGATGGAGGCCCAAGAACACGCCGGTTTTCTCTTCGACGGAATGGAGGATGAACTCCAAGCCGCGGACCGTCAGACCGTGGCCTCGGTCGTTGAGGAAGAGCTTGTCACTCTTCAATTGGTCTTTGTTTTTCAAAAGCAGTTCTTGGCGCAAGGCGGAACTATAAGCTTTGATGGCTTCCTCCGCGGTTTTGGAAAAGGGGACGATGCGGGTTTTGTTTCCCTTCCCCTTCACCCGAATCGTCCGCGTGCGGAAATCGATTTGTCGATGGGTCAAGGCGACGAGTTCGGAAGCGCGGAGCCCCGAGGAATAAAGCAATTCCAAAATCGCTTGATCGCGGCTTGCCAAGGGATCGGTTCGTTTGGCATTGGCCTCGAAAAGGGAATCGATCTGATTCAAAAAGAGCACGGAAGGATATTTGATTTGAGCCTTCGGGGAGCTGGCCCCAACGAAGGGATTGGAAGCAACGTACCCCCGCTTCTTCAAAAAATCGTAATACCCCCGCAGGCAGGACATGCGCCGCTGACAAGAACGGGGGGATATGTCGTTTCGGAGGATTTCCTCGGAGAGAAAATTATCGATGTCTTTCGGCGTCACCGCATCGAAAAGAACCAGCTCCCGATCGAGGAAAGATTGGAATTTGTCGATGTCCCGTTGGTAACTGTCCAACGTTTTTTCGGTGTAGTTCCGCTGAAAGCGCAAATAATCCAGGTACTCTTTCTCGGGCTTATTCATTGGCTTTCTTCCAATAGAATTCTATCCCAAAAAGAGCGCTTTGGATGGCAGGCTCGCGGTTGTGCTTGTCCGATTGGGGCAAAAGAGCCCAGTTGGCGTTCATCGGAGCGAAGTATTTACCCGAAGCGTGGCGGAGATAAGAAAGCAAAGCGCCCAAAACGGTGGTTTCAGGAACAGGGATTTGCTCCTTTCCCTCCACCTTTCGCGAGACGTTGATCGCGGCAACGATGCCCGTCGCGGCGCTTTCGACGTATCCCTCCACCCCAGAAAGTTGTCCGGCGATGAAGCAGTTCGGATTCGCCTTCAAAGAAAGGTCGTCGTTCAAACAGCTTGGCGCGTTCAAATACGAGTTTCGGTGCATCAGCCCGTAGCGGATGAACTCGGCATGCTCCAGCCCGGGGATCAGGGAGAAAACCCTCTTCTGCTCCGGATAAGTCAAGTTGGTCTGGAAGCCGACGAGGTTATAATAATCGCCGAGTTTGCTGTCTTGGCGAAGCTGGCAAACCGCGTAGGGATGGGGATGGTTTTCATCCCAGAGCCCGAAAGGCTTCAAAGGGCCGTGACGGAGGGTTTCTTCCCCGCGGGAAGCGATGACTTCGATGGGCAAGCAGCCTTCGAAATAATGGGTATCGAATTCATGCAGAAGCGCTTTTTGGGCATGCACCAGCTCAAAAACGAAACGTTGGTACTCTTCCTTGGAGAAAGCGCAGTTGATGTAAGAAGAATCGTCCTGCTCATAGCGGGATTTGAAATAGGCTTTGGAGAAATCGATGCTGCTTTTGGCGACGATCGGGGCGCTGGCGTCGAAGAAAGAAAGGTTCTTCTCCCCCGCCAAGGCGGAAAGCTGATTCAGAATCCCCTCCCCCGTCAAAGGGCCGGTGGCCAAAATCACGGGTCCCTCTGGAATCTGCTCTAGATTCTCCCGGACGACGTGGAGGTTGGGGAAGGAAAGAAGGGTTTCCGTGATTGCTTCGGCGAACAAATCGCGATCGACGCTCAGCGCGTTCCCCGCGGGGACGGAGGTTCCTTCGGCGGCCTTCATGGTCAAGGAATCCATCCTCCGCATCTCTTCCTTTAAAAGCCCGCAGGCGTTATCCAAACGGGAGGATTTCAAAGAATTGGAGCAGACGAGCTCGCCGAACAGGTCGGTTTCGTGAGCATGGTCGTCGACAAGAGGGCGGCGCTCAAAAAGAGTCACCTCGTACCCGCGTTTAAGCAGGTAGTAAGCGGCTTCGCTGCCGGCCAGTCCGCCGCCGACGATCGTCATTTTCTTCTCAGGGCTCATTTTTTGCTTTTGTCATCCAGCCATTCGTGGTAGCGGCATTTCGGGAAGTTTGTGCAGGCGAGGAATTCCTTTTTCTTGCCTTGTTTGATCACCAAATGCCCCGTTTTGCAGCGCGGGCAGGGTTTGACGTAGTCCTTTTCGGTGTAGACCTTCTTCGGAGCGGAGGCTTTCCCGTCCAAGGAGCGGGTATACCGACAAGAAGGAAAGCCCGAGCAGCCGATGAACTTCTCGCCCTTTTTGTTCACTTTGTAGACCAAAGGTTTCCCGCATTCGGGGCAATTCTCGCCCACGGGGACGTCGGGTTCTTTCGGTTCGCGCTTGATGTAATGGCAGGAAGGATAGTTGGAGCAGCCGATGAACGTGGTTCCTTTGCGGGAACGCTTGTAAACGAGGGGGTGGCCGCATTCGGGGCAAAGCTCGCCCGTGGGCTCGTCCGGCTCTTTTTGCATTTTCTCTTTCGCCTCGGCGTAGTTCTTCTCAAAGGGACCGTAGAATTCGTTCATGGCCTGAAGGAAGGTTTCGCTGCCCTCCTCGACCTTATCGAGTTTCCTCTCCATCTCCGCGGTGTAATCGGTGGAGACGATGTCGGGGAAATACTGCTGAAGGGTCGAAACGGCTTTCTTCCCCTCTTCGGTGGGGGTCAAAACCCCGCGGGCGGCGGTCACGTATTTGCGCTTGATCAGCGTTTCGATCGTAGTCGCGTAGGTGGATGGGCGGCCGATGCCCTTTTCTTCCATAGCCTTGACGATGGAGGCTTCGTTATAGGGGGGCTCGGGTTTGGTGAATTTCTGCTGCGGATCGACGGAGGAGACTTTCAAAGACTCACCCTCTTTGATTTCCGGAAGGAGGGAGGTTTCGTCCTCGTCGAATTCGCCATACACCGCTTCAAAGCCCGGGAACAGGGTGCGGACTCCTTTTAGGGAGAACTCAAGCCCATTCCCCTGCAGAGAAACCGAGGTGCTCTCGATTTGCTTGGGGGCCATCAAAGAAGCCATGGCGCGGCAATAGATCAAACGATAGAGCTTCGCTTCGTCCGCAGGCAGATACTTCGCGACTTCCGCGGGGGTTCGATGCGTCCCCGTCGGGCGGATCGCCTCATGGGCGTCCTGCACGTTCTTGCCCGTCTTCCCTTGCCGTAGGGAGCCAACGTATTCCTCGCCCCAGGTTTCCTTGATGAAAGGCACCGCGTGGCGGTTGTAGAACTCCGGGGAGATGCGGGTGGAGTCAGTACGCATGTAGGTGATCAAACCGACGTGCTCCCCATTGACCTCTTCGCCTTCGTAGAGTTTCTGGGCGATGGATTGGGTGCGCGCGTTGGAGAAGTGGAACTTCGAGAAAGCCTCCTGCTGCATGGAAGAAGTCGTGAAGGGCCCTTTTGGGAACACTTTCTTCGCCTCTTTCTTCACCGAGGCCACCAAAAGGTTCTCGGGGATCCGGGAAAGGATGGCGTCGGCCTCTTCCTTGGAGGATATCTTCGCGGCCTTGCCGTCGACTTTGCTCAAGGTGGCTTTATAAAGGGCCCCGTTGATTTCGACGGTGAGGTCAATCACCCAATACTCGTTGGGGACGAAAGCGTCGATGTCGGCCTGGCGGTCGGTGATCATGCGGAGGGTCGCGCTTTGGACGCGCCCGGCGCTTTGGACGCCGATCTTCTTCTGAAGCAGCGAGCTGACTTGGAAGCCGATGATGCGGTCTTCCAAGCGCCTCGTTTCCTGGGCGTGGACGAGATTCATGTCAATCGTCTTCGGTGCTTCCAAAGCCGCCAAAATGGCGGGCTTGGTGATTTCGTGGAACTGAAGCCTCTTCGTGGTTTCCACGGGCAGCTTCAAAACGCTGGCAAGATGCCAAGAGATAGCCTCCCCTTCGCGGTCAGGGTCGGTCGCGAGGTAAACTTCGTCCGCGCTTTTCGCGGCCGCGGTCAATTTGGATACGACGGCCTTCTTCTTGGGCGAGATTTCCCAATCGGGGGTGAAATTATGCTCGACGTCGATCCCCAGACCGCCCTTCCCGTGGGTGGAGAGATCGCGGATGTGGCCTTCGCTGGCCATGACCTTGAAATCGGATCCGAGATAACGGCCGATGGTTTCGCATTTCTTGGGTGACTCTACAATGACAAGTTTCATAATCGGGGAAAATATAGGCGCTTTTTTATCCTTGTCAAAGCCAAAGGAAGCGCCTTAATCCCTATATAAATAAAGTAATTATTTATAAGGCCTGCGAATTTATTTTTCTTTTGCCCTGTCCGGAAGCAGTTCTAGAACATCCTGAGCGTTTTGCACCAGGCAAGCCCCCGTGCGGATCAGGAGGTTGTTCCCACTGTCTTCGTCGGCCCGGTAAGGGAGGCAGGCCACTTCCCTCCCGTCGTCTAAAGCATAACCGGCCGTGATTAGAGTCCCACTATGGGGTTTTGAGCCGCCGAGCAGCGTCAAATAGCTAAGGGCGGCCAAAATGCGGTTCCGATTGGGAAAGTTGCGTTGGGACGGACGCACGCCGTCGGGATATTCGCTCAACAAAAGCCCCCGCTCGGCGATCTGATCCTGAAGCGCGGCGTTTTCGGAAGGATAATGGCAATCCAGGCCATTCCCCAGCACGCCCACCGCTTTCCCCAGTTCCACCGCCCCGCTCAAAGCGGCCCCGTCGATCCCCTTGGCCAGCCCGGAAACGATGGCGTAGCCTTCTTTTGCCAAATCGGCGGCGATTTCCCGGCTCTTTTTGCTGCCGTAAGAAGTCGCCTCGCGGGATCCAACCAAGGTAACGCATTTTTGAAAATCCGAGATGAGGCTGAGGTTCCCTTGATAATAAAGGACGAAAGGGGGCTGATCGATGCTTTTCAGGGCATCGGGGTATTCGGGATCCATCAAAGTAAGGAAGGGGCGCATTTGCTTTTGAGCGAACTCTTCCACCTCCCTTCGGTCCACGGGCTCTTTGGCCTTTATGGCCTTCATCATCGCGAACCAATCCCCTTTGTATTTATGGGACAAATAAAGAAGCAGCATTCTAGCAGTCATGGCTTTTCCTCCACCTTCCCATAAAGGAGGAAAACGGTTTTGAAACCAAGGAACTAGAAAAGTTTGAGCTGGATTTCTTTGTAATGGGCGACCGGGGCGAAGCTCTTCCGGTGGATTCCCTCGATGGGCCCGTTTTTTGCGAGTTCTTCCAAATGGGCCTTCGTGCCGTAGCCTTTATGCTTGGAAAAAGAGAACATGGGATAAAGGCTTTCCAACTGAACCATGTAGCGGTCGCGGGTGACTTTGGCCAGAATTGAGGCCGCGGCGATGTTGAGGCATTGGGCATCCCCTTTGATGATGGGGACCACGGGGACGGAGAAATCCTTCAGCGGCATCGCGTCGCTAACGACCAGCTGATAGGGGTGTTTGATTTCCGATAGAGCGTGCTTCATGGCGACTTTCGTCGCTTCGTAGATGTTCAGCCGATCGATGTCGGGGGCGGAGACCATCGCGATCCCAAACCCCAGGGAATTCTCTTCGATCATTCGAAAAAGGCTCTCCCGCTTCTTCATGGTCAGCTGCTTCGAATCATTGATTTCCTCACAGATGAAATCGGGTGGAAACACCACCGCGGCCGCGCAGACCGGGCCGGCTAGGGGCCCTCTCCCGGCTTCGTCGGTTCCCGCGATGAAGCGGACTTCATTCGAATAATATTCTTTTTCCTTATTGAGCATCCTCTTTCGGCCTTTCCAAGGAAATCCTTCCCAAAAGCCCGTCTTTGAACTCTTTTATCAGCAAATATGCGGCTTTTTCCAAAGAAGGCGCCCCATTTTCCAATAATCCCCGTTTTGCGGCGATTTTCTCTAAAACCTCGTTTTTTTCTTCGTGGGAGATGTCTTCGATGCCGAAGCGTTCCTGCAGGCAGGAAGGGTAGTTTTTCTCCAAATAATCCAGCAAAGCCAACGCCAAATCGTGGGTGGGCAAAACGTCTTCTCGCATGGACCCCAAAAGGGCGAGGCGAATCGCTTGGCTTTTGTCGGGGTAATTCATGGGAAGGACTCCCGGGGTGTCCAAAAGGAGGAAATCCTCGGAGAGTTTGATCCACTGCTCGGAGCGGGTGACCCCGGCCTTGTTCCCCACCGCGGCGATTTTCTTGCCCCGCAGGTTATTGATCAAAGTGGACTTGCCGACGTTGGGGATGCCAACAACCATCACGCGAACTGGTTGAGGCTTCATGCCGAACCGCTTTTCTTTTTCTCTCTTTTTCGTCAAAAGATCGTTGGACGCTTGGCGGAGAAGCGCAAGGAAATTGGCTTTTTTGAGATTGCCCGAGATAGCTTTTTCCCCAAGGGAGGCGTAGTGCTTGAGCCAGAGCTCTGTGACGGCGGGATCGGAATAGTCCGATTTCGAAAGCAGATGTAGCGTGGCCTTGTTTTGCAGTTTTCCCCTCAGCAAAGGGTTCTCGCTGGAAATAGGGGCGCGGCTGTCTAAAATCTCGACCACGAGGTCGATGACTTTCAAGTAGCCTTCCATCTCGCGGAGGGCTTTGGCCATGTGGCCCGGGAAAAAATGAACTTCCTTCGCCTTAGGCATGAGAACTCTCCTTTTTGATCAGGGTTTTCTCAAAGGGGGATGAATCCAAATGGGAGTATTTCCAGAAAGGGCGGTTTTTGTTCCAAGTGAAAACCGGATTGAATGTCCCGTCTTCGTTTTTGGAAAGTTTGCGGAGAGAAGTCACCAAATACGCCTTCCCTTGCAGACAATAGCGAGGCACGGCTCCAATCACGCGGGAATCGCTGGAATAATGCGCCGCGCGGTTGTCGCCCAAAACGTAATATTCGTCTTCCCCCAAGGTAATGGGGCCGATGTTTTGATTGGCCAAGGTCACCTTGCTCCGATAGGTTTCCCCATCGATGTCTTCGAAATCCAAGAAGGAATAATAAGAGGAATACGTATACACGTCCCCATCCGAATTTTGGATGATAGTCGTTCCCCATGGGGTCGCGATATTGCCGTTTTCGTCCAAATCGGGGCGGATGGTGATGGTCTCACCCGGAAGGCCGATCACGCGTTTGATTTTCAAAGAGGCACCTTTTTTGGGAAGGTAGCTTCCATCTCCCTGCAAAACCATGTCCGAGGGGTAATAGGTGATCGCGACGTCGAATCTTCCTAAATCGGAAAGGCCCTTTTCGCCCATCCTCGCCCATCCATAATCGACGAAGTCCCCATCGCCTTGTTCCGAGCTTTTCCAGTTGATGGATTTATAGCTTCCGTCTTTCTGTCGAATCAATCCGTCTTTGTTCAAAGTCGGGTACATGGAAGCCCCATCCACGAAAAAGGCGTCCCCATAGTTCACGCTGAGGTAAACCACGTTGATGGAAAAGCCGGCAACTCCCGCAAAAGCCGCGATCAAAACAACGTCCAAAACAATTTGCCACCAGCGGTGTTTTCGCTTTTTCTTCTTCGGGTTGAGGTCCCCGGTAAGTTCTCCTTTTGTTTCGAGGTAATCGTCGGGCATAATCAAAGAAATTATAAAGACCGGCACGGACGAAAAAAAGGCCTCCAACGGAGGCCTCGTCACTTTTTTTGTTAACGGATGCGGGCTTACTGAGCCTCTTTGATACGAGCGGCTTTGCCAGAGAGCTTGCGCATGTAGGTGATCTTGTTGCGGCGAACCTTGCCCTTGCGGACAACTTCGATCTTAGCGATCGAGGGGGCGTTGACGGCCCAGGTGCGTTCCACACCGATCCCAGACGAGATCTTGCGAACGGTGAAGGTCTCAGCGATTCCACCACCGCGGCGTTGCATCACAACACCTTCGAAGATCTGAAGACGTTCCTTTTTGCCTTCAACGATGCGGACGTACACACGAACGGTGTCGCCGGAGCTGAAGTCCGGAATGTCATGGCGCAGCTGACGGGCGGTGATTTCTTTCACGAGTTGATTGTTCATGATGATTACCTCCTTTTCAGCTTTTTCGGTTTCTCTTCAGGTTCATAATCCGTGACGGGGACAGCGGAGCCTGCGTATCGTCTTTCGACGCAAAAGAGAATATACCCCTACGGGGAGGCGGTGACAAGAAAAAACGGCCGGTTCTCCACTAGGCTGGATTGGAGGCGATGCGGATTCCCACTTTTATACGCTCTTGAAGTTGCTCTTTTCTATCTAGAACGGCCTTTTCCCTATCCTTTCCGCACTTTTGGCAAGTTCCCATACGATATAATTACGAAAAAGAGGTTAAACCCCATGGATTATTCCTACGTCAACGACTTCAAAAAACTCGGTTTCGGAATGTTCGTTCATTACGGCTTATACAGCACCCTCGAAGCCGGGGAATGGTATTTCGCCTGCGCTTACAATGGAGGGTACATCAAAAGCCCGATTTCGATGGAACAATACATCGGCAAGACCCTGCCAAAATTCAACCCGAAGAAGAATTGGGCCAAGGACCTTTGCCGTTTGGCCAAGCAAGCCGGCTGCCGCTACGTCACCATGACGACCCGCCACCACGAAGGCTTCTCTTTGTATGACACAAAGGGGCTGAACGAATACGATGCCCCCCACTCCCCGGCAAAAAGGGATCTTGTCAAAGAATTCGTGGACGCTTGCCACGAATATGGTTTGAAACCCTTCTTCTATCATACTGTCATCGATTGGTGGCAGAGCGATTTCCAAAAAGGCGATTTTGTCTCTTACTTCGAATATCTCCGCAAATCGATTGAAATTCTATGCACGAATTACGGAGAAATAGGCGGTTTTTGGTTTGACGGAACGTGGGGTTTGCCCAAAGGGGTGACCTTCCCGGACGATATTTACAAGATGATCCACCGCTTGCAGCCAAGGGCCATCGTCACCAACAACACGGGCTTGGATTTCTGTGGGCAGAAAGGCGGCGAGGAAATCGACTGCGTCACCTTCGAAAGGGGAAAGGCCTTCCCCGTCTCCGCGGAGGAAGCCCGCCCCCTCGCCGGGGAGGTTTGCGATACGATTTCCGACCATTGGGGATACGCCAAAGACGATCTGTGTGTGAAATCCTATTCCCATCTTCTCAATGAACTGATCGATACCCGCGCCTGTGGATGCAACTTGTTGCTGAACGTCGGCCCCAAAGGAAACGGGGACGTTCCTTACCTGCAAAAGCAAATCATGCTCTCCCTGGGAAAATGGCTGAAGAAAAACCGTTTCATCATCCTCGATGCCGAACCGGCTTCGATCAAAGGAGAAGGCGCCCGCTTCTTCGAAAAAGACGGAAAATACTATGCGGTTGTCGAAGACGTGCCGATGGCCGCGGACGTTCACGTCCAACGCATTTTGGGAAAGAAGGTCGTCGAAGTCGAAACGGAGAAGAAAATCGTCTCCACCCGAATGGTCGATCGCCCACAGGAAAAACCGTTCATGGAAGGAAAGAATCGGTTCCGAGTCTATCCCTTCGGCTATGGCATCTCCTACGGCGCGCGCATCGCCGAATTCAAGTTGAAGTGAAACCCATTTGTCGATTCGAGAGCGATGTTAAGTCTTTTTGCTTGACACCATATCCATAAACGGGTAAATTCATCCCCGTAAAGGAGAAAAACACCATGTCTGTTAAAATCAGGTTGACCCGCATCGGCCGCCACAAAGACCCCTTCTACCGCATCGTCGCCGCTGATTCTCGCTTCGCCCGCGATGGACGTTACATCGAGCAAATCGGCACCTACGATCCCGCCAACGGAGTCGACAGCGCCAACATCGACGAAGAACTCGCCATGAAGTGGCTCAAGAACGGCGCCATCCCCTCGGATTCCGTCCGTGCCATGCTCAGCCGCAAAGGCATCATGACCAAGTTCGCGGAAAGCAAAGTCAAGAAAGAAGGCAAGTAAGGATGGAAAGGGACTACGCAGCTCTGCTCCACCCCATCATTGACCCCCTCATCGAGAAGCCCGAATCCGTCATGATCCGCGAGCTCCCCGGTGGAAACGATCGCAACGTCACCGTCTTGGTCGTTGCGGAAGACAGCGACACCGCCCGCCTCATCGGCAAACGCGGAGTCGTCGCCAACGCCCTTCGCGAAGTCATCGGAATCGCCTCGAAGGCGGATGATACCAACACTCGGATTCATCTCAAATTCGAAAGCTTCGACGAAGAGAAAAAAGACAATCAAGAGGACGACGGGAAGTAATTCCCGCCGTTTCTTTCTAAAATGGAATACGTAACAATTGCAAAAATCATCAGCACGCACGGACTGAAGGGATTCGTCCGCTGCTACAGCCTCACTTCCTTCCCCAAGGAGCGTTTCCAGCTTAGAAGGAAACTGACTCTTCACAATGAGAAAACCGACGAAAGGAAAGAGGTCACCCTTTCCTATTGCCGTCAGCAATCCGGCTTCTACATCTTGGGCTTTGACGAAATTCCCTCGATCGACGAAGCCGAAAACTACCTGAAATGGGACATTGACATCAACAAAGAAGACGCCCCCATCCCCGAGGACCATTATCGGCTTGCCGACCTCTTCGGATGCCAGGTCCTCGACCAAGAAGGGAATGTTTTAGGCGAAGTCAAAGACGTCTTCTCCTACTCCCCCACCTGGACGCTGCGGGTGAAAAGGGAAGGACAAAAGGATTTCTTCGTCCCCTTCGTCGACCAATTCGTCAAAGAAGTGGATACCGACAATAAGAAAATCGTCATCGAGCCCATCGAAGGATTGCTATGAACATCACGATCCTCACCCTTTTCCCGGACATGTTTTCCGGATTCGCGACCAATTCGATCATGAAGCGGGCCATCGGAAAAGGGGTGGCCACCATCAACGTCGTCAATATCCGCGACTACACCAAAGACAAATACGGTCGGACGGATACCCCTCCGGTCGGAGGCGGCGCGGGCTTGATTGAAAAATGCCAGCCGATCGTCGATGCGCTTCGGGCCAACAAAAAAGAAGGGTCCCACGTGATTCTCATGTCCCCCAGGGGGCACACCTACGACCAAAAAACCGCGCAGAGGTTCGCCAAACTGGACGATCTCATCATCATCTGCGGTCATTACGAAGGGATTGACGAACGCGTCAATTCCTACTGCGATGAGCTCATTTCGATCGGCGACTACGTCTTAACTGGAGGGGAAATCCCCGCCATGGCGATCGCCGATTCGGTCATCCGCCTGCTGGACGGGGCGATCACCAAAGAATCGTTGACCGACGAGTCCTTCAACTCCGACCTCTTGGAATATCCCCAATACACGGAGCCCTACGACTTCGAAGGGCAAACGATCCCCGACATCCTTTACTGCGGCAACCACCAAGCCATCGAGAAATGGAGGAGGAAGCATTCGCTTCTGCTCACCAAAACCCATCGACCGGATTTGTTCGCCAAAATTCCCTTATCCAAACAAGATAAAAAACTCCTCGCCGAATTCGACGAAGAGGAAACCCCGAAGTGGGAAAAGCAGGCTTTGGAAAAAGGAAAGAAGTTCATGAAGCATTGAGGGCGTCCTCAATGCTTTTTTCCTTCCCGCCAAAAATCCTTTGCCCACGGGTAGGATTGAAAGAAATTCGAATCGATCGGCTCTTTCTTCTCCATTTTGCCGTAATAGAGGCAATGCGCATTTTCGATAGGCAGGCGAAGCCTCCCCCTGCCCCATTCGACCATATCCGCCAAATCCAAGGATCGCAGAATCCCCCGGAGCCGGCATACCGCATCGCGGTAAAGCCTTTTGGCCAAATCCCAATCTTTCCCAGGCCAAAGCCGGGAAATCGCCTCTTTCATTTCTAGGGTTCCGCCCCAATGGGCAACGAGCAACGCCAAAAGCTCCTTGGCTTTGCTGGAACTGAAGGCGATCACTTCCCCATCGACGACCATATCGAACCAATGGGTTCGGAAGAAAACGTCTTTTTGTTTTTTCGTTTTGGCCAACTTCAGGCAATCGAGGAATTCCTGCTTATCGAAGGGGATGTGGCAAAACCCAATCAATCCATCGGGAAAAGCTTCGCGGATTTCTTTTTCGTAAGAAGGATCCCTCACCAAAAAGGCAAGAGGCAAATCGGGGTCGATGGAACGGAGAGTTTTCGCAAGGGGAATCAAACCGTGTCCCTTATCTTGGGTTCCGAGACATGCGATGGCGATTGAAACGCTTTGGACATAGTCCTCCGCGGCTTTTGGGTTATTCAAAATGAATTTGCAGTCCAAGCTCGGATCGTTGGCCACCACCTCGAAGGCGAGGCGGAGGGAATCCATGCAATTGTCGTAAACGAGAAACTTCATAACGCGCCCTTAGGGCTCTTTAGAAATAGAGCAAGAAAAGAAGAAAATCAACGTGCAAAATGTAAAAATTATGAATAAAAACGCATCTACGCCCCTCATAAAACAAAATTAGAGCATGAAAAAAGCGCGGCAAAACCGCGCTCTTATAGTTCTTTGGCTTAAAAGAGAACCGATTCGGATTTGTCCTTCATTTCCTTCGAGGCGGAGAAGGGGATGCGAGTCGTATAGCCGGCTTTGGCGGCGACAATCATCTTGGTCGGCCATTCGAAGATGGCGGAATTCCACTGCATAACCGTGTCGTTATAAGCTTCGCGGGCAGCGGTGATTTCCTGCTGCAGGTAGCGGTTTTGCTGCATGCAATCAGCAATCGCCTGATGGGATTTCAACTCCGGATAGTTCTCGAAAGCGATGTTGATTTTTCTATCGATACTCTCGAGTTTGCTCTGCAGTTCGTTACGATCAGTGTCGGACATGTTGCCGGAACGGTATTTGGCGATTTCGGCGAAGGTAGTCTTATCGAGGTCAACGGCCTTGTCGAGGATCTTAGCCGCGTTCTCCAAGACGACGACCCTTTGAACTTGATAGTTGTCGATGGTGGAAGCGTCATGCTGAATCTTCTGCTGGAGCTGCTGGAGATAGCTGCGGGCTTTGATCTTCTTAATGGAGAAGACGACTCCGGGGATAATCAAGCAAACCCAAAGGAAAATCTGGAAAAGAGTGCTCCTCCAGTCGGTTTTGACGGCGACTTGTTTTTCGATAACGTGAACATCGCGACCGGCTTCGTTGACCGGTCCAGTCATTTCGTCCAATTCATTTGCCATTTTGTTTCCTCCTTAGGAATTAGCGTCACTATTATTGCCTGTTTTTTCTTCGGTGAAAAGAGAGGCGATTTCAGCATCTTTTTCTAGGCTCAAACCATCCTTTCCCAGCAGGAATGCGAACAAGCCGCGCTGATAGGATCCCCCGCAGTTTTTGAACCAAGAATCGTCGCCCAATTTGTTTTTCAGATACTCATAACGAGTCCCGCCGACGGACCGGACGCCGATACTGGTTTCTTTCTGAACCAAGTCGTATTGGATCCAATGGACCGGAACCTCGTGGGCCCGGCCATCCCCACCCATCTTGGTGACATATTCGACCTTTGGGGTTTCCTTGAAAGAATAAGCGGAGAGCAGAACTTCGTCGGTCTTCCCGCAGGGCTTGGAGGAAATCTGCTTTAGGATCAAAGGCAAGTCGTCCCCCGCTTCTTCCGGGCGGAGAAGGGAGGGGTCCATGCTATTGGCCATGGATTCATGCTCATAAGCCGTAAGGTTGGAACCATATCCGCCTCCGTAGATGTATTCGTGAGGTTTGTGCATCTGATAAAGGGGTATGGAAAGCAAAGGGGCCAAATCGAAAAAGAGGGATTGAATATAGGAGTCGCAATAGGAGACGAACCCGCTCTTCATCGCCTCATAATCGTAGCCCGCGAACCTCTCCGGGTTGGCGGAATAGTCGAATCCTTGGGAATGGGCGGAGGCGACCGAATTGACCATCCCCTCCTTCACCATGACGAAGTCATCGCCGTATGGGGCGGGGTTTTCGATCAAATCGAGCATGTTCTTTTGGGCCAAAGGGGTGAAAAGAAGACGGAACTCGACTTCGTTGTTGCGGTCATCCGCCCCGAAGAAGGCGTCGAAACGGTCGTTCCCCATCGGGGTGATGACATGCTCGCTTCCTTCTTTCAGCTGCTTCTCCGAAAGCTTTTTGATGCGCTTGACTCCTTCCGCGGCCAACTTGTTCTTCTCTTTTTCGCTGAGGTTAGAAACCCCGGAAGGTGAGCGGCTGAAGGTCAAATGAGGCGCCGCCTCGTTGCCGTAGATGAGACGCGTATCCGTCCGGTAGAACGGCGCGGGTCGGGAAATACTCGCGACGAGGGTTTGGGAATGGTGCTCGACGTGAGTTCCGTTCTTGTCGTGGTAGGTCGTGGTCCAGTGGATCGTGATGCTTCCCGTATACGTCTTCGGACCCGTTTGCTCGGTCAAGATCCGCTCCACAATGAAGGGATTGCCTTGGATTTGACCGGAAATCACGCCCAAAACGGTCTGATGGGGGTCGTCGACTTCCTGAAGACCGAATTTATCACGGAGATAGCAAAACCGCTCCGGAGTGAAAATCGGATCCAAATCGATGAGGGGGGTTGCCTTCTCCATGATGATGGCCGGGGCGTTCCAGTCGAAGCGGGCGTTCAAAGGAGCCATGTCCATGTAGCAAATCCGCAGCGACTCTTCGGCTTTCTTCTTAGCTTCCGCGGCTTCTTTCTCCCTCCGCGCGACCATGCCCTTCATGACGCGGAACTTGACGATGAAGGAGGCGATCCCGCCGGCGACGAGAATCCCGGCAATCAAATAAACCCACCAAGGCGCGTCCATGAGCACACCGAAGAGGATCATCAGCATCCCGATGAAAATGGAAGCGATCATCGCCACCGTCAAAAAGATGTTGAGACCGCGCGCGGAAGAGGCTTTCCCCTCCTTGGCTTTAGCGTCGGCGGAATCGAGGTTGTACTGTTTGACGTGGGCAGCATTCTCCTCGGGGTTCACCTTGGAGGTTTTGCTCAGTTGCTCAAAATACTCTTCCGCCGTTTTGTGATAAGCCTCCTTGAGCTGCTTTTCAAACAGCTCCCGGGGGCGGTACATCATTTGCTCTTCCATAGGCAATCCTCCTAATTAAGGATAAAGCCGATCAACGGAGTCCGGAGAATCCTCCGGGCATCTTCCCGGATTTCTGATATTGCTTCATCCGCTTCATCATTTCCTTCGACTGATCGTATTTCCGAAGCACGCGGTTGATGTCGGCGTTGGTCAAGCCGCACCCCTTCGCGATTCTATTTTTGTGGGAATAGCGCAGAACCTGCGGATGTTTCCTTTCATAAGGCGTCATCGAGTTGATGACCGCCTCAAAAACTTTCATTTCCCTTTCGGCGGCGTCCTTCTGCTCATCGGTGAGCTTGGGCATGCCGGGGATCAATTTGGCGATGGCTCCGATGGATCCGATCTTTTGGACCTGCTTCATTTGCTTGAGCATATCCTCCAAAGTGAAGTCGCCGTCCATCATTTTGCGGGCCTGCTTCTCGGCTTCCTTCTCGTCGATGTTCTCTTTGGCTTTCTCCACCAAAGTGACGATGTCGCCCATCCCCAAGATGCGGTCGGCCATCCGGTCGGGATGGAAAGCCTCCAAATCCTCCATCTTCTCGCCGACGCCGGCGAATTTGATGGGCAATCCCGTCAAATATTTGATCGACAAAGCGGCACCGCCGCGGGCATCGCCGTCGAGTTTGGACATGATGACCCCGGTGAGGCGAAGATCTTTGTTGAAGGCGTTGGCCACGTTGACCGCGTCTTGGCCCGAGGCCGCGTCGACCAGCAGCAAAGCCTCATCCGGATGGACTTCGTGGTTGATCTGCTGAAGCTCTTTCATCAAAGCCTCGTCGATCTGAAGACGCCCGGCGGTGTCCAAAATCAAGACGTCGATCCCCGTTTCGCGGGCTTTTTGCTGAGCCTCTTTGGCGATTTTCACGGGATCGGTCTGGCCCAAGGAGAAGAATTCGACTCCGATTTGTTCGGCCAAGGTCTTCAATTGGTCGATGGCCGCGGGGCGGTAAACGTCCAGGGCCGCGAACATGACTTTCTTGTTGAGCTTGTTTTTCAAATAGTAGCCGAGTTTTCCCGCGGTAGTCGTTTTCCCGGTTCCTTGCAAACCCACGAGCATGATGGTCGTAAGGGTCGCGTTGTAATGGATTTCCGTTTGGTCGGCGCCCAAAAGCTCTTGGATCTCGTCGTGGACGATTTTGACGACCATCTGAGAGGGATTGACCTTTTGGAAGACTTGAGCGCCAATGGCTTTTTCCTTCACGTCGGAAATGAAGTTTTTGACGACTTTGAAGTTCACGTCGGCTTCAAGAAGAGCCACGCGGATCTCCTTGAGCATGTCGTCCATGTTCTTTTCCGTTAGGGTCGCTTGGCCCCTCATTTTTTTGAAAATGCCCGCGAAGCGGTCGCTCAACGATTCAAATGCCATGGGTGATTTCCTTTCCGAGTTCTTGGTAGGCCTCCAGTTTTTTGGAGGGGTCTTTTTCTTGCTCAATCCGCTCGATTTTCTTTCCGATCTCTTCTTTCTTCGCCAAAAGGAGGAGCTTCGCTTCGAAATCCTCCAGTTTCTCGCTGGATTTCTTCAGCGTGTCGTAAACCCCCGCCCGGGAAATGCTCCGATTCTCCGCGATTTCGCCCAGGGAGAGATCGTAACGGTAATAATCGTCCATGATCTCCCTTTGCTTGTCCGTGAGGAGGGCTTCGTAGCATTCTAGCAAAGAGACGGCTCTTTGATGGTTGGAGAGGGCGTCTTCATTCATGTTCTTCGTCCCCTAATAGCAACCCGTAGAGGTATTTGTCCAAATCGAATTCCTGCAGATCCTCCATCTTTTCGCCCAAGCCGATGAAGCGGACGGGCAGGCCTAAGGTGGAGCGGATCGAAAGGATGATCCCCCCTTTGGAGGTACCGTCCATTTTGGTCACGACGATGCCGGTGAGGGGGCAGGCTTCTTTGAAAGAAGCGGCTTGGAGGACTCCGTTTTGACCGGTCGTCCCGTCCAAAACGAGGAAGGACTCATGGGGAGCCCCGGGGATTTCCTTGCCCAAGACGCGGGAGATTTTGGACAGTTCCTGCATCAAGTTGGATTTGGTTTGCTGTCGCCCGGCCGTATCGACGATCATCAAATCGATGCCGTGGCTTTTCGCATAGACGGCCCCTTCGTAAGCGACGGATGCCGGGTCGGATTCGGGCTTTCCCGTGATGATGGGGCACCCCAAGCGGTCCGCCCAGATTTTAAGTTGTTCCACCGCCCCGGCGCGGAAAGTGTCCCCCGCGACCAAAAGGACTTTTTTGCCTTGGTGGATGTAGCGATAAGCCAGCTTTGCGATGGTGGTCGTTTTTCCCACCCCATTGACCCCGCAGACCAAAAGAACCGTTGGGCCCTCGGAAGCGAAATGAAGCTCGTTTTGGATGGAGTCCCCGCTGGTCGCGTAGCCAACGAACATCTTGTCGACCAGAAGCTCGTTGATGGCTTTGGGATCGTAGATTTTGTTCTTCGCGGATTCTTCTAACGTTTCCTCAATCAAATGGAGGGAAAGCTCAACCCCAACATCGCTTTCGATGAGGATTTGCTCCAGCTCCTCAAAATAATCGGAGTTGACCTTCGCGTAACGTTTGGAAAGCTCGTCGAGGCGGGAAGCGAAATTCTTGCGGCTTTTCTCAAGCCCCTTCGCGTAAGTGGAGAGCTCTTCCTTTTGGGAAGGTTCCTCTTTTTTCTTGGAGAACTTGTTTTTCAAAAACGAAAAGAGTCCCATGCTCACTTATCCTCCGGCAATGACATTTTGGAAAGGGCGTTGGCCGCAGCTTCGGTTTCGGCGGTTTTCTTGTTGCGGCCTTCCCCTCTTCCGATTTCGTTTCCCTCGAAATAAACCCCGGCGATGAAATGCTTGTCTTCCCCCGATCCCCATTCGGAGAGGATGCGGTAGGTGACGCTTTCCTTTTTGTCGGCCTGCATTGCTTCCTGCAATTGGCTTTTGGGGTTGATTTGGGCATCGATTTTGGCGTTTTTAATATCCTCTTCGAAGATCTTCCGAACGAGGCGGTAGGCGAAGAGGACGCCTTGGTCTAGGAAAACGGCCCCGATGAAGGATTCGAAAACATCCTCCAAAAGGGATTGGTTGAACTTCGAGGCCTTGGCGAAGCTAGCCCCCACTTTGATGTAGCGGTCCAAACCGAGTTTCTTGCAATAGGCGGCCTCGGAGCTGGTGCGGATGAACTGGGCCTTCAAAACGGAAAGCTGCCCCTGCTCCATGTCGGGGTGGTAAATATAGCAAAGCTCGCTGGTGACCATTCCGACGACGGAATCGCCCAAAAATTCAAGCCGCTCGTAGTCTTGGTGGCGGGTTCCGACCATCCCATTGTAGGAGGAATGGGTGAACGCCAAGCGGTAGAGCTCCTCGTTGTGGGGAAGGATCTGGAAGGAGCGATAAAGATCCATGTATTCGCTGCTCATAACGACGGGGTTAGTATAAAACAAAACGCCCCTTTTTTCTTCCTTAGGCTAAACAAACGTGGGCAAGGGAGGCTTTAGCCTCCGCAATCAGTTTCCGCCCCTCTTCCGTGCGGGGGTTTTGAAGAAGGGCGGAAGCGTCTTCCCTGGCGCAGCGGAGAATCGCCCCATCGTCGATGAGGTTCAGGAAAAGGAAATCGGGCAAGCCGCTTTGCTTGACCCCGGCCCAAGTCCCGGGCCCGCGCATCCGCAGATCCTCTTCCGAAATTTTGAATCCATCCAACGTGGAGCAAAGGATATCGAGTTTCTTCTTCCCTTCTTCGTCCTTCTTCAAATGGTCGAGCAAAAGGCAAAGGCTTTCCTGGCCGCCTCTTCCCACCCTTCCGCGGAGCTGGTGGAGGGAAGAAAGCGAAAAATGGGAAGCTTCATAAATCACCATAAGGGCCGCGTCTTTCACGTCCACCCCCACTTCCACGACCGAAGTCGCGACTAGGATTGGGCAAAGATGGGTTTGGAAAGACAGGATCGCGGCCTCTTTCTCTTCTTCGCTCATGCCGCCATGAAGCAGAACGGCTTTCCCGGGGAATTCCTGCTGGTAAATGGAGAAGACCTTTTTCACAGATTCATATCCATCCCCTTCGATCTGCGGGGCGACGATATAGGCTTCGTGCCCTTCCTTCAAAGCCTTTTTGCAGGCCAAGAAGGGGGCTCTTGCATCGAGTTCAGCCTCTTTGGTGACGATCTTCTTCTCCCCGGATGGGAACTCCGTCAAAGTCGATACTTCCAAATCTCCGTAAACGCTTAGGGACAAAGTTCTCGGAATCGGGGTGGCCGACATCAGCAAAAGGTCGCAGGACTCCCCTTTTTCTTGCAAAAGAGCCCTTTGGTTCACGCCGAATTTATGTTGCTCATCGATGATGGCCAATCCAAGATTGGCGTATTGAACCGATGAGGAAAACAAGGCGTGGGTTCCCACTAAAACCGAAATCTCGCCCGAAGCTAAACGGCGCAGCGTTTCTTTTCTTTCCTCGCCTTTGGTATCGCCCAATAGCAAGCCGACCTTATAAGGCGTTCCAAAGAACAGCTTTGTTAGATTTTGATAGTGTTGCTTCGCCAAAGTCTCCGTCGGGGCCATCAAAGCCCCTTGGCTTCCGCGGGTGCAATTGGCCAGAAGAAGCAAGGAAGCGACAAGAGTCTTCCCAGAGCCAACGTCCCCCTGCAGAAGGCGGTACATGGGCGATGGCTTTTCCATATCGTCCAAGCATTCGGCGATCGAAGTCTTTTGCGAAGCGGTAAGCGGGTAAGGCAAAGAATGGACGAAAGAGCGAAGCGATTGCCGGTTGATCTTCCCTTTCCGAACCGCACGGAGAGTTTGGTTTTGCCTTCGGATCAACGCGTTCTTCAGGCAAAACTGGAAAGCCTCTTCGTATTTCAGCGTCCTCCTCCCTTGGCGGATATCTTCTTCGGAAGTCGGGAAATGGCAGCGGAATAAGGCGTCTTCCTTCTTCAAAAGACGGTATTTCAAAAGCAAAGGGGCGGGAATTGAATCTGCAACTTTCCCTTTTAGCAAATCAAAGCACTTTTTGACCAAATCGCGGAAAAGATGCTCCGGATAGCCATCGGGGAGAGAATAAACCGGGACGAAAGCCTCTTCCGGCGGGATTCTTCCTTTTTTGAAGGATAGAAAATTCAATTCGTGACGGCCTTCATCGAAACTTCCTCGCAGGGTGAATTCCCCGCAATTTTTAATGATTTTCTCTAAATACGGCCGATTCCAGGCAACTACTTTGAACTGCTGTCCTCCCTCATCCTCGAAATAAAACTGGGTGGAGGAAGCCTTTGCGAAGCGAAGCGTCCGGACCGCCCCCACGACATGGCCGAAGAGGACGACTTTTTCCTTGTCCTGAAGATGGATTAGCTTTGCTTTGTCCGTGTACAAAAACACGTCATAACGCCGGGGAAGGTGATTCAAAACGTCCAAAGGGGTGGCGATTCCCATTTGGGTTAGATACTCTTTGCTCTTTTTCCCGGAGAAAGATTCCATGCCCCCATTTTAGGGCAAAAGGAGGGAAGAAAAAACGACCCATAGGGTCGCTTTCTTCTTTATTCGACGCCGACGAGGAAGGAATAAACGGGTTGGTTTCCGCGGTGAATCATCGCTTCGACTTTGTCCCCGTACTCCTTTTCAATGAAGGAGGTGACTTCGCTTTCTTCCTGCTCACTGACGTCTTTTCCGATAAGAACGGTCAAGGAAGAGGAATTGTCGTCGATGAGATAGGCCAAGATATCCTTCAAAGCCTGGATTTTGTCTTTGACGCAGGAGACGATCTTCTTGTCTTCCATGGCCATGTAATAGTCCTTGGTAACGTGGACGCCTTCGATGTCTGTGTCTTTGATCGCATAGGTGACCGAGCCGGATTTGACGTTCTTCAAAGCCGATTTCATGTCGGCGAAGATCTGGTCGGCCGGGAGATCGGGGTTCACCTGCATCGCCGCGGTCATGCCTTGGGGAATCGTCTTGGAAGGAACGACGCGGGCCGTGACCTCGCTGTCTTCGTAAACGTCGCAAGCCTGGCTGGCGGCCAAGACGATGTTGGAGTTGTTGGGAAGGAGGAAAACCGTCTTCGCGTGCGCTTTTTTGATCGCGTTGACGAAGTCTTCGGTGGACGGGTTCATCGTCTGCCCTCCGGAGACCAAAACGCTGACGCCGAGTTCTTTGAAAAGCTCATCGAGCCCTTCTCCGGAGCTCACCGCAACGAGAGCAAAATCCTGCAAAGGACCATTATCTTCTTTTTCTTCCGCCTCTTTTGGCTCGTCTTTCTTCTCGCGGTTGAGGGAATTGTTCGCGTCGTAAGCGATCATTCCATGTTCGATGTTCTTGTGCTCCTCGGACATATTCTCAATCACGATCGTGACGAATTCGCCGAATTGCTGGGCGTAGTTGAGCATCGTTCCCGGGGTGAGGGTATGAACATGGACTTTGACGATTTCCTCATCGCGGACCATAACCACGGATTTGCCGTGATCCTGCAGGTATTTTTTGAACGCGTTCTCGCGGAAAACTTTTTTGCCTTCTTCTTTGCTCCCCAAGCGGACGATGAATTGGGTGCAATACCCATAGCCTTCTTCGTCTTCGGAAAGCTTTGCTCCGGCATAAGGGGAGGAAGGAGTGGAAATTGGCTCGGAGAGTTCTTTTCTTTCCACGAATTCCCCGCGCACGGCAAGCTCCATGCCTTCAAGCAGGTACACCAAGCCGGCTCCGCCGGAGTCCACGACCCCCACTTCCTTCAAAACGGGAAGCAATTCCGGGGTATGCTCCAACGAAATGCGGGCTTGGGAAAGCAAATAGGCCATCGCATCTTCGATGCTCTTGGAGGGGGTGACGTATTCAGACAAAGCGGCGCTGGATTCGCGGATGACGGTGAGGATCGTCCCCTCGACCGGCTTCATGACGGCTTTGTAGGCAACTTCCTTGGCTTTCACGAAAGCTTCGGCAAGCTCCATGACGTTGATGGTCTTCTTATCTTTCAAAGCCTGGGCGAAACCGCGGAAAATCTGGCTGGAAATAACGCCGGAATTGCCTCTAGCGCCCATCAAAAGCCCGCGGGAGAAAGAGGCGGCCAATTCCCCGACCGTGTCGAATTCGCGGTTCTGGATCTCTTTGGCGCCGCTGGTGGCGGTGAGGTTCATGTTCATGCCGGTATCCCCATCGGGAACCGGGAAGACATTCAGCTGATCGACTTCCGGGTAATGGTTAAAAAGATTGTTCGCACCGGAGATATACATTTGCTTCAAAACCGAAGCGTTGATAGTTTTCATAGGTCAATCCATTTCCTTCAAGTCTTGGACGTAGACGTTGACGGTCGAAAATTTCATCCCAAGCGTCTTTTCCAACTCGTAGCGGACCATTTTTTGGACTTCCAAAGCGACCTCCGTCAGTTTGACGCCATAAGCGCAAACCACATAGACGTCGACTTCGTATCCTTTTCTCGTTTTTCTGGCATAGACCCCTTTGACGTAATCCTCGTCTTTCAAAAGGACCTGCACTTTATCGACCCAAGAGGCTGTCCGCCCTGCTAGACCGACGACGCCATAGCAAGAAGACGCCGCTTTGTGGGCGATGTTCGCGATGGCGTTCATGGAGATTTGAATCCCTCCATAGGGGGTCTTTTGGTCAATGTTCATTTTTCTAATTCGCATCAAAAAGATGCGGGGTTATTATCCCACGATAGAACGATTTGGGCAAATCGAGCCCCCGTTAGGCCTTGAAGCGCTCCAAAAGGTAAAGAATCATTAGTCGCGCGGAGTTGGAGAACAAAATAGAGGGGTCGTTGAAGAGTTTTCGAACTTCATCCGCGGAATAAAGGCGGCAGGAAATGTCCTCGAACTCCTCCTTATGAGCCTCTTTTTTGCCATTGCAGAGTTTAGCCAGGACAACGGAATTGCATTCGTCGGAAAGGCCTTCGCTAGTGGGAGAAGGAGGAAGCAAAACCTCAACGGATTCCAGTTCAAACCCCGTTTCCTCCCCGAGCTCGCGGGAAGCAGTTTCAGCCTCATCTTTGTCCCCGGGATCCATCAAGCCGGCCGGGAAGGAATAAACATCCCGGTTCAAGGCCGGACGGAACTGCTTTTCCAAAAGGAAAAACAGATGCCCATCCTCATCAATCTTGTAGGTTCCGATCAAAACCGCGTCAGGGCGCGAAAAAGACCCGGTTTTGCAGCGAAGAGAGGAAACCTCTTCGTTGCGGGAAGCCAGGAAATAAGAATACTTCTTTCCATCCACATCATAATGAAGGGTGTAGAAGTTTAAGAAACGATGATCCGTTTCTTTATCAATTTTCTCTAAAAACCATTTCATAAGAATAGGATACATCAAATAGAACGCAGAAAAGGGCCCGGGGGCCCATAAAAAGAAAGAGCTCGGCAGCGCGCTATTCTCAGGGGTTCCCCCCCTACCTTCGCCGCGGCGGAGCTTAACTTCCGGGTTCGGGATGGTGCCGGGTGTTCCCTCCGCGCCATCGCCGCCGAACTCTTTCGGTCGTGAGGCCAAAGCCCTTTGAAAACCGGATATCTTTCACGTTCCTTCCGATCGCCGAATCGCTTCAACGCGCCCGACCAACGATGCGATGAAAATCTTTCGACTTCTTCGATTTGAAAATCAAACGATGGAATCAAGCCCTCGGGCTATTAGTACCGGTCAGCTGAGCGCCTCGCGGCGCTTGCACTTCCGGCCTATCGACCCCCTGACTTTGGGGGGCCCTTACTCGTTTCCGATGGGAGGTCTCATCTCGCGGCTGGCTTCACGCTTATATGCTTTCAGCGCTTATCCGCTCCCGGGGCAGCTACCCGGCCGTGCCGCTGGCGCGACAACCGGCGTACCGTTGCCCGGTTAATCCCGGTCCTCTCGTACTAGGGACCAATCCGCTCAAACCTCCTACGCCCACGACAGATAGGGACCAAACTGTCTCACGACGTTTTGAACCCAGCTCGCGTACCACTTTAATTGGCGAACAGCCAAACCCTTGGAAGGTACTTCCCCTCCAGGATGTGATGGGCCGACATCGAGGTGCCAAACCTG
>JBNMGG010000017.1:0-28880 GCA_050872145.1 Candidatus Alloenteromonas sp. | reverse complement strand
GGGGCAATGGGGGCAAAGGCGGATCGGTTTACCTGGTCGCCAAGAAAAACGTCAACACCCTTTTGGCCTATCGCCATTCCAAGGTCCTCCAAGCCATGGACGGAGGGAAGGGCGACAAGAAGATGCGCTCGGGGAAAAATGCCGAGGACGTCATCTCCGAAGTCCCGGTCGGGACGTTGGTTTACCAAGAGGAGGGGAATCTTCTTTTGGCCGATTTGTCCCAGGAAGGTCAAATGGTCTGCGTGGCCAAAGGAGGAAGGGGAGGAAGGGGCAACGCCGCCTTCAAAACCAGCCGCCTCCGCATCCCGCGCGTCGCCGAAAATGGCCATCCGGGCGAAAGAAAGCGCCTGATCCTCGAACTGAAGCTGGTCGCTGACGCCGGGCTCATCGGCTTCCCGAGCGTCGGCAAGTCGACCTTCCTCAACATCGTTTCCAAAGCCAACGTCGCGACCGCCGACTATCCCTTCACGACCTTGGTTCCGAATCTTGGGGTGGTCACCCTCCCGGATTCCTATTCCCAATTCGTCTTGGCCGACATGCCCGGGCTCATCGAAGGGGCCCACGAAGGCAAGGGTCTTGGGATTTCCTTCTTGCGCCACATCGAGCGGTGCCGCGTTTTGGTGCACATGGTCTCCATGGGTGGGGAGAGGGATCCTTATGAGGCCTATTGCGCCATCAACGAGGAGCTCAAAGACTACGGGGCGGACCTTGACAAGCGCCCCCAAATCGTCGTCGCCACCAAAATGGACGAAGAAGGGGCCGAGGAAAGAAAGAAAGAATTCGACGAAAAGCTCGGATTCTCCTCCTATCCCCTCTCCGCTTTGACCGGGGACGGGGTAAATCCGTTGATCAAGAAAATCTACGAAGTCATCCAAAAAACCCCATCCTTCCCGCTTTACAAAAAAGAGGAGCAGGCATCTTCCCCCGAATACCGCGTCTACGACAAGACCAAGGAATTCGCCGAGCCTCCTTTCCTCATCTCCCGCCCCTCCGACCACCTCTTCGTCATCACCGGCAAGCAGGTGCTGGAGAAATACGCTTTGCTCAACCTCAGCGACGACCAAGGCGTCGCCCGCCTCATCAACTACCTCAACCGCCTCGGCGTGGAGGAGGAACTGCAGAAGAAGGGGGCCCGCGATGGGGACACCGTCCGCATCGGCGATTTCGAATTCACCTACACCAAGTAACTCTTTCCGCCCCGCCTCCCGTGCTTTGCTATAATGGGGGCCATGGATCAGAAGGGGATTTGGGCTAGTTTGATCGCCGTATCCTTAACCGCGGTCAGCCTCGCGCTCTGCTCCCTTTTCCTCCTCTTGCTTTGCTAACATGATTTACTCGCTCAACGGAAAAATAATCGCCCGGGAAAAGGGCAAAATCGCCGTCGACATCGGAAGCATCGCCTTCGAAGTTTTCGTCGCCCGCGAAGAGGATTTCCCCTTGGGGGAGGAGTGCCGGGTTTTCACCCATGAGGTTTTGACTCAGGACGACCATTTCCTGGTCGGTTTCTCCAGCGCGATGGAGAAAGAAGCCTTCCTCTCCCTGATTTCAGTCAAAGGCATCGGCCCCAAGACGGCTCTGGGCGCCTTAAGCGCGACGCATCCGGAAGAGCTTTTCCGCGCGATTGAGGCCAACAACACCGCGTTTTTGAAGAAGCTCCCCGGCATCGGGCCGAAAGCAGCGGGGCAGATCATCTTGGATCTAAAGGGCAAACTGGTCAAAACCGACGAGAAGGGGCACCCGGAAGCCTACGAGGAAGTCTCCGCGGCTTTGAAGTCGCTCGGCTTCAAGAAGGCCGACATCGACAAGGCCCTCTCTTCCATCAACGAGCCGAATCTGGACAACGCCGCGGTGCTCCGCTTGGCGTTGCGCGCCCTGAGGAAAGAATGAGATGACCCGCCTCCTCGATGCCAAAAAAGAGCCCGAAGACGTTCAGGAAGAGCTTTCCCTGCGCCCGGAAACCCTCAAGGAATACGTGGGGCAAAGCCAGGGAAAGAAGAACCTCGAGGTCTTTTTGGGCGCGGCGAAGAAGCGGGGCGAGCCTCTTGACCACGTCTTGCTTTACGGCCCCCCGGGGTTAGGAAAGACCACCCTCGCCTACGTCATCGCCCACGAAATGGGCGGCAAGATCCGCCTCGTCAACGGCCCCTCGGTCGAAAAGCCCGGGGGTTTGGCCGCGATCCTCTCCGAGCTTGAGCCCGGCGACATCCTCTTCATCGACGAAATCCACCGCCTGCCGCGGGCCGTGGAGGAGGTTCTTTACGGGGCGATGGAAGACTTCACCCTGTCCATTTTGATCAACCAAGGCGGCAGTTCCCGCGTTTTGAACATGCCCTTGCCCCCGTTCACGTTGGTGGGGGCGACCACCCGCAGCGGCGACCTCTCCTCCCCGCTACGGGCCCGCTTTGGCATTTCGATGAAGCTCGATTTCTATTCCCACGAGGAAATCTGCCAGATTCTCTCGCGCACCAGCCGGGTTTACCAAACCCCCATCGAGGAGAAGGCGATTTCTTTGATCGCCGACCGCAGCCGGGGGACCCCGCGCATCGCCAACCGCCTTTTCAAGCGCATCCGCGATTTCGCTTCCTATTACGAGGAAAGCACCATCACGGCCTCTCGCTGCAAGAAGAGCCTTCAGGCCCTCAAAATCGACGAGCTGGGGCTCGATGAGGTCGATTTGCGCTATCTCTCCACCCTCATCGACCGCTTCCACGGCGGCCCGGCGGGGCTCGAGTCCATCGCCTCCGCGATCGGAGAGGAAGTGGGCAACCTCGAGGACGTCTACGAACCCTATTTGGTGATGATCGGCATGGTCAACCGCACCCCCCGGGGGAGGGTGGCCACGGAGAAGGCCTACTCCCATTTGAAGAAGAGCCACCAATCCTCGCTTTTTTAAAGAAAAGTGGTGGGGCCCCTATGGGGCCTTTTCTATTGCCTAAGAGGCGAGTTGAGTATAAAGTAAGGGCCGTCACCCGATTTTTCGGGGTGCTTTCTTTAAGGAGCAAAAAATGAGACGTTACGTAGGATATGTTGTACTGTGCGCCGCGGTGATCCTCGGCGTGGGCGGAGCGACCGCGCCCTTCATCGCCAAAATGAATTCCGACCTTTCCTATAGCGATGGGAAAACCCTCTATTTCAAGGCCAGCGAATACGACGAGGCGAGCTCCAACGGCAACTACGGCGACCAAGGCGGCTCTTTCCTCGACGCCGATCAGCTCCGCGACCCCAATAACGACAACCAACTCGCGATCTACACCCTCGCCGACACGGTCAAATCTCGCCTCGACGTGTGGAACCTCTCCGAATACGAGGTCTCCGTCCAGGGCTACGACACGATCGCCGTCTCCGTCCGCACCAAAACCGATTCGGACACCCAATATACCTACCTAGAGAATTATCTTTCCTTCTCCGGCGGGGACTATGAGCTCGACGTCACCGACGAGAAAGTCTCCGAGGAGAGCAAAAAGGACTCGTGGGGCAGCATGCTCGACGGGACCGAGGCCTTCATCCAATCCATCGAGATGAACGGGTACAATTTCCCGGTCGTCTTGGTCAAGATCCCCGATTCCTACAAGAGCGACTTCACCGACCTCCTCACCGCGGCCGGCAACGCGAATAGCTCTTCCGACAGCAGTGAGAAAAGCTCCTCAGCCGAAGAAGATTCCTGCAAATTGGTCCTTTGGGCCAATCGCGTCGACGGCGACCTTTACAAAGACTCCGTCTCCGGCGGGGGTAAAAACAGCAACCTCACCAAGAAAATCCTCGCCGTGGAAAGCGTCTCCAACGACAACGCGGTCTATTACTACGATTCCGACGAGAAGAAGGAAAACCCCTTCCTCCGTTTGATCCCCTCTTCGATCGCCATCACCAGCGAAGGAACCTACGACCCGAGCCACGCCCAAGAGGCCTATGACGCGGCGGTTTATCTCCGCAACATGTTCAACGCATCCGAGCTTTCCATCAACGACGGCTCGGCCAAGCATCGCTTCGCCCTTTCCTTCACCTATTCCGAGCTCACCCCGGCCACTGTGGAGAGCCTCAACGCCTACACCTCCTGGTCGGTGTTCCCGGCCATGGGAGGGACGATGATCGCGACGCTTGTCACCGCCGCCTTGCTCTGCTTGGTCTTGGCCTTGTTCAACCGCATCTTCTCCTTGGCCCAAATCGCCTCGATCGCCGCCAGCGTCTTCTCCACCTTCGCCCTTTTCGTCAGCTTCGGCGCCCAGTTCAACGTCGCCGCCTGCCTCGGGTTGCTAGTGGTGGCGCTTGTCTCCGCTTTCGGCGCGATTTATTACGGGGCCGCCCTCAAAGACGAGCTTTATAAGGGCAGGACGCTGAAAAAAGCCAATCAGGAAGCCGCGAAGAAATCGACTTGGCCGATCCTCGACGCCAGCATTTTGACCGCGATCCTTGGCATCTTCGTCTACATCTTCGGCGGCGAGCTCGCATCCAAGTTCGGCACGATGCTGGTCTTGGGCGCGATCTTCTCCCTCGCGGCCAACTTAATCCTTACCCGCTTCGCCGCTTGGCTGCTCTGCAACGATTCTTCGATGCAAGCCTCCTTCCCCAAGCAGCTCAACCTCGACCCCAAGAAGATCCCCGACCTTCTGAAAGAAGAAAAGCAATCCTACTTCGGCCCCTATGAGAAAAAGGATTTCTCCAAGAGCAAGAAGTGGACCGGGGCCGTGCTAGGAGCGGTGGTGGCCGCCGGCATCGCCACGATGATCGTCTTCGGCATCCAAAACGACGGCAACGTCTACAACACGGCCGCCTACACCCAGAAATCGACCGTCCTCCGCATCGACGTGCGCTCCACCAGCAGCGACATCATCTCCCTAGAAGGCATCTCCACCGTCGACGACGTCTATTCCAAAGACGGGGATCAGGATTTGCTTCACCGCGTCCAGGTCGATGGGAAGGCCCTCGCCGATTTGACTTCCTCCTCCGAGGTCTTCCTCTCCGAGAAGCCGCTTTCGGTCTACGACGCCAGCAACGAGACCACCTATTATTGGTATTACTATTCCGTCAACCTCTCCTCCTATTTGGAGAATGAGCCGGATTCCACCCACAACATCCAAGTTCTTAGCGGCGGGCAGTTCGTCCCCGCTTCCAGCGATTCCCTCGATGAGGCGCTGCAAAACTACATGACCGACGTCTTCCTCCCGGGCGCGGATGAGAGCAACCTCTCCGTCCGCTTTGCCACCGTCTCCCCGGAGCTTGGCCAACCCTATTTGGATAAGCTCTGCTTGGCTCTTGGCGTCGCCTTGGCCGTCGACTTGGTTTACCTTTGCCTCCGCTTCCGCCCCTCCCGCGGCATCTCCGCCACCTTGGGCGCGGCCACGGTCGGCTACTGCGCCATCGCCTTCTTCGTCTTCACCCGCATCTCTGTGACCCTCTTGGTGACCCTTGGGGCTCTGGCCGGGGCGCTGCTATCGTTGATCCTCGCCCTCTTCGCCCTCAACAAGGAGAAGGAAATCTACAAAGAAAGCCGCGAAAAGGAGAAGAACACCTACGAGTTCCGCTCCGAATGCCTCAAAAAAGGCGTTTCCCGCTCTGCGGCCTCGTTCTTGCTCCTTGCCATCCTCTCCGCCTATGGGGCCATCGCCTTCTTCGGCTTCGGCCCGCGTCCGTTCATGATGATTTACCTCGCTATGGTGATGGGCCTTGCCTTCTTAACGGCCTATGACCTCTCCCTCCTTTGCCCGGTTTCGCTCCTCTTCGCCAAACTCTTCGGCAAGATTCGCTTCGCGCCGATCAAGAGGAAGAAGGCCAAGAAAGGCGTCGCCATGAAGAAGAAGGGCGGCGAACCCGAGGAAGCCATCTTCATCGGCATCAACGATTATTGATTTGCTTATGGAAAGTCTGAAGGAAAGGCTTCTCAAATAC
The DNA here is from genome assembly GCA_050872145.1 of Candidatus Alloenteromonas sp. Taxonomy (GTDB): domain Bacteria; phylum Bacillota_I; class Bacilli_A; order RFN20; family CAG-826; genus Alloenteromonas. The sequence goes on along the minus strand of JBNMGG010000017.1, from coordinate 22,997 downwards.
TATTCCTGGGATGAGGAGGAGTTCGCGGCGAATACCCGCGAACCCTCCTTTTCCTCTTTCCCGGACCTATTTGGGGACAAGGAAGCCCAAAAAGCGCGCGAAAGAATCTTCTTGGTGGGAAGGAAAAAGGAAAAGGTCCTCCTTTACGGGGATTACGACACGGATGGCATCATGGGGACGTCCATCCTCCACGCGTGCCTGCGGGGGATTGGGATCGAGCCGGCTTACTTCATCCCCAGTCGCTACGTGGATGGGTATGGGCTCAACCAAACCAATGCCGAGAAAATCGCCAAAGCGGGCTATTCTTTGCTCCTTTTGATCGACAACGGGGTTTCCTGCGGAAAGGAGATCGCCTTTTTGAAGGAAAAGGGCGTTGACGTCATCGTGATCGACCACCATAGCATTTTGGGGGAAATCCCTTCTTGCTGCGCCTTCCTCCATCCCCAAACCTTGGGGATTGGGAAAGATGGCTTCAATATTTCCGCGGGTCTTTTGAGCTTCCTTTTCTCGCGTTTTCTATTGGGGCGGGACGATCCTTATTTGCTTTGCTTGGGCGCAGTTTCGACCCTCTCGGACATGATGCCCCTAAGCGGGATCAACCGGGAAGCGGTGCGGCTGGCTCTAAAAATTTTGGAAAAGGACCCCTATCCGGAGATTGCCTGTTTGTGCTCCAGCCCGAAAATCGACGAAAAGGCCCTCCAAATGGAAGCTATTCCCGCGATCAACGCCTTGGGCAGGATGGAAGAGGGGCATTTGACCCGAAGGGCGGTCGCCTATTTCTCGCTGCGCGACCCTTCCTCCCGCCTCGCCCTTTCCTCTTGGATGAAGGAAGTGAACCGGCAAAGGAAAGAAATGACGAAGCAGGCGGTCGCCTCTTTGCCTATCACCCCCGGGGCCAGCGGCATCTGCGTCAAGTCCTCCCTCAAAGAGGGACTCAACGGCCTTTTGGCCAACCGCTTGATGAAGCTTTACCGCGTCCCCGTCGCCGTTTTCAGCCCTTCTTTCGCCGAAAAAGGGGTGCTCGTGGGCTCGCTTCGGAGCGAAGAGGGATTCTCGGTGCTCGATTGCTTTTCCGCCTTGGCGGTTTATCTTTTGCATAGCGGCGGCCATGATCGGGCCGGCGGGCTTTCTATTAAAGAAGAGGATTTCCCCTCGTTCCAGAAGGCGTTCCTCTCCTATTGCAAAGAACATCCCTTCTGCCAGGAAGAAGCCCCGGGCATTCCTTTGCTTTTAAGCGAGTGCAACGAGGAATCCTATGCCCTCATCCGCGCTTTCGCCCCCTTCGGGCAGGGGCATGAGGAGCCGCTCTTCGTCTTGAGCAACCTCGATGTCGATTCCTTCCTCTACAGCAAAGACGGCAAATACCTCATCACCCCCCTGGGGTATGGGGTGAAGATGGTGAGCTTCTCCTTGGGCAAGCAAGACTTCCTGCTCAAAAGCCGAACCTCCCTCTACGCGAGGTTCCGCCATAGCGAATACAAAGGGAAGGAAAGCCTCGAAATCCGGGTTTCCTCTTCCTCTAGAAATGAATGAGAGGGGGTTTATACTAACAGGTATGGAAACCAAGACCGAGACCAAACTCCTTCCGCCTAACGGCGGCTATCCCATGCATTCCTTCGCCGATCTGAAGGCGCTTTTTGCGACTTACATCACCAATCCGGCCGATCAGAAGCTCATCCAAGACGCTTATGAGTTCGCCGCGGAGAAGCATAAGGGGCAAATCCGCAAATCGGGCGAGCCTTATATCCACCATCCCTTGGAAGTGGCCTATATCTGCGCCAAACTGCAGGCCGGCCCGGCGACCATCGCCTCGGCTTTCCTGCACGATGTGGTGGAGGACACCGACACCCCGATCGAGGAGATTGGCCGGCGCTTCGGCCCCGACGTTCAGCTGATCGTCGATTCTTTGACCAAAATCCAGCGCATGAAGCTCTCCCACATGACCAAGGAGGACTTCGAAGCCGAAGACCACCGGAAGATCTTCCTCGGCATGGCCCATGACGTGCGCGTCATCATCGTCAAGCTCGCCGACCGCCTCCACAACATGCGCACCTTGGATTCCCTTTCCCCGGACCGCCAGCATGCCTTGGCCAAGGAAACCCTGGAAGTTTTCACGCCCATCGCCCATCGTCTGGGCATCTACACGGTCCAAAGCGAGCTGGAGGACCTCTCTTTGAAGTACCTCGAGCCGGAGATCTACCAGAAAATCAAAAAGCTCGTCGAGCAGCGATTCGAAAACCGCAAAGCCGCGTTGGAACAGCTGAAGAAGCGCATCGCCGACCAACTCTACGAGCATAAGATCCCCTTCCGGATGGAAAGCCGCGTCAAGTCGATTTACTCGATTTACAAGAAAATGTACCAGAAGGGGCATTCCTTTGACGAAATCTACGATATTCTCGCGATTCGTGTCATCACCAAGACGGTCGTGAACTGCTATGAAATCTTGGGGATGGTGCATACGGCCTATACCCCGATCCCCGGGCGGTTCAAAGACTACATCGCCATGCCCAAGCCCAACATGTACCAGTCCCTGCACACCTCCATCGTGGCCGGGGACGGGAACGTCTACGAAATCCAAATCCGCACCGAGGAGATGGACCAGATCGCCGAGACCGGGGTTGCCGCCCACTGGAAATACAAAGAGGGCAGCCATTACAACGCCCGCGAAGAGCAGAAGGAAATCGAGAACCAGCTGCACTGGTTCCGCGATTTCGTCACCCTCTCCGGGGAGGAGAAGGGCAGCGCCAAGGAATACATGGAGACTTTGACCCACGACATCTTCGGGGCCAATGTCTACGTTTTCACTCCTCTTGGCCGGGTCATCGACCTGCCCGCGGGCTCGACGACCCTTGACTTCGCCTACCGCATCCACACGAAGGTGGGGGACGCGGCGGTCGGAGCGGTGGTCAATGGGGCTTTGGTGAGCCTCAACACGGTTCTGAAGACCGGCGACATCTGCGAGATCAAGACCTCGCCCAACTCCACCGGGCCGAATGATTCTTGGCTTGAAATCGCCAAGACCAGCTCGGCAAGGGCCCACATCCGCAAAGCGCTGCAGAAAAAGGACGCCTCTTTGATGAAGGAAGAGAAAGTCCGCCAAGGGAAGGCTTCCATGATGGATTCCTTCCGCCTTCAGGGCTTCGACGAGGAGGAGGGGATGAAGGTCTTGAACGACTCCCTTCCCAAACTCAAAAACGAATACCACTGCGAGACGCTCGACGACCTTTTCGTCAGCATTTCCTCCCGCAACCCGACGCCGGGGGCGGTTTTGGATTTCCTGCACGTCAAAAAGAAGCTTTCGCCGAAGCTCGCCAAGAAGAAAAGCGCCAAAGAGCTTTCCGCCCAATCCCCGGTGGTCGTCCCCGGTGGGGCGACCGGGCTTGCGGTGACGCTAGGCCAGTGCTGCACCCCGATCCCGGGGGACGCCATCGTCGGCTACATCACCCGTGGCAAAGGCATCACGGTGCACCGGGCCAATTGCCCGAATGTGGCGCGGGAAAAAGCCCGCCTCATCGACCTTTCCTGGCGCGAAGACCTCGGCCCCTCGACTTATCCGGTCGACATCGAAGTCTACGCCAACGATCGGTCCGGGCTTGCCGCCGACATCCTCCAAGCCATCTCCGCCAAAGGGATTTTGGTCAGCGATCTGAAGATTCATCTTGCCACCGAGACGATGAACGACGTCATCAATTTGACCATCGCCGTGCCCAACGCTAAGACCCTGGAAGACGTTTTCGCCTCCCTTTTGGGCGTCAAGGGCGTTTATTCCTGCTCGCGTCTGTTCCACTAAGCGCTTTCCTTTGAACTGCAGGGGGGCCGGACTTATAATCAGGGGGCTAAAAAAGGAGTTTTTTCACTATGGTTTACCAAGGGATTAAAGGAACCCACGATATCTATGGGGAAGAGGCCGACGCCTATTCCTACATTCAGAACGTTTTCTCCGCCGTGGCGGAGCTTTACGGCTATTCGCGGATGGAGACGCCGGTGCTCGAATACACCGAGGTTTTCGACCGCTCCACCGGCGAGTCCAGCGACGTCGTCCGCAAGGAGATGTACACCTTCTTGGACAAAGGCAACCGCTCTTTGACCCTGCGCCCGGAAGGGACGGCCGGGGTCATCCGCAGCATCGTCGAACACAAGCTCGCTTCGACCTGCGATTTGCCGCTGAAGGAATATTACGTCGGGCCGGTCTTCCGCTACGAAAGGCCGCAGCTTGGGAGGTACCGCCAGTTCATCCAGGCCGGGGTTGAGGCGGTGGGGCAGGATTCTGCCCGCTTAGACGCCGAATGCATCTGCCTCGCCATGGACGTGCTCAGCTACCTCGGATTCGACCACCTGAAGGTCAAAGTCAACACCTTGGGGGATGAGGAATCCCGCAAAAACTACAAAGAGGCCTTAAGGGCTTATTTCTCCACGCGCATCGATTCGATGTGCGATGACTGCAAGCAACGTTTGCTTCTGAACCCGATGCGCATCCTCGACTGCAAAGTCGAAGAAGACCAAAAGATCGCCCAAGGGGCCCCGAAGATGAAGGATTTCCTCTCCGATGAGGCTTCCAAGCGCTTCTACCAGACCCTTTCCACCATCAACGACCAGGAAATCGAATACGAGATCGACGATTCCTTGGTCCGCGGTTTGGATTACTACGGCCAAATCGTCTTCGAAGTCCACGCGATCAGCAAAGAAGGCAAAGATTACGGCGCTTTGCTCGGCGGCGGCCACTACGACGGCATGATGCAGAACTTCAACGGCCCGAAGGAAAACGATTCGGGCGTCGGCTTCGCGATGGGCGTGGAAAGAATCTATTCCCTGATGAAGGACAATAACATGCTCCACGGCGTCGAGCACGGGGTCGACCTCTACGTGATGCCGATTGGCGAGGAAGTCCTCGACGCTTGCTTCAGCTTGACCCAGCTCCTCCGCCGGGAGGGCTATTCGGTTGAGATGCCCTTCGCCAAAGGAAAACTTGGCACGATGTTCAAGAAAGCCGTCCGCAGCGGGGCAAAATTCGCCCTCATCGCCGGGCAAGACGACCTCAATGAAGGCAAAGTCCAAGTCAAGAACCTCGCCACCCAGGAGCAGGAGGGTGTCTTGATTGAAGACCTCGCCTCCTACCTCGACAAGAAATTCAACGAAGAAGAAGAAAAGCACGATTCCTGCTGCCACCATCACGATGGAGAGGAAGGGCATGCTTGCTGCTGCCGCCACGAAGAGGCGGAAACCACTTGCTGCGAAGGCGAGGAAGGGCATTCCTGCTGCTGCAAAGGAGAAGGCAAATGAAAATCGAAAGAACCGACTACAACGGAAACCTCCGCAAGAAAGACGTCGGGCGCGAAGTCGCCCTCTGCGGATGGGCCGCGAAGGTGAGGAAGCTCGGGGGGGTTGAGTTCATCGACCTCCGCGATTCCACCGGCATCGTCCAATTGACCGTCAACGACCCCGCTTCTATCCCCGACGTGAGGAACGAATACGTCCTCCACGTCAAAGGCGTGGTGGGGCTGAAGAAAGACCCCAATCCCTCTTTGCCGACGGGGGAAGTGGAAGTCATCGTCTCCTCGATCGAAGTCTTCAACAAAGCGGAGACGACTCCTTTCATCATTGCCGACAAAACCGATGCTTTGGAAGACACCCGCCTTCAGTATCGTTATCTGGACATCCGCCGCCCCTGCCTTCTGAACCGCCTCAAAGCGCGGGCCAAGATCGTCAAGGATTTCCACGAATACTTCGATGAGCGCGGCTTTTTGGAAGTCGATACCCCGGCCCTCAACGTCTCTTCCCCGGAAGGGGCGAAGGAATATCTGGTCCCCAGCCGCGTCCATCCGGGCTCTTTCTACGCCCTTCCCCAATCCCCGCAGCTGTGGAAGCAACTCTTGATGATTGGCGGGGTGGAACGCTACTACCAAGTCGCCAAATGCTTCCGCGATGAGGATCTGCGCGCCGATAGGCAGCCCGAATTCACTCAGCTCGATGAAGAAGTCTCCTTCCTCGATCAAGACGAGGTTTTGTCCCTCAACGAGGGCTTTTTGGCCAAAATCTTCAAGGATTTGGCCGGCTACGAAGTCCCCTTGCCGCTGCGCCGCATCCCTTATTGGGAAGCCATGGACACCTATGGCAGCGATAAGCCGGATACCCGCTATGGCCTCGAGCTCCGCGACCTTTCCTCGCTTTTGAAAGACGTTCCCTTCAAGGGATTCGAAGGCCAGCAATACATCAAAGGCATCGTCGTCCCGGGGCAGGGGAAGGAAACTTCCCGCAAAGCCCTCGATGAGCTCAATATGGAAGCCCGGAAGTTCAATCTGAAAGGCGTGCTGAGCCTCAAGATGGAAAACGGGGCCCTTCAAGGAAGCTTCACGAAGTTCCTTACCGAAGAGCAAAAAGCCTCCCTCATCGAGACCTTGGGCCTCAAAGAGGACGATTTGCTGCTGTTCGCGAGCTCCAATTACCGCCGCGACATCGACTTTGGCTTAGGCGCTCTGCGTACTCTCTACGCCAAAAAGCTCAATCTCATCAAGCCCAATACCTACGATTTGCTTTGGGTCGTCGACTTCCCGATGTTCGACCCCGTCGAAGGGGAGCCGGGCAAATACGTGGCTGAGCACCATCCTTTCACCCGTCCTAGGGACGAGGATCTTCCCTTATTGGACAGCAAGCCGGAAGAAGTTCTCGCCTATGCCTACGACATCGTCATCAACGGCTACGAGGCCGGCGGGGGAACCCTCCGCATCTACGACCACGACACCCAATGGAAGATCTTCAAAATCCTCGGCCTCTCGGATGAGGAAGTGGCGAAGAAATTCGGCTGGTTCATCGACGCCTTCCGCTTCGGCTGCCCGCCCCACGGGGGCATCGCCTTTGGGCTTGACCGCCTGGCGATGATCCTGACCGGGACCGACAACATCCGCGACGTCGAGGCCTTCCCCAAGAATCTCCAAGCCACCGATCCGCTTTCCCACGCCCCGCAGCCAGTGGGGCAGGATCAGCTCGACATCCTCGGGATTCAGCTTGAGGAGAAAAAGTAAACTATATACGTAGTATATAGAAACGACTAATAAACAGCCAAAAAGCAACTAGGAGCAATTATGGAAGAAACCAAGATGGACATCGATTCCCTCTGCGTGGCCGCCTTGCGCAGCCTGATCATCGACACGATCAACAAAGCCAACTCCGGGCATCCGGGGATGGCCTTGGACGCCTCGCCGATGATGTACGCCCTTTATAGGGACCACCTCATCGCCGATCCTTCCCATCCGGACTGGGCCAACCGCGACCGCCTTGTCTATAGCGCCGGCCACCCGAGCGCTTTGATCTATTCCTTGCTCCACCTTTCCGGATATCCGCTAAGCCTCGACGATCTCAAATCCTTCCGCCAGCTCCATAGCCGCACCCCGGGCCACCCCGAAGTCACCCTCACTCAGGGCATCGACGCGACCGCCGGGCCTTTGGGGCAGGGGATCAGCCAAGCCGTCGGCATGGCGATCGCCGAAAAGGCGCTGGAGGCCCAATACAAAGAAGGCTCGCGCCTGATGAGCCATTACACCTATTGCCTCTGCGGCGATGGGTGTTTGGAGGAAGGCATCAGCCAGGAAGCCATTTCCCTGGCCGGCCACCTCAAACTCAACAAACTCATCCTCCTTTACGACGAAAACGGCTCCACTTTGGACGGCCCGACCTCGAATTCCCTCACCGAATCGGTGAAGCTCCGCTTCTTAGCGGAGGAATGGAACGTTCTGGAAGTCAATTCCGGGAACGACGTGGACGAAATCTCGAAAGCGATCGGGGAGGCGAAGAAATCTTCCCTTTACCCGACCCTCATCATCGTCCACACGACCATCGGATATGGCTCCGCCAAGCAAGGCACCCACGCCACGCACGGGGCGCCTCTAGGCGAGGAGGACGGCAGGCACGCGAAAGAGGTTTACGGATATTCCTATCCGGATTGGACTGTGCCCGAGGAGGTCTACGCCCATTTCAAGGAAACCTTCCAAGCCCGCGGGAAGCAGGCCTACGAAGCCTATCAAAGCGAGCTCCTCTCCTATGAAAAAGACCATCCCGAAGAGCTCGCTCGCTTCAAAGACGCCTTCAGGCGGAACTGGGCCCCTTACGTCAAAGAAGAGGCCTTCGAGCCCAAAAAAGAGGCATCCCGGGCCACTTCCGGACGCCTTTTGTCCTCTTATTTCAACCAAATCCCCTTCCTCTTCGGCGGATCGGCCGACGTGGCCGGATCGGTGAAGACCGACGTCAAAGGGGCGGTGGACTTCTCCTCCGAGCACCCCGAAGGCAGGAACGTCAACTGGGGCATCCGCGAATTCGGCATGGCCGGAGCGTGCAATGGCATCCTCCTGCATGGGGGGTTGATGCCTTATGCGGGCTGCTTCCTGATTTTCTCCGATTACTGCAAGCCCGCGATCCGCATGGCGGCGATGGAAGAGCTGCCGATGATTTACCTCTTCTCCCACGATTCCCTCGCGGTTGGGGAGGATGGCACCACCCATCAGCCGATCGAGCAATTGACCATGCTCCGCACCATCCCCGGGGTCAAAGTCATCCGCCCTGCGGATAGCTATGAGACCTATTTGGCCTACCAAGAGGCTTTAAGCAGCGAGAAGAACCCCGTTTGCCTCATCTTGACCCGTCAGGCTTTGCCGATTCTCCCCGTCCAGAACGCGGACGGGGTCAAAAAAGGCGCCTACTTCGTGAGGAAAGAGGAAAAGGAAGACGGGGAGATCCTCGCCACCGGAAGCGAAGTCTGTTTGGCCCTAGAAGCCGCCGATTTGCTCAAAAAGGAAGGAATCAATTTGAGCGTCGTTTCCATGCCTTGCTTGGAGAATTTCGCCGCTCAGAGCGAGGAATATCGTTCCTCCATCCTTTCTAGCCCCTACCAGAAGCGCGTTTCCCTAGAAATGGGATCGACCGCCCTTTGGGGGAGGTACGCCCAGCACAACATCGGCGTTGATCGCTTCGGCGAATCCGGAAAGGCCGAAGACGTCCTCCGCGATTTCGGCTTCGTCCCCGAGAAAGTGGCCGAGCAAATCCGGAAAATGCTAAAATAAGCCCATGAGCGATTATCTAGTCATCAACAACTATTCCGCCGGGGGGAAGCTCCGCATCTCCAAAAAGGCCATTTCCGAAATCGTGGAGAAGTCGGTCGCCAACCTATCCGGCAAGCTCGGGAAGGGGAGGAAGCGCCTTCTCACCGTCGCTAGCCCCCTGCGCATCGTCTTGGGGAACGATGGGAAAATCAAAGTTTCCGTCGACGTGATCCTTCCTTCGGAAGCCAAGGTCAAGGAAACCTGCCTCTCCCTCCAAAAGGAAATCGCGACCAACCTTTCGATGATGATTGAGGCGGTTCCGACCGTGATTCACGTCCAAGTCGCCTCTTTGTCCTGACTTTGGGAACGCTTTCTTGCCAATACCCTCCTTTCAAGGAGGGTTTTTATGATATGATAGCCGGGCTGAAGGCTTTTCTTTATGATGGACGAAACAAGCAACGAATTAGCGTGGGAAGAAGGCGGGCGGAACGCCCTCCAAAGCGCGGCCATGACCGCGATTTACGATGAGCTTACCTATATCGACATGGGTGAGCCGGTCGACGTCGAGGGGATCGTCTCCTCCCTTTTGGAGCAGCCTTTTTCCGATTGCGACCTCTTCGTGAAAGCCTCCGCCGTCTACGCCATCAAATACCACGACGAAGCCATCGCCAAGTTCAACCAGAATATGAAGCGGTGGACCTTCGACCGCCTCAACCGCGTCGAGCAGGCCATTTTGCTGCTTTCCTACGTGCATTTCTACGCGGTGGAGCCGGACGTCAGCAAGAAAGTCGTGATCTCGGTCGCCGTCAATCTCGCCAAAACCTACCTCGGCGAGAACGACTACAAATTCGTCAACGGGATCCTCGACCACGTATTGGTCCGCGCATGAGAGAAAATTCCGGCTGCCTTTCCGTCAGCGAGCTCAACCAAATCATCAAAGCCAAACTGGAAGGGGATGAATTCCTTTCCTTTTTTTCTTTGCAGGGCGAGATCTCCAATTTCAAGCTTTATCCCTCCGGACACGCTTATTTCGCTTTGAAGGACGCGGATTCCTTGATTTCCGCGGTCATGTGGCGAAGCTACGCCGAAAGGCTTTCCTTTATGCCCCAAAACGGGGACAAAGTCATCGTCAAAGGCAAGATCGGCGTCTTCCCCGGGAGGGGGACCTACCAAGTCAGCTGCTTTTCGATGGAAAAAGACGGGCAGGGGGACTTATTGAAGCGCCTCCGGGAACTCGCCGAGAAGCTCAAGAAAGAAGGCCTTTTCGACGAAAGCCGGAAAAAGAGAATTCCTCGCTTCCCCAAGAAAATCGCCGTCATCGCCGGCAAGAACAGCGCCGGCATGAGGGATATCGAAGTCAATTTGGCCAAACGCTGGCCGTTAGCCCAAGTGAAGACGTTCCCAAGCCTCGTCCAAGGCGAGCAGGCAAGTCGCGACCTCTTGCTCCATTTAAAGGAAGCGATTGCCGATAATCCCGACACGATCATCATCGGAAGAGGGGGCGGCAGCAGCGAGGATTTGGGCGCTTTCAACGATGAAACCCTCGTCCGGGCCGTCGCCGCTTGCCCAATCGCGGTCATCGCCGCGGTGGGGCATGAAGTGGACGTCACCCTCATCGACCTTGTCGCCGATCTGCGCTGCTCGACCCCGACCGGGGCCGCGGTGGCTGCCACCCCGGACCAAAACGAAATCCGCCAACGGCTCGATGAAATCGGCGGCGATTTGGATTTGCATCTGAGGCAGGAAATTCAGGCGAAGAAAGAAAAACTCCTCTTCTTATCGAACAAACCCTATTTTTCCGATCCCAAGCGCCTCTACGCGCTTCCTATGGACCGGATCGGGCAATTGAAGGCCCGATTGGAGGGGAGAGTCCGGAGCGAAATCAAGCTTGGGCTAAACAACCTGGAATCCACCTCTAAGAGCTTGGATTCCTCAATAGAAGCCTTATTGGAAGAAAAGAAAGCCCGGCTTGAGGCTTTGACGGGGAAAATGTCCGCGCTTAATCCCGATGCCGTCTTGTCGAGGGGATTTTCCCTCACTACGGATGAATCCGGACGTCCCGTCTCCAGCGCGAAGAAGCTGAAGAAGGGCAACAAAATCAAAACAAAATTCTCCGATGGTATAATCGTTTCGGAGGTTTTGGGGGAGGAATGAAAATGGCCGAGAAAAAGGAAATGAGCTTCGAGGAGAAGCTGAACCGCCTCAACGAAATCGTGGGCAAAATCGAAGGGGAAACCTTGCCCCTCCAAGAAACTTTGGCTCTATACAAAGAAGGAAAAACCTTGATCGCAGAGCTGCAAAAAGAGCTTTCCGACGCCGAGAAGAAAGTCGGGGACCTCAGCGTATCCGACGAAGACGTTAAGTAATTAATTAGTAGTTTACTAGTATATGAAAAAGAAAGGCGCCATCGAACATTTTGAGCTATCGGCCATCAAGGACCCTTCTTTTTTGAAAACGCTGAATTACGCTCAACTCGAAACCCTTTGCGACCAAATCCGCGAAGAGATTCTCCGCATCACCTCGACCTACGGCGGGCATTTGTCCAGCAACCTCGGTGACGTCGAATTGACCGTCGCCTTGCACCGGGTCTTCGACTTCAAAAAAGACAAACTCATCTTCGACGTGGGCCATCAATGCTACGCGCATAAGATCCTTACGGGTCGCAGCTTGGAGCATCTGAACGAAGCCGGATACAGCAACGGTTTCCAAAACCGCCGGGAATCCCTTTACGACCCTTATGACGCCGGGCACAGCTCGACCTCTCTTTCGGCGGCTGAGGCCTTTGCTTATGCGCGGGACCTCAATAAAGAAAGCTACGATGTCGTCGACGTAATCGGCGATTCCTCAATCACCAACGGCCTGGCTTTCGAGGCTTTGAACAACATCGGCGAGAGGCAGAACAAAGTCATCATCGTCCTCAACGACAACGGGATGTCCATCAACAAACCCGTCGGCGGGCTGAATAAGTTTTTTCGGTATATTTCTACCGGAAAAGCGTACAACAAAGCGAAGAAGGATTATCGCAAAGTTCTTTTCCGCACGTCCGTGGGCCGCAAAATCTATTCTTTCACCTCGCGTTTTAAGCGTGCCTTGAAATCCAAACTCGTCCCCGTGACGCTATTTGACAACATGGGCTTCACGTATTTGGGGCCCATTGACGGACACGATTTCAAAGACTTGGAAAAAGCCCTCCACAAATCGAAAAACGCGACCAAATCGGTCGTCATCCACGTAATCACCACCAAAGGGAAAGGATATCCTTTGGCGGAGCAAGACAAAGTCGGAGATTGGCACGGGGTCGCCCCGTTTGATTTGAAAACCGGGCAAAAGAAAGAACTCCACGAAGGGGAAATGACCTGGTCGGGGTTCTTCGCCAAGGAAACGCTCAACAAGCTTTCGGAGGACCCCAACGCCGTTTTGATCACCCCCGCGACGGAGAATGGGTCCGAACTCGGGGAGTGCTTCCGCCTTTATCCAGACCGCAGCTTGGACGTGGGCATCGCCGAAGAACATGCTTTAACCTTCGCCGGGGCTTTGTCCATCGCGGGCAAAAAACCGATCATTTCGATTTATTCCTCCTTTTTGCAAAGGGCATACGACGAGATTTCCCACGATTGCGCCCGCATGGGCAGCAACCTTACTTTGCTGATCGACCGCAGCGGGCTGGTCGGGAAGAACGGGGGAACCCATCAGGGGATCTACGATGTCGCTTTCCTCAAATCGATTCCCGGAGTGGTCGTCTCCATGCCTTCGACCCCGAGCATCGGCAAAGCCTTGTTCCGGCAATCCTTCGAGAATCGCGGCGTGTTCGCGATCCGCTTCCCACACGCTTATTTCAACCAAGAAGAAGCTTTGGAGAACTTCGCTTTTCAGCCTTTCCTGTGCTGGAGAGCCTTTGAAAAGCCCCGAAGCAAAGCCGCCGTCATTGGAATCGGACCCTTGGGGGAAGAGCTTCGGCTGAGAATGAAAGAAAAGAATCTGCCGGTTTCTTTCTTCGATCCGGTCTATTTGAACCCCATCGCCGAAAACGAGGTCAAGAAGCTTTTGATCTACAAAAAGATCTTCGTCTACGATCCTTATGGAACCGAAGAGGGATTCGCCGACAGCCTTCTTTCGAAACTGGCAAAACTTTCCTATTCGGGCAAGATTTCTCTTTTCTGCGTGCCGACTTCCTTTATCCCGGCGGATACCTATGCGGGTCAGCTGGCTTCTTGCCGGCTTTCCATCGAGGATGTGCTCGGAGAAATCGAATCCAAGCTTTGAGGACATGCCTATTTTCTTTTTGAATTAGTTAACATAACGGGAAGTATCCTTTAAACTAAGGCTATGGCCAAAGTCATCATGCACATCGACTTGAACGCTTTCTTCGCTTCCTGCGAAGTCATCCGCGATCCTTCTTTGGCGGGACTTCCTTTGCTGATCGGCCACACCGGGCGTTCGGGAATCGTCTCAACGGCAAGTTACGAGGCCCGCAAATTCGGCTGCCACAGCGGACAGCCGATGTTCCAAGCCCTCCGTCTTTGCCCTCGGGCCAAAGTCATCCCGGTGGATTACGATTACTATTCGATGATGTCCCTTTCCTTCTTCTCTTATCTCAAGCGCTTTACGTCTTTGGTGGAACCGGCTTCGATCGATGAAGGCTACGCGGATATGACCGAGGCCGTAAAAGGAGTCGAGGATCCGGAAGCCTATTTCCGTTCCCTCCAAGCCGAACTGAAAAAGGAAACGGGGCTTGGATGTTCCATCGGCATCGCCCCGACGAAATGGCTCGCAAAGATGGCTTCGGATTTGCGGAAGCCGATGGGGCTTACGATCCTGCGGAAGAAAGACATCCACGCGTTGCTATATCCTTTGCCCATCGAATCCTTTTGGGGAGTGGGGAAGAAGACCAGCCCACGATTAAGGGAAATGGGAATCTCGACGATCGGGGATTTCGCCAAGGCCTTGCTTTCTAACGACCCCAATGTGGAAAAGGAACTCGGGAAGTTCTTCCTGACGGCCAAGGAATGGATCCAAGGCTATGGGAGCGATACGGTTTGCCCCACAGAGGAGGACCCCAAATCCATCGGGGCCCAGGAAACGTTGGCCAAAGACTGCGATACTTACGAGGAAGTCGAACCTTATTTCTCCCGCCTGGCGGAGGAAATCTCCCAGCGATGCCTCTCCGCCGGAAAGGAAGCCAAATCGCTGACGGTTTCGGTGAAGACGCTGGATTTCCGCCTCCATAGCCGCGCGGTCCCCTTTCTGGAAGCCACCCGCTCCAGCGTCCTCATCAAAGAAAAAGCCAAGGAAGGCTTCCGCACTTTGATGGAGAAGCTCGGCTACCCCAAAATCCGCCAAGTCGGCATCGCTTTGACGCGATTGGTCGACCCGCAGAAGGAAACCGTCCAGATGAGCCTCTGGAATTACGAGGATTACGAGAAAAAGGACGCAACCAAGCTTTTGATCGAATCGCTGAACCGAAAAATGGACAAGCCGATGCTGAAAAGGGCATCCCAGGCGGAAAAGGGAAAGAAGAATGGAAATCGCTGACGCAATGGAGCAATATTTCGCCTATCTCATCGCTTCCAAGGGATTATCGAAGACGACGGTTTTGGACTACCGCCAGGATTTTGAGATCTTCCTGCGCGATTTCCCCTCCAAAAAGACCACAGATGACTTTTTGCCAAGCGACCTCGAGGATTTCGCTTTGATCGAAGGCTCCAAGGACCGCTCCTCCTCCACGATTGCCCGGAGGATGTCCTCCTTGAGCAACTTCTTCTCCTATCTATACCGAAACGGCGTCCTCTCTTGGACCCCGGAGAAGGAAGCCCGCCCCAAAGAAGAACGGAGGCTCCCCGTTGTATTGACCTTCGAGGAAGTCGAAGCCCTCTTAGACGCCCCCGACCCCAGCAAGGAATCCGGGGCCAGGGACAAGGCGATGCTGGAAACGATGTACGCGACCGGGCTCCGCGTTTCCGAGCTCTGCGCGCTGAGGATGGACGAAATCGACGAAGCCCATCGCCTGATCAAAGTCAGCCACGGCAAAGGTAATAAGCAACGCACCGTGCCGATTTCCCCCTTCGCTTTGGAATGGCTGACCCATTACATCAATCAGTTCCGGAGCCACAACAAAGGCAGGAAGAAAAAAGACGTATTCCTCAATCTCCGCGGCGAGAGGATCAGCCGGAACTACTTCTTCATGCAGGTGAAGAAATACGCCCGGCAGGCCGGGATAGAGGTTTCCATCTCCCCGCATACCCTCCGCCATTGCTTCGCGACCCATCTTTTGGAGCAAGGGGCCGAACTCCGCTCGGTGCAGGAAATGCTCGGCCACGCCCACCTTTCGACCACGCAGATCTACACCCATGTCTCAACCCGGAGGATTTTGGAGGCTTACGAACGCTTTTACAACCGAAAATAGGCTATACTGAAAGGCCAAGAGAATTGGCGAGGCAAAACACCATGCAAGAACAAAAATACCGCTTCAAGCGCATCTTCCTCATCGTCGCCGACTCCGCCGGCATCGGCGAAGAGCCCGACGCCGCTTTGTTCAACGACTGCGGATCCAACACCTGGGCCCACGCGGCCGCTTCGGTTGGGGGAATTTCCGTCCCCAATATGGAGAAAATGGGCATTGGAACGCTCGACGACATCCCCGGCGTGAAGAAAATCGAAACCCATCCCCAAGCCTATTGCTTGGCCTGCCGCGAGACGAGCCGGGGAAAAGACACGATGACCGGCCACTGGGAAATGATGGGCATCGATACCGTCAAGCCTTTCCAGACCTTCACCGACACGGGCTTCCCCAAAGAATTAATGGACGAGCTCCGCGAAAGGACCGGACATGAGCTTTTGGGCAACTACGCCTCCTCTGGAACGGTGATCCTCGATGAGCTTGGCGAAGAGCAGATCGCGAAAAACGCCCTGATCGTCTACACTTCCTCGGATTCCGTTTTGCAAATCGCGGCCAACGAAGACCATATGCCCCTGGAGGAAATCTACCGTTGCTGCCGCATCGCGAGGGAACTCACCATGCGCCCGGAATGGATGGTCGGCCGCGTTATCGCCCGTCCTTACGTCGGCGAAAAGAAAGGCCAATTCAAGCGCGTGGGGGCGCACCGTCACGACTATACCGTCTCTCCGACCGGCGTCACCGCTTTGGACATCCTGAACAACGCCGGATTCACCGTCTCGGCAGTTGGGAAAATCAACGACATCTTCAACGGGGTCGGCATCAATAAAACCATCCACACGGCCAGCAACGAAGAAGGGATGGACGAGACCATCCGCCAACTGAAAGAGGATGACTATACAGGCCTTTGCTTCGTGAATTTGGTCGAATTCGACAGCGAATACGGCCATCGCCGGAATCCCGTGGGGTACGCCAGGTGCTTAGAAGCCTTCGATAAGAGAGTCGGCGAATTCATCGCTTCGATGAAAGAAGACGATCTGCTCATGATCACCGCCGACCACGGCAATGACCCGACCTTCCGCGGCACCGACCACACGCGGGAAAAGGTGCCTTTGCTCCTTTATTCCCCGTCCTTCCAAGAAGGCAAAAAGCTCGAAGAGCAGCCGACCTTCGCGGTGATGGGGGACACCATCCTTCACAATTTCGGATTGAAGAAGGATCCCTCGATGCTCGGAGGGGACCTTCTCGGGCTTCTGAAATAACGATAAGCGCTCTTTCGGGAGCGCTTTTCTTTCGTTATGGGCCCGAAAAAGGGATAATGGAAGCGAAAAGAGAAACACCATGAAAAAAACCGCCTGCGCTTTGCTTCTTATCGGCCTTCTTGCCGCCTGTTCCAGCTCGCCTGATGCCGAGGGCGATTCCTCTTTTGCCTGGGTGACCCCGACTGGGGCTCCGACGCTGGCTTTCTTCGACCAAGGCGACAACCCCAATTGGCTGAGCGCGTCCAACCCCGCGGAAGTCGTCGTCCCAAGCTTTGCGGCCAGCGCTTATGATGGCATCGTCTTCGACGGAGTCTCCGGTTTGACCATGATGGCCAAAAACAAGAATGCCGCCCATTACAAATTGGCCCGTTGGATCAACAATTTGGGTTTCTACCTCGTCTCGACCAGCCACGCGAAGGAAGACGTCGCCGAGTGGGATTCCTCTTGGACGGTAGACGCCTTCGTGAAGACGGGGAATGCCTCACGCTGCCTGCTTTCGCTTGCCAGCACCGTTTGGAATTGGGGCGACGTTTCCTCCCAAGTCACCTTCGAAGTGGGCTTAGATGCGGTGGTGAGCAATATCCCGTCCAATGGATACGACTTTTACCTCGTGGCGGATCCAGCCTACACGAATCTAAAAGCCAAGATGGGGGATAAGCTCCACCTGATCTACGATCTCCAGGAAGAGTGGGGCAAAGCCCATGAGGGGGCGAAAATCCCCAGCGCCGCCCTTTTCCTTAATGCAAAAGGCCTTTCCGAGCGTCCTTCCGCCTACGCGAAGTTCCTGAAAGAGACGGATGAAAGGCTAGAAACCCTCGTCGATGCGCCGGAAAAAGCCAAAGCGGCCTTGAAGGAATACGCCGAATCGGATCCCTCACACCTGATTAATGGGGCTCTTCCCAAATTCGGGATCGCGGCCTCGATCGTCGAGAACCTGCCCAGCCTCCAATCCCATAACGCCTTCGGATTCGTGAAGAAAAAAGAAGCCGGCGACGCGAAGGAAATCGCGAATTCCTTTTCGCGGGCCCTCGGAGGTCCTTCCTTCGGAGATGAACTGTTTTGCTGATGGGATTGGGAAAGAAGAATAAGCGAAAAGAAGCCCTTTCTGTGGCATTCACCATAATCGGTATATTTTTCCTGTTTTTAGTTTGGTTCCTTTTGTCCTTTTTTCTCCGTCAAGGCGGCAATTTTGCGATTCCTTATCCTCACCAGACCATCGCTTTGGCGTGCTCCTATCTATTTGGAAAAGACGCCCCGGCGACATGGACGGCCATCTTCTGGACGATGTTTCGCATCTTCATCGGCTTTTTGATTTCGTTTGCCTTGGGATGCCTTTTGGGGATTCTATCGGGCCTGTTCGATTCTTTCTCCTCTTTTATGAAACCTTTCGTGACCGTTTTAAGGGCGGTTCCGACGGTCGCGGTGGTATTGACTCTCATCGCCGTGCTCATGGGGGCCAAAGCCCATGCCTGGCTTAGCTGGATCCCCGTGGCGTTGACCTTCGTCGTATCTTTTCCTTTGTATTACGAAGCCTTTCGCACCGGAATCCGTTCCGAAGAAGACGATGTGAAGGATTCCCTGCGTTTAGAAGGGGCGGAAAGAAAGCCGCTGAGCGTGGTGGAGATCTATCTCCCGGATTCCAAGGATTACATCTTTCTGAGCCTTGCCCAGAGTGTTGGGCTTTCCTTTAAAGTTTCCGTCATGGCGGAAGTGCTGACCTCTAGCAGCGCGGGAAAGATGGGCATCGGAACCCTGATTGCCTTATCCCGCCAAATCGACGGTGGCTTAGAATCCATTCCGGCGTACTGCTTGATCGTCTTGATCCTGATGGGGTTCATCGATTTTCCTTTTTGGATCATCAAAATCGTTAAGAAGAAATAAGAGAAGAGAAGCAAACGAATTGGCGGAAGCCAATTTTTTATTGACGGACAATTGGGCAATAAAATTGAAAGCAGGCATACGAAAGATTGGAAAGGGGGCGTAAGAAGACTAAGGTTTCCGAATTCGAATTAGGGCTCCAGAAGACTTGCAAATCAAAATATTATGATTAGTAGTTTTCTAGTATATGTGTTTTTGTGGATAAACTTGCATTCGAGAGAAGAAAAATCAAAGATGTTCAAAGATTTATATCCTTAATTATGATGATTACGCGCTAATTATTTACGTTCTTATTAACATAATAGGCATTATGCGAAGTTATCAATTTTTGGCGTATTTTAAAGTCTTACAAGAAATGGAAAATCTACTAATTTTGATAAAAGAAAAGGTGGCGTTTCGCCACCTTATAGGTCCTTGCACTACCCCTTAAGCTCTCTTGGAGGTAACTTCTTTTTCCAAGAGGCCTTCGAGGTTGATTTCTTTACGATTGACGTCGAGGAAGAGGTGAACGACGACCTCCCCCGCTTCCACGATCATCCATCCGGACTCAGGGATTCCGTCTTTTTTGATTTCGGTGAAGCCGGCCTTCTCGAATTCTTCTTCGAGGTTCTCCGACAAAGCCCCTAAGTGACGGACGTTGGTCGCCGTCGCTAGGACGTAGTAGCTCGAGAAGGGGCTGAACCCCTCCACGTCCACCACTGCAATATCCTCGGCCTTGTGGTCTTCGAGGACTTTCTTCGCGAGCTCAAGCTCTTTCAGTTCTTTCATTTTCTATTCTCCTAAGTAATACAGAAAGCATTCTTTCGTCAGCGGATTATCGACCTTGTAGCCCTTTCCCGTCAAGTAAGCCCGATTCTCCTTCAGGACGGTCAAGAAGCCCTTCTGATCGTCTTTTAGACATTCTTGGATCATCCAAGAGCTATCATAGCCCCTCAAGGGGTCGATCTTATCTGATGCGTAGACGATTTTCCCCAAGGGTGACATGCTCTTTTTCCCCGTCGAATGGAATTCGATCGCGTCCAGGATTTCCTCATCCTCGATTCCAAGCTCCTCTTTGGCAAGGTATTCGCCCGTGAATTGGTGGTAGCTCCATGAGGGGAAGGAAGCGTATTCGGGGAAATGCTCCCTCATGATGGACTGCTCTTCATCCTTGGGACAATGTTTCCCCAAATCGTGGAAGATTCCCGCGACATAAGCCCTCTCAGGGCTTGGGAAACCATTGGAAACGGCGATTCGGTAGCAAAGGTGAGCAACGGATAAGCTGTGCTGGAAGCGATGTTCGCTGGCGAGCTTCTTCTCCAGATACCCAACGTAGTAGAGGCGGTTTTCCTCGATGTAGCCCCACAATTCGGACCCGATCCCCGGACAGGCGAGGCTGCGGATTTTCTTTAGATCCATCGCGGGCTGAGATAAATGCAAACTGGCGGCCCCTTCTTCCTTTCCGTCCAAAAGGTAGATTTGGAAGGAAGAGGAGGCGGATTCGAAAAAGCCGCTTTCTTTCAACGCTGCGTAGGTTTCTCTTTTCAACAAAAACGAATGGGACCCCTCTTCTTTCTCTGGGTTCTCTAATTCAAAGCGCGGTGAGAGAACGAACGCCGCGGGGTTGCCTTTCATCGCGATGCGGAGCATTTGTTCCCGCTGAGAGATGGTCGCCCCGCCTTTTTTCAAGAAGAGATCGGGCAAAGGGAGAAAAGCGACGTTCATCCCGAGCTTTTTGCTTGCTTCTGAGGCAAACGAAAAGTCCGCCTCAGTCACGGGGTCGAAGGCGTCGACGTAATAAAGAAGATTCGATTGGGATTTCATTCCGGAAGGACGATCTTGGGCAGCTTGCTCGATTTGCGGTACAAAACGGCGACTTTCCCGATGGTTTGGACCAATTCGGCCCCAGTTTTCTCCACAAGGAGGGATCCGGCTTCCTTTGCTGAAAGAGCACAGGCGGGCAAAAGCCCGACCTTGATCAGCTCTTTGGCTTCCAAAGCCGCGTCGATTTGCTTGATGAAGGCTTCGTCGATTTCGCCTTTCCCGAGCAAATAGCGCTGGGAGATGCCGTTGGCGAGCCCCTTGAGATAACGTTTTTGATTTCCTTTTAGCATGGTTGTTTGTCCTTATTTCTTGATTTTGATTTTCGCGTTGCTGGAATAAAGGGATACCCCCTTCCGCACGTAGACGCGGAAGGTTTGACCGGTCGAATGGAAGGAAATCCATCCTACACCCTCGATTCCGATGTCGCGGTCGCCTTTTTCCTCGATCTTGGTTTCGAAGGCGTCGAAGTCGGAGGCGGGGTTTTTCTCCCTCTTTGCCCGGATTTGCTCCGCCAAGCGATAGAAGGCATCCTCGAGCTTCGTCCCGAGGCGCTTGGAGACGGATACCTCATTGGAGCAATACACCTGCACGGGCGTCCTTGCCCCGTCGAGGAGCTCGATGGAAGCCAAATGGTCTCCGAGGATGAGCTTTTCCCCTTTGCTTAGGCTATAGGAACGGGGTTTGACCTCGCTTTGGGGGAGGATTCGCTTCATATCGGAGGAATCCACGTGGGTCAGCATCGAATTCTCCAGCGAAGTCCCCGGAGTGTCGTAGAGAGAAGAGGAAGAATCCAAGGGGATCGTCATGACGCTGAGATCGGTGCGTGGGTATTTGCTGATGGCAATCGCTCGGGAAGAGGGATTGGCGTAGCCGCGCAGGAAAGCGTTCACGAAGATGGTCTTCCCCGCCCCTGCGGCCCCGATGACGTAAACGTCATGGCCTTTTCTTTCCTTCTGCATCCGCGAAACGACGCGGTCGACGTTGAGGTCGGAACGGAGGGAAATGAGGCAGACGTCATTCTCGGAGACGGATAGGCGCGCCTTGCGGAACCTCTGGGCGACGTATTTCTTCAAGGATGCGTCGTCGGCTTTCTTGGGGAGCAAGTCCCTTTTATTAGCCAATACGAGGAGTTTCAGCCCCTCCAAGATTTCGCAGACCTCGGGGACGAGGCTGCATTCGAAGGAAAAGAGGTTGACCACGAAGACGATCAAGGCGTCGCTGGCCTTCGCGTCGCGGAGCATCGAGAGGAAATCCTGGCTCGCGCTGGGCTCAAGGGGGGCGCTGTTGTATTTGGTCTGCTTCCAGCAGGCTTCGCAGAACAACGGGGCGCTCACTTCGGCCCTTTCCACGACCTTTGGATCGATGTAGCCCGGTTTTTTGGGGTCTTCGCCTTGCAAAATGGCCCCGCAGCCGTAGCAGCGCCGGACGACGCTGAATTCGCTCATAGAATATCCTCCCAGGGCTTGGAAAGCCCCTTCTTCACGATTTTTTTCCGGATCGGACGGTCGAACAGGCGGTTGAACCTCGTCCAAGGGGGTTCTTTGGAGGAGAGGGGTTCCGTCAGGATGCAGCGGATTCCGGCCCCGTTGGCGGCTTTGACGTCGGTCATGATTTGATCGCCGATCAGGATGACCTCGCCCTTGTTCCATCCGTTTTCTCGGATCAGCTTCTTCAAAGGGCCGGAGAAAGGCTTCCTCATCCAGCATTCCGCGGAGCAGAGGCTTTCGGAAGCGAACTTCTTCACGCGTTTCCCGGCGCTGTTGGAGCAAATATGCACCTCCAGCCCAGCCTTTTTGGCCCCGCCAAGCCAAGTGAGGAACCTTTCGTCGGGGCTAGAGGCGGTATAGGGAATCAAGGTGTTGTCCAAATCCAAAAGAAGGATGCGGATTCCTTTCTTTTCGTAAAAAGAAAACGGGATCTCGAACAGGGTCTTCGCTAAGGCGTAGGGCAGAACTCGCTTTCTCATCGGCATCATTTTATTCTTTGCGCGCGCGCGTTGCTAGGCGCGAGAAAAATTCGCCTCGTTTTTTCTTTTAAAGGTAACGAAAACATAAATATTGAAAAAACCAAAAACATCCGATACCAACGAATTAAAATATACTAATAAACAACTAAATAACAACTATGGCTTAATCATCGTCGCCGAAGATGGAAATCTGCTCGAACTTTTCCTTCGGCTTCTCGTCCACCGCTTTTTCGCTCTCTTCGGGAAGCTCGTTTTCTTCTTCCACGGTCGGGGCGTAGGCCACGAGGGTTTCGTCGATGTAGTCTTTGCTGCGGGAATCGACTCCCACAACCTTCCCCTTCTTGGGCGAATGCTCGTCTTTCTTGGCGTAGCGGTCCATCGGGGTGAGATTCCAGTTGGGGATGACCAAGGAGAACTTGTCTCCGCTGTCCAAATTCAAAGAAACCGAATACGGGGATTCTTTGTTTCCGACGTCTTCGACGTAAACCAGGGAATGGGGCTCGTTTTTGAAGGATTTGAACAGGACGTTTGCCTTACTCAAGCGATCCCCTTCCTCCAAATTGGAAAGGGCGACGACGCGGGAGGATCCTTGATCGGTGATCAGGAAGAACTTCCCGTTGGCGGTTTGGTCGGGGCTATAGGTCAAAAGGGCCACGCAGGGGGAG
>JBNMGG010000044.1:0-7887 GCA_050872145.1 Candidatus Alloenteromonas sp. | reverse complement strand
GCAATCTTTCCGCTCCAGCGAAAGAGGATCCCGAGCAAAGAAAAAAGCCCCATGCCGTCGAGGCAATGGAGCCCATTCATCAATTGGTGCCCGAAGCCGGACTCGAACCGGCACGTCCTCATCAGACATTGGATTTTGAGTTTCTTTTGAATCCTGCGAGTCATTGCAACTTCAATGTGATTCAAGGATTGGAACTACCGAATTTCTCGATGGATGCCTATGTTCTTATTAGCCATAAGCGAGCCAAGCCGAGTTGGTTTGAGCCGTTTCCGTTTCGCCTCTTTTCCCAAAAGAGTGGAAAACGCGCGTGGAAGGATTTTTCCACTGATTTTTGCCACTTCCATGGCGTACTCAATGGAAAGGAAATTCGCTTGGGAAGGATGAGTGGAAAAGGAATCTAACCGCTTATCTTCCTAGGAATATTTTACCATATTAGAGGTATTTTTTGTACTTTGCATTATGCAAAAGGCTTAATCGAAAACGCCTCAATTAATTTAAGAATTCAAATGAATCTTTATCCGTTTTCGAAGCAATAGACAATCGCTTCAAAGCCACGTTCCTGCAAATGTCACTTTCGGAATTGCACACCAGTACGAAAGTCCTATTCCCGTCATCCTCCGCATTGAGTTCCATGCAAGCCTGGCCGACCGTTCCGCTGCCCGCGAAGAAATCCATGATGATTGAATTCTTGCTTGTAGTGGCCCTTATGAGTTCCTTCATCAGCTTGAGCGGCTTGGGGGTGGAGAAATAATTCCTTCTCCCGAAAATATCCTTAATCTCGTCTTTAGCGGACGAAGTCGTGCCAAAGCAGTCGAACACTTCGGGGAAAGAGGATGGGCGCTCCTTCAAGACGCCGTTCTCGATATAAGGCTGCATCAAATCGTTCAAAACAGAGAGCTTGGTCTTCCTGCATACGATGATATATTCATATAAGACGACTTTCTTATTCGGGTTCACGCTTCTGTTCTTGTCGAAATATTCATGTAGCTTCTTCCATTTGTGTACCGTGACTGAATCTTGACCGAAAACAGAGCGGCACAGATCGACGAGGTCATCCACTTCCCCCTCATCGATGTTGATGACCATGAAGCCTTTTTCGGAAAGCAAAGGATAGGCAAGCCTCAGCCTCTCTTCCATGAAATCCCTGTATCCCGACTGATAGTCGCCATCCTTGTAACCGATATAATCGATATGCGAATTGTATGGGGGGTCAATCAGGATGGAATCGATTCTCCCCTTATACGCTTTCTGCATGGAAGCAAGTGTGAAGATATTGTCCGATTCGATGAGATAGTTTTCGCTTTCAGGGCGTTCCTCGACTATGGCCGGGCAATTGGACAAGGCGTTGTTGTCGATAACGGTCCCCTTTCTGACTGAAACCCTCTCCAAAGACGAGCAATAGGCGAAGGCCCATTCGCCTATGTAGGTGATGAGGTCGGAGCAATGGATTTCCTTTAGCGAAGAGCAGTTCGTGAAGCAGGATTTGTTTATGATGTTCGCGTTGTGGAGATGGATCGAGGTCATCTTGGAACAGCCGGAAAAGGCCCCTCTCTCCAGTGCGATAACCGAATCGGGAATATGGACATCCCCGGCGGCCTTCCAAGCGGGATAGCATACGATTTTGCTCATCTTTGAATCGTAAAGAACGCCGTCGGCCACTCGGTAATATGGTGTTTCGGAAACGAAATGGATGTTAGAGCATCCGACGAATGGGTTGTATCCGATGTCTACCAAAGACTCCGGAAGGACGATTTCCTCTATCCCCTTGCAATTCCAGAAGGAATTCCTGTTTATGGTCTTTATCCCATCCAAAAGGACAAGGTGTCTGGATTTGATTCGATTTAGCGCCCCGACGACTGCCGTCTTGAAGCCATTGTAGATGACGTCGTCCTTGATGAAATAGGCTTTCGAGTGATTCTCAATCTCCAGTTGGGAGCAACCGGAGAACGGGTTGTTCTCCATCCTCTCCAAAGATTCCGGAAGGACGATCCTTTTCAGCCTGTCGCAGAGGTAGAAAGCGTGTTTGCCAATCAAAGTCACCCCTTCGGGAACCACGAAGACGTCCGAATTCCCTTTGATGGAGCAATAAATCAGAGTCTTCTTGTCCGCGGTATAAAGCACGCCATCCTCGTAAACATAGTTCTTCGAATGGTTTTCTATTTCTATGAGTGGACAGCCTGCGAACGGGTTGTTCCCCATATTGTCGACGCTTGCTGGGATATTCACCTTTTTAAGATTGCTGCAGTTATAGAACGTATCTCCGCCAAGGTTGCGCAGCGTTTCAGGGAGGACGACTTCCTCGATAAACTGATTGTCCCAGAACGCCGAGGATTCCAATTCTTCGATTCCGTCGGGAACGATGACGCGTTTGTCCTTACCGATGTAGCGCATGACCCTATTTTCCTCTATCACGAAATCCGGGCAGTCATATTTCCTGTCTCTCGATTTTCTGAATTCAAAGACGTCCTTTTTCTCGAACAGCCCATAATCGAAGACGCCATCAGACATGATTTTCGTCTTGTATTCCAGAACTCCGCTGACGAGCCTCGACTTGTATTGGACTGTTTTGTTTTCTTTTGTAGCAGCAAAAGGAGCGTCCCAAACGATGAAGCAAACGCGGAATCCCTTGAATTCCATTTCCTCCCCTTTTTCAGAAACCACGAAATCCGAGATCGAATAGCCTAAGGACAGCAGTCTGTTCACGCATTCCAGCTTGACGAAGCTTTCGTGTGCGTCCAAAAGGAAGGCAAGGGACCCGTTTACCTTCACTCTTTGTTCGTCCGATTCGATTATTATTTCCGTGCCGTCTCCGTATCTTTTTACGAAGAGGCCGGGCTTAGTTTCGCGAAATCTCATCGCCACGTAGAGGGCGGTGTATTTCATGTTCTTGCTGAGCCTCAAATCGCTGATGCTAGTCATGTTTCTCTAGCTCCTTCAAAATGGCGTCCACCGCCTGATCCGGATTCATCTTCGACGTGTCGATCGCCACATACGGGAAATGATAGGCTTTGCAGAACTCAATCATTCTCGAATAGATTCTTTCGGACTGTTTTGCCCTTTCGATATCCTTGTCCTCTTTGTTCCTGCCCCTAAGCCTCTGAACAATAACTTCCGTTGGCGAATAAAGAATGACAGTCAGCTTCGGGGCCCCAAGTTTCCTGACGGCGAGGTCATAGACGTCTTTGTTGTACTCGGTTCCGCTCCAGGCGTAATTGGATGCCAGATGCCTATCCGTGACGATATCGTCATTCTTGAACATGCCGCACATATAGACGGAGCCCAAAGCGTAGAACATGGATGTGAAGTCGCGGTCGGGATTCGAATTGACTTTTTTAGCGATGGCTTGGTAGTTTTCGATTCCGCCGTCATCGTCGAAAAGGTAATGGAGAGGCTTCTCGATGAATTTATATCCAATCCTCTTGGCAAGCAAACGGCAGGTCGTCGTCTTCCCGACCCCGTCCATTCCCTCAATTGATATATGGTTCATTCTTGTTTCTCTCCTTCAAAACGATCATCTCGTCTAAAGTGACCGGTTGGAATCCCGTCACGTCGACACCGCAGTTATAGGCGGGCTTGTCCCTGAAATACTCTTTTATCTGCGGATAGGCGGGATCGTTCTTCCCGGTCTTGTTGTGAATATGCCCATAGACATGGTATCCGCCTCTACTGAATTCCATCCAATCCATGATCGGATAATGGCAAAGGCAAACTTTCCTACCGCCATCCTCAATCAGCTTCATAAAGTCGATAGATTCGAAAACGTTTGACATTTTGATTTCGTCAAGCATTTTCAAATCGTGGTTCCCGACAAGCAAACGCTTGCGCCCATTCAATCCAGCGTAAACGTCTATTACCTGCGAATAACTATCTTCGGCAAGATCGCCCAAGACATAGACCGTATCTTCCTTTCCAACCCTTTTGTTCCAATTATCGACGATGGCTTTCTCCATTTCGTCCAAACCCGAGAATGGCCTAGAGCATTTGTTGAAGACCCTCATGTCTCCCAAATGGGTGTCGGATATGTAATAGATCATCAATTCGCCCTCCTGTTCTTGCTTTCTTTCATCTTCCCCTGCGTAAAATAATCCTGTATCTCGAGATAGCCGCTCACCCTTCTAATGCGGGTTATCTTATGGCTTCCGCATTTTGGGCATATGTCGAACGTTCCGGCGGAGCCGCATTCGTCGCAAACGTCCTTTGGGAAATTGAAACCTAGATAATGCACTCCCGAATCTATGGCGGTCTCCACAAGCTCGTCTAATCCTTCTGCGTTCCCAAGCGGCGCCTCCTTCAGTTCAACGTAGGAAATTGATCCTCCGTTGGCGTATATGTGGAACGGACCTTCCAGTTCCAATTTCCTCTCAGCGGATAGACCGCTGTCAACGTCCACATGAAATGAATTTGTGTAATACCCTTTATCTAGAACCGGAGAGGAATAGAGCTTCTTGTCAAGCTCCACGAACCTTCCGCTTATCAGCTCGCCGCTGGTCGCTAGCAAAGAGAAATTGAGGCGGTATTTTTGCCTTAATCCATCCACATGATTCCTCATATACCGAACCAAATCCAAGGCGATGCGATAAGTCGAATCATCTTGCCAGAACTTCTTTCCGATAAGTATCTGAACGGCTTCGCTCAATCCTATGAAGCCGATGGACAAAGTGCCATGCTTAAACGTTTCCTCTATCCCCACTTTGTTGATATCCTCGCACCACAGCTTGTATTCGGAGTTCGTCGGGAACAAATCCGAATCGGAGTGTATGGTCTTTTCGTAGCGATCCAGCAGGATGTCTTTGGTGGCATCCGCGATTTGCAGCCATTTCTTCTTAAACGCATCGACAGGATCATCGTTCCCTTTCGCTTCAAAGGCTATCCTCGGGAGATTGATGGATATGTTGTCGATGTTGCCTCTTCCGATGGCGCCTTCTTTTCTGAACACGTCGTCCACCACCCTGGTCCTGCAGCCCATTATCGAAAGCTTATAGGGATCGGCGTTCTTGTCCTCCTTGCAGTCGCAAAGGAGGTAAGTCGGTATCATTTTCTTGGCCGTGCAGAGCAAGGACTTCTGAAGAAGGTCGAAATTAGGGTCGCTAGGGTATCGATTGATCCCAGCGCTGACCTTGAATACGATGTTCGGCTTGTAGACTAGCTCCCCGGCGTTTGAGAAGCAGTCGATCAGCGTTTCCGACAGAAACCTAGCGAAGGGCGATGTCCCGAGCCCGATGTTGAAGGTGACGTAATAGCTCGTCTGCCCCATCCTCGTGTGGATGTCGTTGCACCAAAGGACCAAAGACCGGATGGATGCCTTGAACAAAGCCTCACGGCCTTTGAAATCGACGCCGAGTTTTTCGAAAATCTCCGCAAAATCCATATCGAAGTTGGCAAGGGCCATCCCCCCACTCTGCTCATTCCCCATCTTGGCGAACAGCTCTTTGAGGAAATCGAAAACGGACACAATCGTCTCTTCGGCGGAAAGATTTTCGAAACGTTTGTACGGAAATGCATTCAGGATGTCGAAGGTAAGGCAGTTGTAAGTCAAACCGTATGCGTCGAGATCGTGAATGTGGATATAGCCTTCCTCGTGCAATCTGCTCCATTCCGGTTTTAATCCTTTAAGCGCCTTCGCCTTTTCGGCCTTCTCGCCCTGGTTATAGATTTTTCCGACGTAGCTTTTCCTGTTGGCGGCGTTGTCGTTCTTATTTTGCTTCTTCATTACGCTTCACCTCCATGAAAACCTGGTTTTCCGAACCGACGAAAGGCTTAATTGTCGTTTTAAGCTTTTTGACGAATGGCCCGTATTTTATGTATTTGAGGTACTTAAGGATTCCGTCCGGGACCTCCGCAATGTCATGTCCCGTGTATAGGCATAAATCAAAGTCCTTCAAGCTTTCGAGAAGATCCATGAGGGCTTCCTTCTGCATCAGAGGTTCCCCGCCGCTGATGGTCAGTTTCTTATTCTTGCATTTGGCTCTGATTTCCCGAGCGATTTTTTCGACTTCCACTTTTTTTCCCTTGCTGATGTCCCAGGTACTTCCGTTCTGACAGCCTTCGCACCTGATGTCGCACCCTTGGAGGAAAAGGACGGTCCTATATCCGTACCCATCGCATAGGGACGGGTTCTCCATGATGGAGTTAATAAGCAAATAGCTCATAATCGATCCCTCCTTGAACGGACTCCAGCATTTCTTTTTTTAAACAGTCATCGATTTCTTTCTGCTTCTTGATTTTGTAGGCCACGTTTTTGTTCTTTTCTTTCTCCCTCTTTCCCCCGTTTGTGAAGAAAGAAGGCTCGTTTTCAATCCTAGAGGAGAAATCCTCGATGCATCTTTGCTCCTGGGGGTTGGAGCATCTCAAATATGGGTCATTGTTATTCGCCTCTTTGATTGCGAGGAATTCCGCCTCGTCGATCTCGGCGCAGTCCAAGATGGCGTCCTTCTGGTCATGCTTCACCCTCGGTATGTATCTTGCGACATCGGCTGCACCTCTAGCGCATTGCGCCGTGATCGGAAAGGAGACCCTTACGAAATGGCCTTTCCCCACGTGCCCGCATTTGCATGTCACCTTGAAATATTTATTTCCCATTATAGGTTTCGATGAAGGTTTCACGATTGTTGAAGACATCAATCAGCTTCTGTGGGTTGACGATTTCCGATGTAACAATCGGCTTATTTCTGCCCTTGAGGCGGACGATCACTTTCCCATGTTTCTTTTTCGCGTTCTTGTCGAGCTCCATGCTCTCGATTTCGTTCACCGGGACATAGACCGTCCGGTCGAAGACGGAATCGGACCATCCAATGACGACGAAATGAGTCATGCTCAATGTGCCGAAGGTTTGATGATAACCGCCACTCTTGATTTTCTTGATATAGCTTATAGGCAAAGCAAGCATGGACAAGAGCAGGAGAGCGGCAAGGCCGATGACGTACATTGCGATGCTTATTCCGAGGATGGCCGTTGGGACCATCGCGATTACCAAAACAGCAAGCAACGAGAAATAGGTGATGACAAAAGCGTAGTCTTTTTTGGTAATGGTGTACTCCTGGATCCGATAGCGGAATGAGTTGTTGACCTTCTCTTTGGTCTCCTCGCTTAGGTTCTTAAGGGCAATGTTAAGCTGACGCCTATCGTTTAGATCTATGTCTTCGTCAAGGAGCGTGTCGAAAGACACTTCGAGCTCCTGTGCCAGAAACCTTATAGAATCTAAATTCGGTTCATAATTGCCTTTTTCCCAATCGAAGACGGTTTGCCTAGTGACGCCCACTTTTTTGCCTAGTTCCTCTTGGCTGTAGCCTCTAGCCTTTCTGACAATCTTGATTTTTTCTGAAAGCTTCATCTACTTTCCCTCCTTTCGGGAACATTGTAAGCTCCTGTCTGACGTCATCTCCACCAAGCCAGACCCTGAAATCCGTCAGGCGTGACTTTACACGGGTCATGAAACCATCTATTTCAATCGGCGATAATAACAATATCCTTGATTTGTACTAATTGTACCATATTTGGGTGAAAATTTAACGGATTGCTCCATCCACAGTAACTGCATCGGCTAAATTTTTCGGTTTGAAAAGAAAGGTGGTTGTCAAAATATAGAAATTGTGTTTTGAAAAACAGGACTCCTTATTTGGAAATCCTGCTTTGCTTGGCTTATTTTTGCATCTCTTTTTGATTCGAGACGACGTTGCCCATTTCGTCGTCCTTGGTCTTGTCGGATAGGTAATCGCTCAGCCTTGAGATGGTGCTTCTGTGCTGAGTGTCGTCGAAATGGACGTAGATTCCCTCGGTCGTCGCTATCGTGGAATGTCCTAAGAACTTCTGGATGTCCTCCATCGGGACACCGGTATGTCTAAGCATGGTCGCGCAGGTATGCCTCAGGTCATGGAATCGTATCACCCT
>JBNMGG010000031.1:0-15143 GCA_050872145.1 Candidatus Alloenteromonas sp. | reverse complement strand
GGCTAAGGCCCAGTCGAAGGTGAGGGAGGTGAAATCGGCAAGCCCGCCGACGTAGTTCCTAGCAAGGGCGAGCATTTCGCCCTCGGGGTTATCGAAGCCAGAGAAGGAAAGGACTCCCTTAATGGGAGAGGGGTAAGAGAAGTTCAAGCAGGCAGAAACCGAATAAGCGCCCCAGGAATAGCCGGAAAGATAGAGGCTCGACAAAGGGGCGTAGAAATCGTTTTGGGAGAAAAGGTAATCGAGGGCTGCCTTCGCATCATAAGCGCCCTGGGCGAGGCTAGGGATACCCTGTCCTTGGCTTCTGCCGGAGCTAGAAAGATCGAAGGAGAAAACGCTGTAGCCAGAGCGGTAGAGGGCGTCCTGGACGGCGGCGCTTTGATCGTCGGCGTACCCTTTCAGCCCGTGGGCGAAGACAAAGGTTCCTTTGGGGTCGGGGTTCTGATAAAAATATCCCTGCAATTCCTGCCCGGAGGAAGAAAAAGTGACCTCTTTGCGGATTTTTAGGGAAGGGAAAACGTCGCGGGTTTTGCCGACGATCGAAGAAAAAGGATCCAGCTCCCCGACTTCGGATTGCCTTTTGCCGAACAGGGCGTCTTGGATGCAGAGGGCAGCGACGTAACCGCCCAAAAAGTAAACGAGGCAAAGGGAAAGCAAAACCGATCCGACGGCGATGAAGACGATTTTCCTTTTCTTCTTCATGACTATTCCCCCAAGCAGGAAAGGGGGCAATGGTAAACCCCGTTTTTGCTCCGATAGGCCAAAGAGGAATTGTCGAGGACGAGCAGGAAAGAAGGAAGGCCGATCATGTTCGCGGCGTCCCGGGAGTCGTGAATGAGGATTTTCTTCTTCAGTTCGAGGAGCTGGGCTTCGGCCGCTTTGGCGTCTTTTTCCCCGAGCCGGCACTGGATGAGGGCGTATTTCCCATTGTTCAGGAACAGGACGAGGTCAGAACGCAGGCCGAAGCGGTCCTCATAATACTTCACTTTCCCGCCCAAGCCGCTGGAATAGACTTTGAGGTCGCGGGCGCAGGCGCCTTCGAAGAGGCGCTGCAGCAAAAGTGGATCCTTCCGCAGGTCGGCCTCCCCTTTCTTCTGGAAGGCAAGGGCCAAAGAGGGGTCAACGAATTCTTTTTTGGAAAGACGGCGAATGGTGGGAGAGGCTTTGATGGGGGGATACCAAGCTTCGATTTCATCAAGGATCAACAAACGGCGGAGGGCATTGAGCAAATCATAAAGAGTGCTCTCGGCCAAGGAAGGGTCCCTGCCCCGCAGATCGCGGAGCATGTCCGTGTTTTTCTCGATGGTTCCGACGGCGGAGGCGTAGCGTTTCAGCAAAGCGGAAATGCGTCCGGGGGATTGCTCCGTCTTGCTTTCCTTCGACAAAGCGCTTTTTAAAAGGGTTTGATAGATTTTCCGGGGGTAGGTGGAAGTCTTTTTCCCAAGCGAAACGGGGAAGCCCCCTTTGCAAAGAGCGACAGTAAGATCATCGAACGAAAAATCCGAAGAGGCGTTTAGGCCATCTTCATAAGCCCCGGCGAAAAGCGCCTTCAAAGAAACGGCTCCGTTGGAGATTCCCTCTTCGTAAAAAGAGAGGGGGTAAAGCGTGAAATGGTCTAAGCCCGTCGAGCGGGAACTCGCGTATACGGCCTTGCCTTTTTGGCAGGAAAGCAAGTCATAGTCCAAGTCCAAACCATCGACCCCGTGGATGCCTTTTCCGGAAAAAGGAAGGGTTCGGTCCATGTCCAGGGCAAGGGCGGAAGAAGGATTAGACAAAGCCTTCTTCACGTCGAAAGTGCGATCGGAAACTTTCTTCAAAAGAGTGGTTTTCCCAGTGCCGTAAGCGCCTTCAACAACGACACGGTCCCCCTCTTTTAATGCGGAAAGGATGTGCTTTTCCAAAATTCTCGTGCGGTACGCCATGCAGCGATTGTAGTGATTTGTGCCCTTGATTGCTAGTCTTTTAAAAGGGCCCAAAAATCATTTTGCGAAGGTTTTTCCTTTTCTTGGCAAAGCGAAGTTGCCGATTTCCTGAGCGCGAAGGGGTTTATACCCCTTCCAATTCCGCTATAATCAACTCGATGTCTTATCTTCCACTCCACATCTATTCCGGCAACTCCTTCTTGCGGAGCGCGCTTCCGCTCCGCCGAATCGGCGGATTGGCCCAAAAGCACAAGGTCGCTTATCTCGCGATTTGCGATTACGGCACCTGCTCGGGGTTTCCCGAGATTCAAAGAATGGCCAAGATTTTGGGGGTCCCTCCCGTTTTTGGCATGGACGTTGAGGTGGACAACTGCCTCCTTTCTCTTTTCGTGAAGAACGAAGAAGGGTACCGAAACTTGCTTTTGGTGGATCGTTTATTTTCAGAGAAAAACCTGACGTTGGATTTCTTAAAAGAGCATTCCGAGGGGCTTGAGGTCGTCTTGTCCCCCCAAAGGAGTTTTCTCCATTCCCTTTATCGCACCCAAGCCAAGGACATTCCGCCTCTATTGGCCTCTTTCAGCAAGGGCTTCTCTTCGTTTTATCTAGGCATCCCCTATCTGCCCGACGAGAAATCTTTTGTTTCCTTCCTCCGCGATTTCGCTTTGAATTATCCCTACCCGACTTTGGCCTTCCCCCATATCCTCTACGAGAAAAAAGAAGACGCGATCGTTTTGAAAATCGTTGAGGCCATCGCCGCGAGGCAAACCCTCGATGAGAAAGAAGCAAGCGGAGATCAGTTCTACCTCCCCCAGCAAGAGGGGGAGAGTTTCTTCACGGAAGAAGAGAACAAGGCTTGCTTTGATTTGGCCGCGAATTGCAGCCATTTCGTCTTTTTGCAGAAAAGGGGCGGATTGCTCATTTTCCCCAATCCTTTGGGAATCAGCAGCGAAGAATATTTACGGAAGCTCGCCTTCGAAGGGCTTGCCAAAAAGAAGCCCGGATTCAACGAAGAATACAAAACGCGTTTGGAATATGAATTGTCCGTGATCGGCAAAATGGGCTACGCGGATTACTTCCTTCTGGTTCAGGATTACGTCAACTACGCCCGAAGCGTCGGCATTCTTGTGGGCCCGGGCCGTGGATCGGGCGCGGGAAGTTTGGTTTCCTATGCCTTGGACATCGTTACCCCAGACCCCATCGAAAACGGGCTTCTGTTTGAGCGCTTCCTCAACCCGGAGAGGCAGTCGATGCCAGACATCGACGTCGATTTCGCCGACATCCGCCGGGACGAAGTCGTCGCGTATTTGCAGAGAAAATACGGAAAAAACCGCGTATCTCACATCCTGACTGAGCAGACCATGATGGCCAAAGCTTCCATCCGCGACGTGGGAAGGGTTTATTCCTACGAGCCGAGGCAAATCGATCTTTTGGCCAAATCGGTCGATAACTTTTTGACGCTGCGGCAGAACTACAAGATGAACCCCCGCTTCCGCAAGGTCGTGGATTCGGACCGCTACTATCTGCAGATCGTTTCCCTCGCCGCCAAGATCGAAGGCCTTCCCCGCCAAAGCGGCCTCCATGCGGCCGGGGTCATCTTAAACGACAAGCCTCTGGAGGAATGCCTCCCGATTTCCGACCAAGAGGGAATCGGATATGTGTCCCAGTTCGAAATGACTTATCTTGAAGATCAAGGCTTCCTCAAGATGGACTTGTTGGGCCTGCGCAATCTGACCATCATCGAGCGTTGTTTGGAGAAGATCAAGGCCGCTCACGGCATCGATCTTTACTACCGTGACATCCCTTATCAGGACAAAGACGCGATCGCTTTGATTGCCTCCACCAAGACAATGGGTCTGTTCCAGCTCGAATCCCCGGGGATGAACCGGGCGATCCGCGAGCTTCATCCGGAAAGCTTCGACGACGTCGTCGCCTTGCTGGCTCTTTTCCGCCCGGGCCCGATGGAAAACATCCCTAGCTACGCTCGGAGGAAGGCGGGAAAAGAGAAGGTTCAGTATTTGGACCCCTGTTTGGAGAAAATCCTCTCCCCCACTTACGGGATCATCGTCTACCAAGAGCAGATTATGCAGATGGTCCAAGCTTTGGCGGGGTTCTCCTTCGGTCAAGCGGATTCCTTCCGCAGGGCCATCTCGAAGAAAGACGCGGCGAAGCTGGTCGCTTTGAAAAGCGATTTCATCCGCGGCTGTTTACAGCAAGGACGCAGCCAAAGCATCGCCGAGAAAGCGTTCGAATTGATTTACCGTTTCGCCGACTACGGGTTCAACAAATCCCACTCCGTCTGCTATGCGATGCTTGCTTGCCAAATGGCGTATTTGAAAGCCCATTACCCCGAGGAATTCTATTGCACGATCCTCGATGACGGAGGGATGGGCCAGCCCGCTTTGGTTTCGGAAATCAAAGCCGCGGGCCTCCGCTTTTTGGTCCCCGACGTCAATGAGTCCGGGCTTTCCTTCGCCTCGAAGGGGAAAGACATCCGCCTCCCCCTTACCTGCATCGCCGGGCTGCAGAGAAACCTCGTCTACGCCCTTTTGGACGAGCGGACCAAGAACGGGCCTTTCGAGGATTACTTCTCCTTCGTGGAGCGGATGTACAAAAAGGGGTTGAACGAAGCAAGTTTGCTGAAGCTCATCGATGCCGGATGCTTCGATTCCCTTTGCCCCAACCGGGCAAGCCTGCGCCTTTCCAGCAAGCCGGCTTTGAAATTCGCCGAGGTGGCTTCCTCCTTCTTGGACCGGCCTTCCCTTTTGCCTTTCACGTTGGAAAAACCGTCCCTCATCGAAATCGAACCACAGAGGATGTACGACCTCCTCTGCGAGAGGGATTGTCTGGGGATGATGGTTTCCGGCTCTCCGCTAGAAAGCAAGAAAGAAGAAATTCAAAAGCTCGGTTTGCTTTCTTTGTCCGCCCTCCCCGAGGGGCCGAATGAAGCAAGCTGCGCGGGGATCGTTTCCTCGGTGAAAGCCATCTTGACCAAATCTGGGAAGAGGATGGCGTTCTTGAAGGCCTACGACGAAGAGGCGGAGGCGGAATTTACCCTCTTCTCGGAAGCTTACGATCTCAGCTATCCAGCTTTGAAAGAGGGGAACCTCGTTTCGATTGCCTATCAAAAAGACCGGAGGAACCCCGGGAAATACCTCGCCACGAAAGTGGAGGTTCTGCCATAAAGGAGAAGGAAAAATGGAAAACAAGAAGCATCTTTACGTGATCGACGGCAACTCGCTTTTGTTCCGCGCTTACTTCGCGACCAGCTATGGGGGGCCGGGGGAAATCATGCGCACCAGCGGGGGCATCCCCACCAACGCGATCTTCGCCTTCTCGAACATGATTCTGAAAATCCTCTCTTCCTTCCGGGGCGGGGAATCGATTTTCGTGGCTTTCGACTGCGATTCGAAGACCTTCCGCAAGGAGGAATTCCAAGACTACAAAGCAAATCGGAAACCGACGCCGGAAGACTTAGTTGCCCAGTTCCCGATTTCCCGGGAGATGCTCCACGTTCTCGGCATCTGCCATTACGAAGAGCACGGCATCGAGGCCGACGATCTCTGCGGAACCGTGGCTAAGCTCGCTGCGAAAGAAGGCTACCAAGTCGACGTTTACACTTCCGACAAAGATTACCTGCAGTTGGTGGATTCCTCCATCACGGTCAATCTCCTCAAGACGGGGCTCAGCAACATGAATCCCATCACCCCCGAGGAGATGGTGAAGCAATTCGGATTCTCGCCGAAGCAGATCATCGACTTCAAGGGGCTCCGTGGGGATTCCAGCGACAACCTCCCGGGAATCAAGGGAATCGGGGATAAGGGGGCGACGACCCTCATCCAAACCTACGGGAGTTTTGAGAAAATCATCGAAGCCGCGAAAGCCGGCCTCATCAAAGGCAAGACCGGTGAGAAGATCATCGAAGGCGAGCAAATGGGAAGGATGTGCTATGAGTTGGCAACCATCAAGACCGACTGCGCCCTCCCCTTCACGTTGGACGACCTCCTTTACGAGGGGTATGACTTAAGCCGCTGCGAGGAGTTCGCGAAGAAATACGAACTCCGCTCCTTCGTTTCCAAACTCCCTCTTTCCTACCGGAAGGGGGCGAAGGAAACATGCCCGGAAGCAAAAAGAGTCGCTTCTTTCCAAGGGATTGCTTTCCCGGAGAAAATCGGCGTGGCTCTCGATTTAGACGAAACCACCCCCCACGAATCGCCCGTTTTGGGGATCGCCATTTTCACAGGTGAATCTCTGTACTACGAAGAGGCCTCCGACATGGCGAAGGACGAAGCTTTAAAAGCCGCGCTTTCGGATGAGAAAATCCGCAAAAACGCCTTCGATTCGAAATTGTTGGAAGTCGGCTTGGCCCGCTTGGGGATCCCCTGCTCCGCTTTCTCCTTCGACTTGCTGCTCGGGGCGTATCTGCTTGATTCCACCTGCGGGGACGCTGTTAGCGCCGCCGCCCTGTTTGGGGTTCAGTTGGAGGAAGAAGCGCCCAACCTGCTTTCCCCCTGCCGCGAAAAGAGAACCTCTACGCTTGCCTATTTGTCTTTGGCAAAAGAAAGCGAGGCCAGGAAGGGGCTGGAATCGAATTCATCCTATTCGCTTTATCAAAGCATCGAGCTGCCTTTGGCCCACATTTTGGCCAAGATGGAGTTGGAGGGATTCCCCGCGCATAAGGAAATCCTTCAGCAAATCGGCGCGGATTTCCGCGAAAAGGAAAAGCGGGCGGAGCAAGAGACCTACGCTTTGGCCGGGCATCCCTTCAACATCGCCTCCCCTAAGCAGGTCGGAGACGTTCTCTTCAATGAGATGAAGCTGCCCCATTCCCGTTCTTTGTCCACTTCGGCGGAGACGCTGACCTACCTTTCCCGGCAAGCCCCCATCTGCGCCAGCATCCTTGAGTATCGGAAATATGCAAAGCTATTGGGTACCTACGTGGATGGCCTTTTGCCCCACATCGGGGAAGACGGGAAGATCCACACCTGCTTCAATCAGACCCTTACTTCCACCGGGAGGCTTTCTTCCAGCAACCCGAACCTGCAGAACATCTCCGCCCGGGACGAGGAAGGGAAGCTGGTCCGCAAGGCTTTCTATTACTCTGATCCCGATACGTATTTGCTCTCTTTGGATTACCACCAAATCGAGCTGCGGATTTTGGCCGCCCTCTCCGGATGCAAGGCTTATCAGGAAGTCTTCGCGGAGAACCGCGACCTCCACGAGGAAACCGCGCGGAGGATTTTCGGGCAGGTCACACCGGAACTCCGCAGAAGGGCCAAGGCCATCAACTTCGCAATTATCTACGGCACCACTCCTTTTGGGCTCGCCGAGCAGATCGGATGCTCGCCAAAGGAAGCTTCCTCCGTCATTGAGGCTTTCTACCAGGCCTATCCGGAAATCAAGGAATACCTCAACCACATCATCGAGCAGGTGCAGCGAAAAGGGTACGTTGAAACCATGATGGGGAGAAGAAGGTACCTCAAGGACATCACCGATCCAAGCTACATGAAGCGGGAAGCCGCTAAACGGGCCGCCTTAAATGCCCCAGTCCAGGGTTCGGCGGCCGACCTCATCAAGGCCGCGATGATCAAAATCGACGCGTTCTTGAAGGAGGGGAACTATCAAACAAAGATGGTCCTCCAAATCCACGACGAATTGATCTTCGCCGGCAAAAAAGAAGAGCTGGAAGAGCTCACGCCCAAGCTTTCCGCGTTGATGACCGATTCTTTCGATCTCCCGGTGAAGCTGACCGTGGAAGCTTCCTTGGGCAAGACTTGGTACGAGGCCAAAGACTGATATGCCTGAACTGCCCGAAGTAGAAACCGTCGCCCGCGCCCTGTCCCCGCGCCTACTGGGGAAAACGATCGCGAAGGTAGAGGTTCTCCGCCCAAAAAACATCGAAACGTCCCCCGCCCTTTTTCTTTCCCTTCTTCCCGGGAAACGCTTCGAAAGCATCTCTCGGAGGGGGAAGTATTTGCTCTTCCATTTAAATGATGGCTGGGTGATTCTTTCCCATCTCCGCATGGAGGGGAAATACTTCTTCCGAAAGAATCGAAGCGAAATTCAACGGCACGACCTCATCCTTTTTTATCTTAGCGATGGGGAAATCCTCGCCTACAACGATTCCCGCCGCTTCGGAAGAATGGGGCTATACAAAGAAAGCGAATTGGGGACTACCTCCTTGGCCAAACTCGGAAAAGAGCCTTTTGAAGAAGGGGTTGACGAGTTTTTCGCATCCCTGCACGCCAAGAAAAAGCCCATCAAAGAGGCTTTGCTCGATCAAACGGTGGTCGCTGGGGGGGGCAATATCTATGCGGATGAATCCCTTTTCCGGAGCAGCATCAATCCTTATCGTCCCGCGGACAGCCTATCAAAAGAGGAAGCCGCGTCCTTGCTGCTTTCCATCCAAACCGTTTTGAAAGAAGCGATCCGAGAAGGCGGTTCGACGGTGAAAAGCTATCACCCCCAAGAAGGGGTCAATGGCAGGATGCAAAACGAATTGCAGGCCTATGGGAAGGGTGGAACCCCCTGCCCTCGCTGCGAATTCCCCCTCCGCAAAGCAAAGCTTGGAGGAAGAGGGACGGTTTATTGCCCCCATTGTCAGAAAAACCCAAAAGAAAAATTCGTCATCGGGGTTTTGGGCCCCATCCATTCGGGGAAAAGCACATTCGCGTCCCTTCTGAAAGAAAAAGGGTATCAGGTCTTTGACGCCGACCAGGAGGTGCGTTCCCTTTACCGCCTTCCGTCCCTGAAAAAGAAATTGGTTTCTTGTTTTGGAGAAAGAGTCCTCAAGAACGGGGAAATCGACTTTTCCTCTCTGCGGGGCATCCTGTCTAGCAGCAAAGAAAACCGCAAGATCGTGAACGGAATCGTTTTCCCATTGGTCAAGAAAAGAGCTGAGGCGTATATCAAAAAGCAAAAGCCCGGAAGCAAAATATTGCTAGACGTCCCCCTTCTTTTCCCCGCGAAGATGGATTCTCTTTGCCTGGCCACCGTTTTGGTGGTCGCCCCTTTGGAGAAGCGGAGGCAAAGGCTTCTTGAGGAAGGGAGGGATGCGGATGCCCTGCTTTCCCTCAACGCGGATTACCCTTTGCAAGAAGCAAAAGAAAAAGCTTCCTTCGTTTTGGAGAATAAAGGAAGCGTGGAAGGGTTTAAGCAAGCGATCGAGAAGCTTCCGCTTTTCTGATCAGTACAAGCCACCCGGGCCGACGTCAATTTCCTTTTGACAGGAATCTTTGAGGAATTCCCTCATTTGCTTTGCGCGGATAGGGCCGATTTTCGGGGCGTATAAAGAGCAAACCTCATCGATCTTCAGCGAGGAAGAGAAGCACGTGAGGAGGTTGCTTCGCCCACGGGCGAGAAGAAGCGGGAACAGGAACGAGGAGAAATTGTACTCGGAGACGTATTCCTCGCCCAAAGCGTCGAAGACCAACAAGGGGCAAGTCTGATAGGCGGCGAAACGAGCTTCGAAGGCGGATTTATCGGAGAAGGAAAGCGACTTCATCTCCTCCAGGAAAGAAGAGACGGATAAAAAGGCGACTGGAGAGGCGACCGTGTCCGCGTAGGTGTTGCAGAAAGAGGCCAAAAGAATGGACTTTCCGCTGCGTTTGCCCCCGATGAGGTAGAGCCAGCGGCTAGATTCCCCTTGCAGGATTTTGCTCATTTCGATGAGGGCGTCGGCGCGTTTGTTGGACCGGTCGACTTTGAAAAGATCCTCCCCCATCCATTCTTCGGGGAAATCCCTTTCGAGGTAGCGTTTCTCCCTTTTTTCCTGTTCCAAGGCTTTGGGGCAGGGATCGAAGTGACGGTCCATGAAATCCCCATCCAAGGTAAGGGACAAAACGAAATGGGGGTTTTCCTTTTTGCAATTAGCAAGTCCAGGACAATGAGCGCAGTAATCGCAATCCTCTTTCAGGTCCAACAAAGGCCCGATGAATTGCTTCACCAGCCCTTTTGTGAGGCGAAGCTGTTTGATGGCTTGGTAGACCGCGGGGCTCTGCCGAAGGGATTCGAGAGCCTGCTCTTCGGCTTTCTCGAATTCGTCTTTGGCGAACATCAGTTTTGGCAATTTCGCTTTTTCCATCATTTCTTCCCTAAGAATTTGGCGAGGCGATCAAGGGCCTCATCGGCGTCTTTTTCGCTGCTTTCGCCCTTCTTTTGCGTCGAATCCGTTTCCAGAGGAGAGGCGTTTTGCGGAGTTTCCTTTGCTTTATAGGCCCGCTTTTTCTCCTGGCTCGACAATAAGTATTCCCAAGCGTCCCGAGCAGTCAAGCAGTTCTGCCGGACCAAGGAAGCACCGACTTTGTCGGCGAAGCCATAGGACAGCTCATTTCCGTTTTTCTGCAAGGTATACCAAACAAGCGCGTTGATGGCCGGGTCGGTCAGTCCGAGGTCATTGGCCAAATGGGCGAGCAGCTTCAAATCGCTGGATGAGGGCTTATGCCTTTTCTGCAAATAAGTGAGGAAGGTTGCCGGGGCCAATTTCTCCATCGTGCGGATGAGGTTAGCGTATTCGGAATCGGAACTGATCTTGCTTTCTTGAGGTTGTTCCCGGAGATAAGAGAAAGAAAGGGAATCGCGGCAGCGCTTTTCCAGGGAAAGGAAATCCACGCGCTGCCCTTTCTTGCGGTAGCCTTGATAGCAGTCGGCGACCAATTGGCCCATCAAGTCCGAGGAGAGGCAATTCAAGCAGGAAAGGCGGTCGATTTTACGGACTTCCTCTTCGCTTAAGGATTCCGGGCGGACGCCTAGTCCGCTCAGGGTGTTAGCGAAAACTCGGTAATCGAAATCGGTTTTGACTTTGGCTTGGGACTCCACCACTTTTTTCTCGGAAGCCCGGAAAAGAGGATTGGTGAGATCCGGGGAATAGAAGGCCTTGAAGCTTTGGCTGACGGGGGCAAAAGAAGACGGGATCGGGGATTCATCGGGAACGTATTTTTCTTCCAACTTTTTCGCTTGGGCTTCCCCGACGTATTGGCGGAGCATTCCGTAATAGAGGACGTCGGAAAAGAAAGAGGCGGGGTCAACGGGAGTGCGCAGGCAGTAAAGGAAATAGGCGATGCCGTTTTCCTCTTGGTAAAAGGTTTCTACCAGGCCCATCGCTTCCAAGGGAAGCATCGCTTGGTAAAACTGGCCGGGGCTCAATTGGAGCCGGCGGAAAAGATGGTCGTGGGTCGAGGGGGTTTTTTCTTCTCCCCAAAGGGCGAAGTAAACGGCGAAGGCATGGCTCCCGATCAAAGGGAGGTACAGATCGGCCATCGCCTGTGGATCGACGGAGGCGAAGCTGCCCCGCTGCCGAACTTCAAAAAAATCGTTTGCCCCGCAGTTTCTCATGGCGAATACTCTATCATCTTTTCTTGTATATACAAGATAAAAACGCCGATGCCAACGTTACTTTTTTAAGTTT
This sequence comes from Candidatus Alloenteromonas sp., assembly GCA_050872145.1. Classification (GTDB taxonomy): domain Bacteria; phylum Bacillota_I; class Bacilli_A; order RFN20; family CAG-826; genus Alloenteromonas. Next base: position 3,821 of record JBNMGG010000031.1, on the reverse strand, counting down.
TCCACAATAGAAGAACCGATTGTTTCGGCTAATTTTCAACTTTTCCACATTTCACTTTTTGCGTCCCTACTTGCTCAATGCGCACGGAGGCGCGCAAATGGGGACGCACACGCGCAAGAAAACGTTTTATAATACCCGCGGAAAATTTGAAGGAGTTTTATGATCAAGAAAATCGGAATCCTCACTTCCGGCGGCGACGCGCCCGGAATGAACTGCGCCATCCGCGCCGTCGTTCGCGCCGGATTGCACTATGGCTTGGAAGTCTTCGGCATCATGGATGGCTATAAAGGCCTCGTCGAAGGCGGAGACAACATCTTCAAGATGGACCGCTCGTCCGTCTCGGACATCGTCAACCACGGCGGCACAGTGCTTGGCACGGCCAGGCTCCGCGAATTCAAAGAGGAATCGGTCCGCCAAATCGCGGTGAAGAACCTCCGCGAGCGCGGGATCGACGCCCTCGTCGTCATCGGCGGCGACGGCTCCTACATGGGCGCGAAGAAGCTCACCGAAATGGGCATCGACTGCGTCGGCCTCCCCGGCACGATCGACAACGACATCGCCTCCACCGACTACACCATCGGCTTCGACACCTGCCTCAACACGATCATGTATTGCGTTGACCACATCCGCGACACCACCGAATCTCATCAGCGTTGCGCGGTCATCGAAGTCATGGGCAACCACTGTGGCGATTTGGCCTTGTTCTCCGGCATCGCCGAGGGCGCGGAGATGATCATCACCCCCGACCACCCGATCCCCGAAGACGAAATCATGGCGACCTTGAAGAAGATGTACGAAGAAAAACGCAAACGCGCCATCGTCATCGTCTCCGAGAAAATCTATCCCGACATCAACGCCTTCGCTGCGAAGATCCAAGAGCAGACCGGCTTCGAAACCAAAGCCGAAGTCCTCGGCCGCGTCCAGCGCGGCGGAGCCCCTTCCGCTTTCGACCGCGTCTTAGCCGCCCGCATGGGTGCCTATGCCGTTGACTGCCTATTGGCTGGGAAAGGCGGCATCTGCATCGGCATGGTCAACAACAAAATCGTCGATTACGACATCTACGAAGCGCTCAAGCTTCCGCGCGATAAGCACATCTCCATGCTGCGCTTGGTCGACATTTTGAACTGAGACGAATCTCTAAAAACATCAATAGGGCCCTTTCGTGGCCCTATTGTTTCTTCTTAAGGAGGGAACCATGTTACCCAACATTTCCAAAAAGACCAAAATCGTCTGCACCATCGGACCGGCCTCCCAAACCCGGGAGATGATCCTGAAGCTTTACGAGGCGGGGATGAACGTGATGAGGGTCAATTTCTCCCATGGCGACCATCAAGAGCAGTTGGGGAAGATCCTCATCGCCCGCGACTTGGAAAAAGAAGGAATCTACCTTCCGGTTTGCCTCGATACCAAAGGCCCGGAGATCCGCACCGGCTACATGCAGGAAGGCGGCGTACCCGTCTCCGCCGGCCAGAGGATGAAAATCAAAATGGACGAAGTGACCGGGAATGAGAAAGAATTCTCGGTGACTTACAAAGGCCTTTATGACGACGTCAAAAACGGGGACCACATCCTCATCGACGACGGCGAGCTCGATTTCGAGGTCATCGGCAAAGACAGCAACGACCGTTCCATTTTGGTCGAAGCCAAGAACGAACACCTTTTGAAAGACCAAAAAGGGGTCAACTGCCCCTTTTCCCGCCTTTCGATGCCCTTCATCTCGGAGCAGGACGAAAAGGACCTTGCCTTCGGGGTTGAGCACCACGTCGACGCGGTGTTCGCTTCCTTCACCCGCCGCCCCGAGGACATCCTCGACATCAAGGCGACGCTGAAGAAATACGGGGATGGGGATATCCCTGTGTTCGCGAAGATTGAGAACCCGGAAGGGGTCAGCAAAATCGATCAGATCATCGACGTGGCCGATGGGGTCATGGTCGCCCGTGGGGATTTGGGGGTGGAAGTGCCCCCGGAGGAAGTCCCGGTCATCCAACGCCACATCATCGAAAGATGCCGTCAAAAGGGCAAGCCCGTCATCACGGCCACCCAAATGCTCGATTCCATGCAAAAAAACCCGCGCCCGACCCGCGCGGAAGTCTCCGACGTCGCCACCGCGATTGAGGAGAGCAGCGACTGCGTGATGCTCTCGGGCGAATCGGCTTCCGGAAAATACCCAGTTTTGGCCGTGCAGATGCAAGCCAAGATCGCCGCGACGATGGAGAAATACCTCAATTATGAGAACCTCGCCAAGGAGGCTTACGACACCAGTGAGCATTCCAATAACGACGCCATCTCCAATGCCGTCGCCAACACGGCGCTTCTTGTGGGGGCGAAGCTCATCATCAACTTCACCGAGACGGGCAAATCCACCGCTCGCATCTCCAAAGCGCGCCCCTGCTGCCCGATCGTCTCCATCACCAATTCGCGTTCCACCGCCCTCCGCTCGGGATGGCTTTGGGGCGTCTATTCCTTCCTTTTGAAGACCTCGATGCCCGACTTCATCGAAGAAATGGAGGTTTTGGGGCTTAAGATCGCGCGCGATTTGGGAATTAAACCCGGCGAGCCGATCATCTTGGTCGGCGGCACCCCGACGGGGGCCGGGAAGACCAATTTCATGCGCATCGTCGAAGTCAATTCGGTCAAGGGGTTTGTCAAATGAAGAAGGTCATAGGGCTTGATATCGGCGGGACCAACACCCGGGCCGCCTTGATCAACGAGAATTACGAAATCGAGAAAACCGTGATCCGGCCGACCGTCAGCGGCGACCTCCCCTCCTTTTTGGAGTCGATCGCCAAGGCGGTTGAAGATTTGGGTCCCGGATTAGAAGGGGTCTCTGCCCTGGCGGGTGGAGTTCCGGGAAGAGTGAGGCAAGATGGCTATGTCTACGCTTTGCCAAACGTCCACATCTCCTCCATCCCCCTTTCTTCCTAACTCTCGGAGCGTTTCCATCTTCCGGTTGCCATCATCAACGACGCGGAGGTGGCGGCTTTGGCCGAGGCCAACGTCGGCCCCTTTTCGAAGGCGAAATCCCTTTTCTTCGTGACGGTTTCCACCGGACTCGGTGGAGCGCTTACCATCGATGGGAAAATCCGCAGCTCTTCTTATGAAATCGGGCATACGCTTTTCCCCTATAAGGGCAAGACTTATGAGCTGGAGCATTTGGCTTCCGGCAGCGGGATCGTCCGCCTCTGCTCTTTGAATGGCCTCTCTGTCAGTTCGGCCGCGGAGTTCTTCTCTCTTGTGAAAGGGAACAATCCCCTGGCCAAGAAGGTCTATGAGGACTGGATGGACCTTTTGGTGAAGTTCTTCACGATGGTTCAGGACCTTTTCTCCCCTGAGATCGTCGCGATGACCGGAGGGGTGATGAAGAGCCAAGAGGTATTCTTCTCCGATTTGTGCTCCCGTCTCCCCCACGTCAATCTGAAGCCTTGCTGCCACGGCCAATTCGCCGGGCTACTTGGTGCTGGGGTTTTGGCTTTTCAGACGCTTGAGTGAGTTTGTCGTCTTCTATGAGCCCGTGGATTCGTCCGCGGGCTTTTTTGTTTGGGGTATCTTTGCACGAAAAAGCCCCTCCGAAGAGGGGCTTAGAACCGGGAATCCGATTACTTGGCGAAGCGGAAGGCGGACATGCCGGGATAGACGGCGTGGTCACCAAGCTCTTCCTCGATGCGGAGGAGCTGGTTGTACTTGGCAACGCGCTCGGAGCGGTTGGGGGCGCCGGTCTTGATCTGCCCAGCGTTGAGGGCGACGACGAGGTCGGCGATGGTGGTGTCGACGGTTTCCCCGGAACGGTGGGAAACGACGGCGGTCCAGCCGGCGTTCTTGGC
>JBNMGG010000083.1:0-1020 GCA_050872145.1 Candidatus Alloenteromonas sp. | reverse complement strand
GAAGAAAAGGAAGCGGGCCGCGGCTCCTTTGAGGGCGCTCCCGCCTGAAGGAGGATAGGCCTTTTGAGAGGCTACGGCTCGAGATTTCCGGCGTCGAGCGCTTCCGTGAGCCTGGCGCCGTACCGGTAGACGCCGTCCGCCTTCTCAATCAAGCCGCGCTTCTCCCAGGCCGAGAGGATGCGGCTCACGACTGCGCGGTCGCTGTGCGCCCCCGACTTTGAGACTTCGAACCCCTCCAAATTGAAAGTAAGAGCCTGATGGCTCTTTCTTTTTAGATAAAATAATTATCATATTAGTGTAGTTATGAAGTAGTTGTGATACACTCCCCCTGTGGAGGTGCGTCATGTTCGTGAGCAAAGTGGGGAAAGCCCCGAATATCTATGTCAAGCTTTTCGAGAGCTACCGAAATGAGAACGGGGTTCCAAGGAATCGCCCCATCCTCAACTTCGGCCGCTATGACGACCTCATCAAGGACGACCCCCAGGCGTTTGAAAAGCTGAGGGCCAAGTACCGCGAGGAGAGTCAGGGCAAAAAGGACGTCACCGCCGAATTCCGCCGCAAGCAGGCTGAAGAGCAGATCGCAGTAGCTTCTTCGAGCGGGCTCCCGCTTCCTGTTCTGAGTTATGCGCCCTACATCCTCAAGAAAATCTGGGAAGACGATCTCGGTTTGAATCGGAAAATCGCCTACGAGCAGTCAAGGACTCGGATTGTTGCCGACCAAAACGCCATCATCGGATACCTTGCGGCCCTCAAGGTCATAGACCCCCATTCGGTTCTTTCCTCGTATGGAGAAAAAGACAACTTCCTCGGGGATCCAGTGAAAGAAGCTAGTCTCGCGGATTTCTACAACGCCTTGAGCTATGCGTGGAAGATCAAGAATGGATTGATGAAATGGGTGAACCAGAGGCTTGACACTCAGTTCGGCAAAGATCGGGCCACTATGGTCTTTTATGACGTCACAAATGCATATTTCGAGACGCCCCTGACTGATGAGGAGAAAGGGTACGACACGGCAGATTT
>JBNMGG010000043.1:0-8592 GCA_050872145.1 Candidatus Alloenteromonas sp. | reverse complement strand
TACCGAGAAATTCGATAAGGCCCCGCCTCCGAGCAAATCCATCATGGCGATGGCGTTGCCCGAATTCATGGCGCTGCTGAGCTGTTCGCCAACAGCAACGCCAGGAACGGTGATAGCCGCCCCGATCCGGATGACGAAGAGGATCATCACCGTGAAGAAAATACGGCCGACGATTTCTTTGTTTTTGAAGATCGAGACGAACTTTTTCATTACTTGAGCACCTTAGCTTCGCCGCCAGCGGCCTCGATCGCATCCTTGGCGGAGGCGGAGAAGGCCTTGGCTTCTACGATGAGCTTTTTGGAAAGTTTACCATTTCCCAAGATTTTGAGGCCATCGTATTCTTTCTTGATCATCCCCTTTTCGCGGAGGGTGGACACGTTGACGGTGTCCCCGTCTTTGAAAGCGGAGTCAAGCTTGGCAAGGTTGATGGTGACGTAGACCGTCTTGACGCCCCGATGGGTTTTGCGGAATCCGAATTTCGGGAAGCGGCGGGCGATCGGCATCTGCCCACCCTCGAAGCCGTTCTTCTTGGTGTGGGAGTGGGCGCCTTGGCCCTTGGTGCCTTTGCCGGCGGTCTTTCCGTTGCCGGAACCGACGCCACGGCCCTTGCGGTAGCCTTTGGTGACGGCGCCTTCAACGTTTTTCAGTGTGGATAGAGAAGACATGCTTATTTATCTCCTTTCACTTCGGCCTTAGCGGGGGCTTTGGCCGCTTTTTCGCTGGCGTGCATCGCTTTGATCTGGTCTTCGGTCTTCAAGCCGCGGAGAACCATGACCCTGTCGTAGCTCTTGAGCTTGCTGAGGGCATCGTGGGTCGCGCGGATGACGTTGACCGAGGTGCGGGAGCCGTAGACTTTGGAGACCACGTTCTTCGCGCCGGCGAGTTCGAGGATGGCGCGGACCGGGCCACCGGCGACGATTCCGGTGCCGGCGGGAGCCGGTTTGATGACGACTTTGGTCGCGCCGTAGACGCCGACGGTGTCATGGGCGATGGTTCCCCTCTTGAGTTCGAGGGTGAACATCTGCTTGCGGGCTTTGGTCAAAGCCTTTTTGATCGCGTCGGGGACTTCGCCGGACTTGGCGGTGGCGAAGGAATATTTCCCTTTGCCGTCGCCGATGACGACGAGAGCGGAGAAGCGCATGTGCTTGCCGCCCTGGACGGTCTTGGAGATGCGGTTGATGGCGACGACGCGCTCGAGGTATTCATCCTCGGGGCGACGAGCGCCGCGGAAGCCACCGCGTCCGCCCCTTCTTTCGCTGGGACGGCCTTTGTGGTCACCGAATTTGCGGTCGCCGGGGCGCGGGGCGCTGGCGGAGCCATGCGGCTCGAAGCCGCGGGGTTGGCGAACGGGCTTGTTCTCAGAGGATTCCTCAGCAGCCACGTTTTCTTGTTTCACTTCTTCAGCCATTGATATTCTCCTTAGAAGTCGAGTCCGCCTTTGCGGGCAGCCTCGGCGAGGGCAGCAACGCGGCCGTGGTAGAGATACCCGGCGCGGTCGAAGGCGACCTTTTTGATGCCTTTGGCCAAGGCCTTGGCGGCGAGGTCTTCACCGACTTTGGCGGCGGCTTCTTGGTTGGAGCCGTTGGCCAGCTTCAAGGCGACGGAGGAGGAGGCGACGAGCGTCATCCCCTTGGTGTCGTCGATAATCTGGGCTTCGATGTGCTTGTTGGAGCGGAAGACGCAGAGGCGGGGTTGTTCGGCCGTCCCTTTGATCTTGGCGCGGACGCGGGCGTGCTTGCGGACGCGAACCTTGGTTCTGGATTCTTTTTCGATCATGGTAATCAGTCTCCTTACTTCTTGGATGTCGCGGCGGCGCGCTTGCCTTCCTTGCGGATGATGACCTCACCCTTGTACTTGATCCCTTTGCCGCCATAGGGTTCGGGGCGCTTGGTGTCGTGGATGAGAGCCGCGGTTTGTCCGACTTTTTGTTTGTCGATGCCTTCGACGACGATGTGGGTTTCGTCCTTGGCGGTGATCTTCACCCCGTCAAGCGGGGCAATGACGACCTCGTGGGAGAAGCCGACGTGGAGGACCAAGGAGGTCCCCCTCATTTCGCAGCGGTAGCCGATGCCGGAGATTTCAAGCTCCTTGACGAAGCCTTCATGGACTCCTTTGACGGCGTTGGCGAGGTTGGCGCGGACGGTGCCGTGCATCTCGAGGGTGCGAATTTCTTCGTCTTTGCGGTTGCAGACGAGTTCTTTTCCGTCTTTGACCTCGACGCTGACGGTGCTTGGATAAGCAACGCTTAATTCGCCTTTGGGACCTTTGACGGTGACGACGTTGGCGCCGATTTCGACGGAAACGCCTTCGGGAAGAACTACGGGTTTAAATCCGATACGTGACATTCTTTCTTCCTTTCCAGTGGGTTACCACACGTAGCAGAGGACTTCGCCTCCGACGTGGGCCTTCCTAGCTTGAGCATCGGTGAGCATGCCTTTGTTGGTGCTCACGATGGCGATGCCGAGCCCCCTCATGACGCTCGGGATCTTATCGGCTTCGGCGTAAACGCGGAGGCCGGGTTTGGAGATGCGGGTCAAACCAGTGATGACCCTTTCTCCGGAAGAGGAATACTTGAGGGTGATGGTAAGGGTTTTCTTGCCATCTTCCTCTTCCACGGAATAGTCGGTGACGAAGCCCTGATCCTTGAGGATCGAGGCGATGGTCTCCTTCTGCTTGGAGGAAGGCATAGAAACTTCCTCGTACCGAAGCGCGTTGGCGTTCCGGATGCGGGTGAGCATATCGGCGATTGGATCTGCGTTCATGTTAGTTTCTCCTTTCTTCCTCACCAAGAGGCTTTCTTCATGCCCGGGATTTCGCCCTTGTGGGCCATTTCCCTGAGGCAGATGCGGCAGAGCCCGAAGCGGCGAAGGACGCCGTGGGGACGGCCGCAACGTTTGCAGCGGGTATATTCGCGGACGGCGAATTTCGGGGTCCGCTCGGATTTCGCGATCAAGCTTTTCTTAGCCATGGATCATTTCCTCCTTACTTCCGGAAGGGCATGCCGAGCTTCTCGAGAAGCGCGCAAGCCTCTTTGTCGCTTTGGGCGGTGGTCACCATGACGATGTCCATGCCGCGAACTTTGGCGACTTTATCGTAATCGATCTCCGGGAAGATGAGTTGTTCCTTGACGCCCAAGGTGTAGTTGCCGTGGCCGTCGAAGGAGTTCCTGCTGATGCCGCGGAAGTCGCGGACGCGGGGAAGGGCGATCGAAACGAGCTTGTCGAGGAATTCGTACATGCGAACTCCGCGGAGGGTCACTTTGCAGCCGATGGCCTGGCCTTCGCGGACCTTGAAGGTCGCGATGGACTTCTTGGCTTTGGTGACCACGGGGTGCTGACCAGCGATGAGAGTCAAGTCCGCGACGGCGTCGTCGAGGGCTTTGGAATTCTGAGTCGCGTCGCCAACGCCCATGTTGATGACGATTTTCTCCATCTTCGGAGCCTGCATGACGGAGGTGTAGCCGAACTCTTTGACGAGGGCGGGAACGATTTCCTCACGGTACTTCTTCTGAAGACGGTTGACGTATTTGGTTTCCTTGGCTTCCGCCTTGGGGGCCTCCGCCTTCTTGGCGGCGACTTTCTTGGGGGCCGCTTTCACGGCTTTCTTGTTTTGTTCTGCCATTTGAGCTTCCTCCTTTATTTGTCGAGGCTCTCGCCGGATTTGGCGAGGCGGACTTTCTTGCCTTTCACCGTCCCGTAATGGACGCGGGTCGGCTTCTTGGTCTTCGGATCGATGAGAGCGACGTTGCTCGCATCGAAGGGCACGTAGATGTCGACCACGCTTCCCTCGGGGGTCTGCTGGGTCGGCTTGCGATGCTTTTTGTGGACGTTGACGCCTTCGACGACGACTTTGTTGAGGCTGGGATAAACCCTTTGAACGGTCCCCTGCTTCCCCTTGTCGGCGCCGGAGATGACGATCACGGTATCACCTTTTTTGATCTTCATATCTTTCTCCTTATAGCACCTCGACGGCGAGCGAGATGATCTTCATGTAGCCCTTGTCGCGGAGTTCCCTGGCAACCGGCCCGAAGACGCGGGTGCCGACGGGGTTGCCATCGTTGTCGACGATGACGACGGCGTTGTCGTCGAAGCTGATGGTCGAGCCATCGGCGCGGAGGACGGGGTGCTTGACCCGGACGATCACGCCTTTGACGACGTCGGACTTCTTGACTTTGCCGTTGGGGATGGCGTCCTTGACGGCGCAGAGGACGATGTCCCCGAGGGTGGAAGTCTTCTTATGGCTTCCGCCGTACTGGCGGAAGACGCGAACGCTGCGGGCGCCGGAGTTGTCGGCGACCACGAGGTTAGTTTCCTGCTGGACCATTACTTCTGCTCCTCCGCTTTCACTTCTTCGGCGCTGCCTTCCTGGGCCTCGAGTTTGGCTTCCGCCTCCTCAATGGTCTCGGCAGTGACGGCGTGCTGGTCGATGGAGACGAGGCGGAAGTGCTTCGTCTTGGACAGCGGCCGGCAAGCCATGATGGTGACGACGTCGCCGAGCTTGGCGGCGTTGTTCTCATCATGGACGGCGTATTTCTTGGAATAGCCGACCCTCTTGTTGTAGACCGGGTCGTTCTTTTCGGTGGAGACGGTGACGACGATCGTCTTGTTCATCTTGATGGACGTGACGACGCCCTGCACGGTGGCGCGATGGTTTCTTTCCATGTTGTCTTCCTCCTTACTTTTCGATGTGAAGCTCTCTTTCGCGCTTCACGGTCTCGCATTTCGCGAGGTCTTTCCTCACGACGCGGATCACTTCGCCATGCTCGAGGTTGCCGACCGCTTTCTTGCGGCGGAGTTCGAACAGCTGGCTCTTGAGCTCGTAGATTTTGGCATCGAGCTCTTCGCCCGAGAGGGCGCGGATGTCTTTGATTTCCATCACTTGGCCTCCTTATTGGCATCATCGGCGGGTTGAGCCGCTTCCGCGGGCTCATTGCCGGTGTCGGAGACGGTGACCTTCTCAATCTGGTCTTCCTTCTCGATTTCTTCGAGGGATGACTCGTGAGCGGCTTCCATCTTGATCAATTCGGCTTGGGAGAGGGCTTTCGTCCTCTTGATGACCTTGGTTTTGACCGGAAGCTTGTACCCGGCGAGGCGGAGCGCCTCTTGGGCCTGCTTGGGGTCGATGCCGCCGATCTCGAAGATCACGCGGCCTTTTTCAACGACGGCGGCCCATCCTTCCGGAGAGCCTTTCCCGGAACCCATACGAACCTCAGCGGGTTTCTTGGTACGGGCCAAGTGCGGGAAGACGCGGATCCAAACCTTGCCGGCGCGGTCAGTGTAGCGGGCGAGGACGATACGCGCGGATTCGATCTGATGATCGGTGATGTAGTTCCCTTCGAGGGCGACGAGGCCGTATTCGCCGAAGTCGACGTTGGTGCCGGCTTTGGCCTTGCCTTCATAGCTCAAGCGATGGGGACGGCGATATTTAACGCGTTTTGGCTGCAGCATTGCCTTCTCCTCCTTTTTCGTTGTTCCCCTGAGGACGCGCGCCGCGGAAGGCGGGGCGGGAGCCGGGGCGACGGTCGAACCTGCGAGCGGATTCGGGGGCGGGTTCATTGACGGTTTCGGTGCCGACCTTGTTCAAGGAGCGGCAGACCCAAACCTTGACGCCGATGCAACCGTAGGTGGTGTGGGCGCTCACGGTCGCGAAGTCGATGTCGGCGCGGAGGGTGGTCAAGGGAATGACGCCTTCCTTATAGCCTTCGGATTTCGCGATTTCGGCGCCGCCCAAACGGCCGGAGCAGAGGATCTTGCACCCTTTGGCGCCGGCTTTCCTCATCCTTTGGATGGCTTTCTTCATGGTGGAGCGGAAGGCGGCGCGGTTTTCGAGCTCGCCGACGATCCATTTGGCCATGAGGGTGGCATCGATGTCGGGGTTCTTGATTTCGACGACATCAAGCTTCAAGGAACCGGATTTGACGATTTTGGCAAGCCCGGCGCGAAGCCTTTTGATGTTCTCGCCATCCTGGCCGAGGACGTCGCCCGGACGAGCGACGAAGACGGAGACGACGACGTTGTGGCCGTTGTCGGTTTTGACGCGGCCGATTTCAATGCGGGAGAGCATCGACTTGGCGAGCTCTTTCTCGAGATAGTTGCGGATGGCGATGTCCTCGACGAGGTTCTCACCATATTCCTTCTTGGGGGCGAACCATTTCGAATTCCAGTCGCGGTTGATCCCCACGCGGAGACCGACGGCGTTAACTTTTTGTCCCATAGATTTGATTTGGTCCTCCTACCTTAACGAGCCTTCACGACGACGCGGAGGTTCGCGTTGCGCTTGATGATCGGGGAAGCGCTGCCCTTGGCTCTCGGGATGAACCTCTTGATGCGAAGGCCATCGGAGACCTGGATTTCCGCGACGTAGAGGCTGCCGGCTTCCATGTGGAAGTTGTTGACGGCGTTGGCGGCGGCGGATTTGATCGCTTTGGCGACCGGCTGAGCGGCGACGCGGTTGGTCCGGGAGAGGATCCCAAGGGCCTCCGAGACGGATTTGCCGCGGACCAAGTCGATGACGAGGCGAACTTTGCGCGGGGTGATGCGGATATCGCGGACGAAGCAGCGGGCTTCGGTCACGGTCGGTTTGGCTTCGACGACTTCCGCTTTTTCCTTCTTGGCTTCCTTCTTGGCTTCGGCCTTGACCGGGGTTTCGGCCTTGGCTTCGACTTTCTTGGCGGCCTTCTTCGGAGCGGCGGCTTTCTTCGCAGCCGGCTCTTTCTTGGCGGCCTCTTTCTTGGCGGGAGCCTTCTTCACGGTTTTCTTTTCTTCTGCCATGATCTTTCTCCTTACTTCTTAGCGGCTTGATCGCCCACGTTGTTTCCGTGGTGCCCGGTGAAGGTGCGGGTCGGGGCGAATTCGCCGAGCTTGTGGCCGACCATATCCTCCGTCACGTAGACGGTGATGTGCTCATGGCCGTTGTAGACAGCGAAGGTTTGTTCGACGAAGGCGGGGTAGATCGTCGAGCGGCGAGACCAGGTTTTGATGATCTCTTTTTTGCCGGACTTCTGGAGAGCCTCGACCTTTTTCATAAGGTAGGCATCCACGAACGGTCCTTTTTTGCTTGAACGAGACATGTTGTTCTACTTCTCCTTTCGTTTACTTGCCCGCTCTCCTGACAATCAGGCGAGTGGAATTCTTCTTGATGTGGCGGGTCTTGACGCCCTGAGCTCTCTTGCCCCAAGGGGTACGAGGAGCATCGCGGCCGACGGGGCACTTGCCCTCGCCGCCGCCGTGGGGGTGGTCACAGGGGTTCATCGCGGAGCCGCGGACGGTCGGACGAACGTTCATCCACCGCTTCTTCCCGGCTTTGCCGAGATTGATGAGGTTGTAATCCTCATTGCCGACGATCCCGATGGTCGCGCGGCAGTTGGCGAGGACCTTGCGGACTTCGCCGGAAGCCAAGCGGAGGGTGACGTATTTGCCTTCGGAGCCAAGCACCTGGGCGCTGGTTCCGGCGGCGCGGCACATTTGTCCGCCTTTGCCGGGCTGAAGCTCGACGTTGTGGATGAAGGTGCCTTCGGGGATGTTCTTCAAATCGCAGCAGTTGCCGACTTTGATGTCGGTCGCCTCGCCGGAGACGATCACGTCGCCGACGTGGAGGTTCTGCGGCTCGAGGATGTAAGCCTTAGCGCCATCGGCGTAGAAGACGAGGGCGATGTTGGCGTTGCGGTTGGGGTCATATTCGATGGCCTTGACCGTCGCGGGGATGTTGTCCTTCCTTCTGCGGAAGTCGATGATGCGATAGCGGACTTTGTTGCCGCCGCCGATGTGGCGGCAGGTGATCTTGCCCTGATTGTTGCGGCCACCGGTGTTCTTCTTCGGGGCGAGCAGCGATTTTTCAGGAGTCGATTTGGTGATGTCCTCGAACGTCGAGTTGGTCATGGACCGACGGGACTTGGTCGTAGGACGATAGGTTCTGATAGCCATTTCCTGTTTCTCCTATATTGGATGCTTTACTTATATATATGGATATATAAGAGGGTGTTTCCTTACTCTTTGAAGAGGTCGACGGCATTGCCTTCGGCCAGCGAGATGATGGCTTTCTTGAAGCCTTGGATCTTGCCTTGGTAGCGCCCGCCGCGGGTGGTGAGCTTGGCGCGCTGAGTCGCGACGTTGACGCCGGTGACTTTGACTTGGAAGATGCGCTGGAACGCTTCTTTGATCTCGGTCTTGTTGGCGGTCTTGGCGACTTTCATCGTGACCTTGTTCTCATTCTGCATGAGGGCCATGGTCTTTTCGGTGATAAGCGGCTCGATGATGACGCTGTAATCGTGGGCGGTCGCCTTCGGGAAGGTGACTTTCTTTTCTTCAGCCATGTTACTTCAAAGCCTCCTCGATTTTCTTGATGTTGTCTTTGGAGATGACGACGGTGTCGAAGTTGAGCAAGTCATAGACGGAGACGTTGTTGACTTCGGTGAGGCCGACGTTCGCGATGTTGCGGGCGGAGAGAATGAGGTTTTCATTGTCGCCGTCGACAACGATGAGGGTCTTCCCGGCCGCCTTGATGGCGCCGAGGTTCTTGGTGAATTCCTTGGTGGAGATCTTCCCGAATTCGGTGTTCTCCACGACGATCAAGCCTTTGCGGGCCTTCTCGGAC
>JBNMGG010000015.1:0-33116 GCA_050872145.1 Candidatus Alloenteromonas sp. | reverse complement strand
GATAGAACTCCAGAAAGCCCTCTCCGCCTGGGAAGGCGGGATCGACCACGACGGCACCCCGTTTGGGGAGAAGAAAAAATACCTCGACTCCAACAGCCCCTTCTAAGAAGGGGAGAGTTCCCCTTTTCCTGCGCCCGCCTTATAATGGGGGCGCTTTTTTGTTGGGAGAAGAAAATGGGGAAAGAACGCGTCGAACATTATTCCTGCGCCGTGGTGGTGCAGGGCAAGCACCTTTTATTGCTGCGCGAGCTTGGGAAAGACGATTTTCCCCTCAGCGGATACCATTTCCCCGGCGGAAGGGCCAGAAGCGAAGACCGCTTGGAGGAGGCGTTGCAAAGCGCCTTGGCCAAAAAATACGGCGCCAAAGTGAAAATCATCGCCCCCATCTCGCCGCTGGCCCGCATCGACGGCAACCGGAAAATCGTCCTCCACGGCTTCCTCTGCGAGCCCCTGACCCCCTTCCATTTCCCCCGTTCCCACTTCGAATACGTCTATAGCGACTTCCCCTCCCTCCAAGACCTCTACCTCGATCCCCTCGACCGCGTCTTGGCTCAGAAAGTCCGCCTCTTCTATCCCGTCTACGGCTATAAGAGGCGCCTAGAGCCCCTCACCGAAAAGCAAAAAGGCGAAGCCCGGCTTTACCTTGATTCCCTTTTCTATTTCCGTTCGGCCTTGCCCGGAAGGGAAATCAGCGACTTCTCCCTCCTCATCCGCGCCGACTCGACCATCCAGCAGATCCGCGAAGCCTATTATTGGCTGCTGAACCTCTACGGGCTCGACCTCAACGAATACCTCGACGTGCTGGAGTACCGCAAGAAACGCTTGGGAAAATGAAGAAGCTTTTCACCCCCGGATTCCTGCCGAAACTTTTGTGCGGCCTTTTGCTGGTCGCTCAGATGGTTTTGGTGATGTTCGGGCTTTTTTGCCTGTTGGGCCTGGTCACCGACGTGGGGAAGAGCTCCAGCTTCGTCCTCTTCTTCCTGGCCCTAATCTATTCCTGTGACGTCATCGTCAGCGTATCCATCATCAACGGCGACTCCGCCCCCAGCTACAAAGTCGCCTGGATGTTCTTCGTCTTCGCCCTCCCCATCGGCGGATTGCTCCTCTACCTTTTCTTCGCCAACAAAGCCAATTCCAAAAGGAACCGGAAGAAACTCGCCCAAGACGCCTATCCCATCCTCTCCCATCCCACCAAAGAGGAAACCCACGCCGAACTGAGGAAGCAAGCCCCCGTCGCCGTCTCGATTTCCGATTATTTGGCCCGGGTCGGAAAAATGGGCGCCCATCAACGCACCTCCGTCGAATACTTCCCCTTGGTCGACTTCGCCTTCGAGCCCCTGCTCCGGGAATTGAAGAAAGCCAAGCATTACATCTTCCTGGAATTCTTCATCGTCGCCCCCGGCATCCTTTGGGATTCGATTCTCGCCATTTTGGAGGAGAAAGCCAAAGAAGGAGTGGACGTGCGCCTGATCTACGACGACGTCGGCTCCTTGTCCACCCTCCCCAGCGGCTACGCCAACAAACTCAGCAAAATGGGCATCAAAACCCTTTGCTACAACCCCTTCCGCCCCTTTTTGGACATCCGCCAAAACAACCGCGATCACCGGAAAATCCTCGTCATCGACGGCCACACCGCCTGGAGCGGGGGATTCAACCTCGCCGATGAGTACATTAATAAGCTGGAGCGCTTCGGCCACTGGAAGGACAACGCGATCCTTATAAAGGGGGAGGCCGTCTATTCTTTCACCCTCTTGTTCCTAGCCACCTGGGAAAGCATCCGGAAAGAGGAGAAAATCAACAAGGAAGATTACCGCCCCGAACGCTACATCGAGGAAATCGGCGGCTTCCCAGAAAGCCAAGGCTTCGTCCAGCCCTATGGCGATTTGCCCTTCGACTGCGAGGAAGTGGGGGAGTCGGTCTATTTGTCCCTTCTAGAAAGGGCGGAGAAATACTGCTACGTCACCACCCCCTATCTGATCTTGGACTCGGAAATGGAAAACGCCTTCTGCCGGGCCGCCAAAAGCGGCATCGACGTGCGGCTAGTTACCCCGCACATCCCCGATAAGAAAGCCGTGTTCAACTTGACCCGCTCCTATTATGGCAAATTGCTCCAAGCGGGGGTGAGGATCTACGAATACACCCCCGGCTTCGTCCACGAGAAAACCTTCTGCGTGGACGATGAGATGGCCACCTGCGGGACCATCAACCTCGATTATCGCTCCCTCTACCTCCACCTCGAATGCGGAACCCTGCTCGTGAAGACCCCCTGCATCAAAAACATCAAGCGGGACTTCGACGACACCTTCGCCCTCTGCCATGAGGTGAATTACGAAGAATGGAGCCGCTGGAGGATCCGCAGCCAAGGCTATTGGAGCCTCCTCCGCGTCATTGACCCCCTGCTATGAAAGGAAAGAAAGCATGAACCCCTTCTCAATCTTCGCTTGCCGCGTCTATCAAAAGACCCTGTTTGTCGCCCAAACCCTGATGAACTTCCCCATCCCCGAAACCAAGGAAGGGGAGGGGGCTTTGAAGCAGATCCCGGATTACCTCAAAAAGAAGAACAAACGGAAACCCCTCATCGTCGCCGACCCCTTCTTGGTCAAATCCGGGGCGATCTCCCTGCTCACCAAGCCCCTGGAAGAGGAAGCCATCCCCTTCGCCCTCTTCGACGAAGTCGTTCCCAATCCCCCCTTCCCGAGCATCGAGAAAGCCTATTCCCTTTATTCTAGCGAAGGATGCGACTGCCTGATCGCCATCGGGGGAGGGTCGAGTCTAGACACGGCCAAAGCCGTCGGGGCCAAAGCCACCAACCCCAAGAAAACCCTCGACCATTTCAAGGGAATCCTGAAAGTGGGCAAGAAAATCCCACTTTTGATCGCCATCCCAACGACCGCCGGGACCGGCTCGGAAGCCACCCTTGCCGCCGTGGTCGTCAATCCGGAAACCAAAGATAAGTTCTCGATCAACGACCCCCATCTGATCCCAAGCCTCGCCGTGCTCGACCCGGCCTTGCTCACCTCCCTCCCCAAGAAGCTCATCGCCTCCACCGGGATGGACGCCCTCACCCACGCCATTGAAAGCTACATCGGCTGCTCGCGGACCCACCTCACCAAATCCTCCGCCTTAGACGTCATCGCCCTCATCCGCGATCACCTCTACGCCTTCTATGAGGATCCTAGCAACGCCAAAGAAGCATCCGCGATGCAAAAAGCCGCCTTCCTCGCCGGGGTCAGCTTCACCCGGGGATACGTCGGCTACGTCCACGCCTTGGCCCACGCTTTGGGGGGCTATTACAACGTTCCCCATGGCTACGCCAACGCAGTGCTCCTCCCACACGTATTGACCGCCTACGGCAAAAAGGCGGAAAGGAAGCTCGCCGACATCGCCAAAAAACTCGGCTTAAGCAAAGCGATAAGCCGAAAGCAGCAAGCCCAGGACCTCATCGCCTGGATCAAAGGCCTCAATGAGTCGATGGAAATCCCGGAAGGGTTCGCCAACGTCATCAAAGAAGAAGACCTGCCCCTCCTCTCCGCCCACGCGGCCAAGGAAGGGAACCCCCTTTACCCGGTTCCAAGGGAAATGAATCGGAAGCAGCTTCAGAAAATCTTGGAGGAAGTCAAATTATGAAAGTGGAAATCCAAAAGCAAAGCGACGGGCTCGATTTGATCAGCCTCACTTCGAAGAAAGGCAGTTGCCTGCGATTGAGCCAATATGGCGCCGGCATGTTCTCCTTCCTCATCGAAGGGAAGGAAATGCTCGCCCGCCCCGCGCGCTATGAGGACTACACCCAAAGCAAGAGCTACTACGGCAAATTCGTCGGCCCGGTCGCCGGAAGGGTCAAAGAAGGGATCTTAGAGGAAAATGGAAAAACCTTCCGCCTCCCCATCAACGACCACGGGAACTCCCTCCACAGCGGCTCCCTTTGCTACGCCTTCGCCCCCTTCGCCTATGCGATGGAAGAAAAAGAAGAAAGCGCGGTCGTGAGATTCTCCTCGACTTTCCCCGCCTGCGAAGCCTTCCCCGCCACGGTGGAAGCCCTCATCGAATACGAGCTCTTCAAGGAAGAGGACCGCATCGAGATCAAAATGAGCCTCACCCCGGATTCTCCCTGCCCCCTCAACCCGACCCTGCATACTTACTATTGCCTTGGGGAAACCTCGGTTTACCCAATGAAGCTCACCCTGAAGAAAGGGCAGGTTGGGCTTTACGACGAAGTGCTTTTGCCCTTGGGATTCGGGGAAAACGAGGCGCTTGATTTCTCGAAGGGGAAAGCGGTGGGGGAAGACGCCTTCTCTCCGGATACCCTCCCCGTCGGGGGCATCGACCACGCCTTCCTTTCGGAGGAGAAGGAAACCATAGCCCTCTTGGAGGGGAAGGAATTCACCCTGGAAGCGAAAACATCCGCGCCGGCCTTCCAGATTTACGCGACCAACTTCCCGGTCCATAATCTCCTCCTAGGGGATGGCAAACTCGACCATCAGGGGTCCGGGATCACCTTCGAGCCCGTTTCCCGGATGGACCAAAGCCTCTTCCATCAAGGCGGGAAGGCCTTCGCCCGCACCCAATCCCTGAAATTCAGCAAAAGGAGATAACCATGGGACTTGCCAAAATCGTCAAAGAAGCCCTCGTCTACGCCTCTTCCCATTCTTTGGTGGAGCGGGAGGATGAGGTTTACCTAGAGAACCTCTTGCTCCAGCACTTTTCCTGCTTCCCGCCTTATCAAGGCGAGGTCGAGGAAAAGAAAATCGCCTCCTACACTCTTCCGGATCCGCTTCTAGAAGAGCTGCACGAAGAGCTTTCTAAGCTGGGAAAAAGCGAAGCCGAGATCGAAGACGAAGGGGCTTATCTCCTTGGCATGCTGACCCCATCCCCCAGCCAAGTCACCTCGACGTTCCTGGATTACTATTCGCGTTCCAGCAAAGCCGCCACCGATTACCTCTATAACCTCGGGGTGCTGAACCATTACATCGCCAAGTCCCACATCGACAAGAACATCTGCTACGTCAAAGACTTCGCCCCCGACCCCTATTTGGAAATCACCATCAACCTCTCTAAGCCGGAGAAGAACAATAAAGACATCGCCAAGCTCCTCAGCAAACCCAAAGCGGGGGAGGAGAAATACCCCCTTTGTCCCCTGTGCAAAGAGAACCTCGGCTACCCCGGGATCAACGGCCACCCCGCGCGGGAGAACCTCCGCTTCATCCCGCTTCATTTAGACGGGGAAAGGTGGTACCTGCAATATTCCCCTTACGGCTACTTCGACCAGCACTGCATCCTCTTCTATGAGAAGCACACGCCGATGGTCGTCTGCCGGAGGGTCTTCTCCAAAGAGCTCGCCTTCGTCGACCTCTTCCCCCATTTCTTCATCGGCAGCAACAGCGACCTGCCGATCGTCGGGGGCTCGATCCTCAACCATGAGCACTTCCAAGGAGGCCTCCACCGTTTGCCCTTGTTCCATTGCTCCCCCAAGAAAGAGATCCCAACCCCTTCTTACCCCTCTTGCCGGCTCGAAATCATGGATTTCTACGACACCGTATTGAGGGTTTCCTCCCCCGATAAGGAAGAGCTCCTCGACCTCGCCGAGATGATCTTCCAAAGCTGGGACAACTACGACGATCCTAGAAGGGGCATCCTCAGCCACACCGAGGGGAAGCGCCACAACACGGTGACGTCCCTGGCCGAGAAGAAGGATGGGCGCTACTACCTCTATCTGATTCTAAGGAACAACCGCTGCGACGAGGCTTATCCAGAAGGCATCTTCCACGCCCACCCCGAATACTTCCACATCAAGAAGGAAGGCATCGGCCTCATCGAAGCCGCCGGGCGCTTCATCTTGCCCCCGCGCCTGATCCGTCAGGAAAAACTCATCGAGGACGGGATCAAAGAAGGCAAAGACAACGCGCAGATCATCGCGGAGAATCCCGAGCTATCCTCCTTCGCCCCCATGATGGACGCCCTCCGGGGCGGGAGCAGTTGGCAGGATTACTACGCCGAAGTCTGCCGCAATATCCTCAATAACGTCGCCGTCTACAAAAATGACCCCGAAGGGGAGAAAGGATTGGGAGAGTTCCTCGCCCAAATGCAACTATGAGAAAAATCCAGGAAAGCGACGCCATCTTCTATAAGGAATATGGCGATTTGAAACGCAACCACTATTTCGCCCACGGGAGGATTGAAATCCTCGGCAATCACACCGACCACAACCACGGGCTTTGCCTGGTGGGGGGGTCGAGCCTCGGCATCACTTGCTCCGCCTGCCCCAACACTCTGGACTTGGTGCGCATCGCATCCTATGGCTACCGCCCCTTCGAAATCCATTTAAGCGACCTCGAGCCCAAGGAAGAGGAGAAAGGATCGCCCAAAGCCCTCGCCAAAGGCGTGCTTTTCGCCCTGAGGAAACTCGGCTACAAAATCGGGGGGTTCTTCGCCTCCTGCTATTCCGACATCCCCTCTGGGTCGGGGGTCTCCTCCTCGGCCTGCTACGAATCCCTGATCGCCGAAATCGTCAACGACCTCTATAACGGCGGGAAGATCCTCAACCAGGATCTGGCCTTCGCCAGCCAATACGCCGAAGTGGTCTTCTTCGGCAAGCCCTGCGGAAGGCTCGATCAAATCGGCGCCGTCTACGGGGGAGTGCAGTACATCGACTTCAAATCCGAGGACGAGCCCGTCGTCGAATCGCTCCCTTGGCCCTTCCCCCTGAAGCCCGTGCTCATCTTGACCCCCAGCAGCCACGCCGGGCTCACCCCGCTTTACGCCTCGATCCCCAGCGACATGAAGGAAGTCGCAGAAAACGTCTTCGGCAAGCATTATCTCCGCGAAGTCGACCCCGAGGAATTCTATCAGCGCATCGCCACCCCGACCGTCGGGGTCTCGGAGCGCGCCAAGCTCCGGGCCACCCATTTCTTCGACGAGAACCGCCGCGTCTTGGAAGCCCGAAGGGCGATCTTGGAGAAAGACGAAGCCACCTTCCTCCGCTGCTTGGCCCTGTCGGGGGAATCCAGCCGGACGATGCTTGGCAACACGATGGTCCCCGGGAAGTACAAGGATTCGCCCCAAGAAGCCATCGACGTCGCTCGGCGCTACCTCAAAGAAGGCGTCGTGCGCGTGATGGGTGGGGGCTTCGCCGGAAGCGTCTTGGCCTTCCCCCTCCCCAAGGAAAGGGAAGCCTTCCTTTCCTCGATGCGCGCCTTCTATGGCGAGCATAACGTCATCGAAGATGAGTTCCTCCCCGGGGGAGCCTGCAAAATCGAGGAGGAGTGAGCCATGGAAGAGAAAAATCGCAAAGCCGGGATCCTTCTCGGCGTATCCTCTCTGCCCAGCCGCTTCGGCATCGGCGATTTCGGGGAAAACGCCTACCGTTTCCTCGATTTGCTTTCGCAATCCGGCTTCTCCCTTTGGCAGATCTTGCCCCTCGCCCCTTTAGGCTACGGGCATTCCCCCTATCAGCCTTTCTCCAGCTTCGCCATGGACGAGCTCTACCTCGACTTGGACCAGCTCGCGGAGGAAGGGCTGATCCAAAAAGCCCCGGATTTCCACGCGGGAGAGAGCAAAATCGCCTATGAGGAAATCCGCGCTTTCAAAGCCTCTTACCTGAAGAAAGCCTACCGCGCGGAGATGAAGAAAAACCCGTCCCTGCTGGAGGAATTCTGCCTCACTCATCCCTGGGCGAAGGAATATTCGGTCTTCGACGCATTCCATTCCAAGCATCAGAACTCCTGGGATACCTGGACCAAGAAGGAAAAGGAATGGGTCGAGGAGAAAGGCCTTCTTTCCAAAGCCAGCCAAGACGAAGCTTCCTACCGCCTTTACCTGCAGGTGAAGCTTTACCAGCAATGGGGGAAGCTGCATGACTACGCGAAAAGCAAAGGCATCCAAATCGTCGGCGATCTACCTTTCTACGTCGGATACGATTCCTGCGACGTCTGGACCAATCAGGATTGCTTCTTGCTTGATCCTCAAAGCAAGAAGCCGACCTTCATCGCCGGGGTCCCACCGGATTATTTCTCCGCGACCGGCCAACGCTGGGGCAATCCGATTTATGATTGGGACAAACTCCAGAAAGACCATTTCCGTTTCATCATCGACCGCATTCTGGGCAACGCGGAAATCTACGACATCCTGCGCTTAGACCATTTCCGCGCTTTCGACACCTATTGGAAGATCCCCTCTTCCTGCCCGACGGCGGTGGACGGGGAATGGGTGGAAGCCCCCGGCTACGAGCTTTTCGACACCCTTTTCCGCGCCTCGCCCAATCTGAACATCATCGCCGAGGACCTCGGCGACCTCCGCCCGGAAGTATTGACCCTCCGCGACCATTACCATTTCCCCGGGATGAACGTCATCCAGTTCACCTTCCACGATTACGAACTCGAAGGAAAAGGAAAATGGGACGAGGAGAACTCGGTCTGCTATTTGGGCACCCACGATAACGACACCATCCTCTCCTATTTCTATTCCCTTCCCGAAGAAGAGCAGGCCCGCTGGGTCTACGCCTTGCAGCAGAAGGGCTTCGGGGAAGGAACCATGCCCGAAAGGCTCATCTCCTATTGCCTCGCCAAAAAGGCCGAATACGCGATCCTCACCATGCAGGACGTCCTCGAGCTCGATTCCGAGGCAAGGACCAACGTCCCCGGGACGGTCGATGACCGCAACTGGACTTGGCGTATGGCCTCCTTCGATGATTTCATCGCCCACCTTCCTTTCTTAAAAGAGCAAATCCAAAAGTCGGGGAGGGGAGCATGAAGAAGCGCGTCGCCTTGGTGAGCCTCGGATGCGCGAAGAACCTCGTCGACTCCGAGGAAATGCTCGCCATGTTCCCGCCCGATCGCTTCGATTTGACCGACGATCCCTCCACAGCCGACTTGATTTTGGTCAACACCTGCGGCTTCATCCAAAGCGCGAAGGAAGAATCGATCAACGCGATCCTCCAAATGGCCCAGTACAAAGACCGGGCCAAGCTCGTGGTCACCGGATGCCTTGCCACCCGCTACGCCGAGGAGCTCCGCAAAGAGATTCCCGAGGCCGACCTCATCGTCCCCTTAAAGGAATATCCCGAGCTTTCCAAAAAGCTTGAATCCCTGCTCGGGGAGGAAGGCATTTTGGAGATGAACCCCCTCCGCAGGGTGGTTTCCACCTCTTCTTATAGCGCCTATCTCCGCATCAGCGATGGCTGCAACAACTTCTGCACCTTCTGCGCCATCCCGCGCATCCGCGGGAGGTTCGTCTCACGCCCCTACGAGGAAATCATGGAGGAGGCCAAGAAGCTGAAGGAGCAGGGGATCAAGGAGATTTCCCTGATTTCCCAGGACACCACCGTCTACGGGATCGATCGGAAGGAGGGGAAGAACATCGTCTCCTTGCTCAAGGACCTCGAGTCGCTCGGCTTCTATTCGATCCGCCTGCTTTACCTCTATCCCAGCGAAATCAGCGACGAATTGATCCAGACGATCGCCGAAAGCAAGGTCATCGCCCATTACTTCGACATCCCCGTCCAATGCGCCTCCGACCACCTTCTGAAGCTCATGCACCGGCACGCCGACGCGAAGGAGACGATCCTTCTGTTCCAAAAGATCAAAAGGATGTGCCCCGACGCGGTATTGAGGACCACCCTCATCTCCGGCTTCCCCGGGGAGAATGAGGACGACCAGAAGCTCACCTTGGAGTTCTTGGACGAAGTCGGCTTCGATAAGATGGGCTGCTTCACTTATTCCCGGGAAGAAGGCACCCCGGCTTATTCCTACCCCGACCAAGTCCCGGAGAAGCTCAAGAAGAAGCGGCGGGACGAGCTGATGAAGAAGCAAGCCCTCATTTCCTATCAAAAGAACAAAGAGAAGGTCGGCCTTGAGATGGAGGGCTTAGTCATCGGAAAGCAGGGGGACTCCTACTTGCTCCGTTCCTATTGGAATGCGCCCGACGACATCGATGGGAGCATCCTCTTCAAACCCAAAAAGGATCACAAGGAGGGCGATATCGTCCGCGTGAAGATCACCTCCGCCCTCGTTTACGACCTGCAGGGCGAGGAGATTTGAGCGTTGGCCCGATTTGAGGCGAAACTCGCGAAAAAACTCCTTGCCCTAGGGTATCCCCCTAGCTATAATCTTTCTCGCCGAACGAGTTTGTAGCGAGCTCGCGCGGCGTACCGCCCTCATAGTTCAGCGGTAGAACGGATCCATGGTAAGGATCAGACCTCTTTTCGACTAAGGGTGAGGGCACCAATCGAGAATTTCCCCGGCGACGCTGGGGTTTTCTTTTTATCCGGCCTTGATTTTGCTATACTCAGCCCATGGAAAACAAAGGCATCATCGGCATTCGCATGCTCTCCGCCGCCACCAGCGTCCCCGGCCAAGGAGTCGGCAGCGCCTACATGGAGCAGGTTTCTTTAATCAAGGAGCAGAAGGACCTCTTCCGCGTCTACGAGAACAAAGAAAAAGGCATCGCCCAAATCAACCACGTCCACACGGTCAACCCGAGTTTCCGGATGAAGATGGACTCCCATCACGTCAACGTCATCTACGTCCACTTCCTCCCCACGACCCTCGACGGCTCGATCAAGCTTCCGCCACTCGCGTTTTCGATTTTCAAGAAATACGTCGTATCCACCTACAAGAAGGCGGATGAAATCGTCGTGGTGAACCCCGTCTTCATCGAGCCTCTGGTGAAGCTTGGCTGCAAGAGGGAGAACATCACCTTCATCCCCAATTACGTCTCCAAAGAGGAATTCCACCCCCTGAAGGAAGAGGAAATCCTCGCGGGGAAGAAGAAATACGGGATTGATCCCAACAAATTCTCCGTCCTCGGATGCGGGCAGGTGCAGACCCGGAAAGGGGTGCTTGATTTCATCAAGACCGCCCAAGCCCTCCCGGACGTCGAATTCCTCTGGGCCGGGGGCTTCAGCTTCGGCAAGATGACCGATGGCTACAAAGAGCTCAAAGAGGCGATGGAAAAATGCCCCAAAAACGTCCACTTCCTGGGCCTATTGCCCCGGGAGGAGATGAACCTTGTCTTCAACATGGCATCCCTTTTCTTCATGCCGAGCTTCGATGAATTGATGCCCATGTCCATTTTGGAAGCCGCCGACTGCCAAAAGCCCTTATTGCTCCGCAACCTGGACCTTTACCCCGGCATCTTCTTCTCCCATTACGACTCCGCCCCCGACGTAGAGGGCTTCGTTCAGGAAATCAAACGCCTATCCTCGGATAAAGAGGCTTACCTCCATTATCAGAAGGAAGCCGAAGCCATTGCCGATTTCTACTCCAAAGAGCACGTCGCTTCGCTTTGGAGGGAATACTACCCGCGCATCCTCCATAAATGGGAGGGCAAGAAAAAGCTCCGTTTCGAAAAAGAAAACTGAGAAAGGAAAAAACACCTTATGAAAATCGCCGTCACCGCCGAAAGCGCCATCGATCTGCCGAAGAAGCTCCTGGAGGAATTCTCCATCCGCACCGTCCCCTTCATGGTCTCCATGGGGGATAAGACGGGGCTGGACGGGGAAATCACCCCTCAGGACGAATTTGCCTTCACCGAAAAAACCGGGAAGCTGCCGCATACATCCGCGGTCAACCCCTTCCAATTCGAGGAGTTCTTCGCCGACGTCTTGAAAGACGCCGACCACATCATCCATTTCTCCATCTCCTCGGGCATCTCGAGGGCTTTTGAAAACGCGACAACCGTCGCCCACGAAGACCAATTCGAGGGCAAAGTCGACGTCATCGACACCCGTTCCCTTTCCACCGGCATCGCCCTTCAGGCCATCGCCTGCAAGAAGCTCGTCGACGAAGGGAAAGAAGCGGGGGAGATCGTCAAGATCTGCCAAGCCCGCGTCCCCCATTGCCAAGCCTCCTTCTCCTTGGAATCGGTGGATAACCTCTATAAAGGCGGCCGGTGCTCTTTGCTCAAGATGCTTGGAGCCAACCTCCTTAAGATCAAGCCCTCCATCTACGTTGAGGATGGGAAGATGTACCCGGGCAAAAAGTACCGCGGGCCGATGGACAAAGTCGTCGCCAACTACGTCGACGAAACCCTCGCTCGCTTCCCGACCCCGGACAAATCCCTGGCTTTCATCACCTATTCCACGGCCACCCCGGAAGCGATCGAAGAGGCCAAGAAGCGCCTCCGCGAAAAAGGCTTCCAGCGCATCGAGGAAACCACCGCCGGAGCCACCGTCAGCTGCTATTGCGGGCCGCACTGCCTTGGGGTGCTTTACTTCAACGACGGGGAGGAAGCATGAAAAAGAATTCGCGCCTTTGCTTGCTGATTCTGCCCCTTTTGCTTTCTTGCTCCGGGAAATCGGATCCCAAGCTAGAGGATTATCAGTCGGATTTACCCCTTTTCTCCTCTTCCTCGACTCTCCGCGTCCTGCAGCTGACCGACATCCACTGGAACTTCACCAGCGACATGGAGAAGGAAGGCGCCTATTTGTCCGCTTTGGTCAAGAACGCCAACCCCGACCTCATCATGACCACCGGGGACAACATCCTCTCCGCCAGCAAAGAAAACATTTCTTCTTTGTTCGATTTGTTCGAATCTTTCTCCGACCTTCTTCACAAAGACGTATATTACGGCTTCACCTGGGGCAACCACGATAAGCAGGGCATGTTCGATCCAAGCTACCCCTCTACGTTGGCCCTCAGCAAACCCCATTCCCTCTACAAGGAAGTCGAGGATAACCTCTATGGGGAGAGCAATTACTACATCAACCTCAAAAAGGACGGGAAGACCCTTTGGCAGCTGATCGCTTTAGACAGCAACTCGCTCCATTATTCCTTCCCCTCTTTCAAATACGAATACGACATCATCCACCCCGAGCAGATCCAGTGGTACAGCGAAGTGGTGAAAAAAGCCCAGCAGGAGAATCCCTCCGTCAAGAGCCTGCTTTACTTCCACATCCCCCTTTGGGAAACCCATTACGCCTATTCCCTCAGCCAAGGCGAAGCTAGCATCGGCCATCTGAGTGCCTCTTCCGGGGCGATGGAAGAAACCCCCACGGACATCCCCGGATTAGGGGAGACCCACGTCTACGCCGGATACGAGAGGACGACCCTCTTCCAAGTCGCCGAGACCCTCGGCAGCACCAAGGCCATGTTCTACGGCCACGACCACAAGAACTCCTTCTGCGCGGAGTATTCCCTCAGCGAGGAAAAAGACCCCATCGCCCTTTGCTATGGGCTGAAGTCCGGGCACGGGCTCGCCTATCAAGACGGCCGCATCGGAGGGAACCTCGCCGAGATCAAGGAAGATGGGAGCCTTGACCTATACCGTTGCTACCAAGAATACGAGGACGACTATTCCTCGCAAAACGGCTACCGCCTCGAGAGGATGTTCCAATGAGCCTGAAAACCCGCAAAATCGTTTGCTTCGCCCTGGAGATCGTCTTCTATGGCCTTGCTGGACTCAGCTTCTTCCACTTCCTCTGGCTCTTTATCCAAGATCTTTTCTCCACGGACCACAATTTCTTGACCCTCCTCCCGTATTACCTTTGCCTGCTGCTTCCAGGCTACCTCACGGTGGTGTTCCACCGTTTGCTTCGCCTGCAAGGGGAAAGCAAGAAAGGATGGATGAAAGTCAATTCCTTCGTCTTGGGCGGGGTTTCCCTTGCTCTTCTGCTTCTTGAGATCGTTTACATCGGAGTGGGGATCTACCCCGGGTCTTTGGCCCATCGGGGTGGGGTGGGGTATCCTCTTTCGAGCATCCTGTTCCTGATCGTCTGCCTCCTTCTTTCCGGGGCCCTTTATCTATTCCAGACGAAGCGCTTCTACCTTCCTAATGAGGAGAAAGAAGAGAAGAGCAACCGCGTCCAAAGCGTTTTGATCGCCCTGTCCTTCCCCTTCGTCTGCGGCTTCTACGGGGACTTTTTGCTGGCTCCCGCCGTCGCTGACCGCGACGCTTCGCTAGCGTGGTGCACGATCCCGGTTTACCTTTTGATGCTCTTCCCAAGCCTCATCCTCCTTTTCCGCGAGATCGCATCTCTCTTCCTCAAGCCCGAGTGGGTGAGGGGGAAGGAACTGCTGTTCCATTTCCTCTCCGGATTAACCGGGCTCGTCTTGGTCCTCTGGATGTGCATCGCCCTTGGGGTAAGAGGGGACTTCATCGCCGTTTCCATGACCGCCCATTTCCCCATCGATTTCATGGGGTCAATGATGCTCGGGCCCTATTTCCTCTTCTTCCTCGGCTTGCTCTATCCCCTTTTGGGATTCCTCTTCTTCTTGAAGAAGAAACCCGAGTGAGCTCCCTTGAAAGAAGGGAATCCATCCTCTATACTATCGGCGCGGAAACCCAAATATTGGTTCCGTCGATCGTCAACGCAACAAGAGTGGCCTTCGGACCACTCTTTCTCATTTAGGAGGCAAAATGGAAGAAGAAAGGAAAGTCGAAACCCTGCTGAGGGAACCCTTGAAGGAAAAAGGATTCGACCTCTATTCCACCCATTATTCCCGTGGCAAAGAAGGGATGAAGCTGGAAGTGGTGGTCGACCGCGTCGAGCCGATCGGGCTGGAAGACATCGTCTCCCTGTCCGGATTCATCTCCGAGCTATTGGACAAAGACGACCCCATCTCGGGCCCCTATACCCTCGACGTCAGCTCTTTGGGCGCGGAGAAGCCGATCGCGCTTTCTTCCTTGCCCCTATATTGCGGCAAATACGTCAACCTCCATCTCTCCCATCCCTACAAAGGGCTCAACACCCTGGAAGGGACGCTAGAGAAAGACGAAGGCGGGGAAGTGACCCTGATCGTGAAGCAGAAAGCGAAGAAGGTCGCGTGCACCTTCCCCGAGAAAGACATCGACAAAGCGCGCCTGGCGATTGAATTCTGAACCATTTGGAAAAAGGAAAAGCAAAATGAAGATTGATCTGAAGAAATTCTTGGAAGCCCAAGAAGAGGTCTCCCAAAGCAAAGGCATCAGCCAAGAGGAAGTCCTCAACGCCTTCTTGGAGGCCATCAAAGCCGCCTATATCCGTTACCTCGGCGGGGGAGTCAAGGACATGCCCGACCCCATCGTCACCTGCGAAGTCGATTGGGACGACAAGGAAAACCCCATCCACCTCGCCCAAATCAAAACCGTCCGCGACAACGTCGAGGACGACATGCTCGAAATCGAAACCGAGGAAGCCAACGAAGGCTTGGCCGAGCCCAAATACAAAGACGGGGACGAATACCGCATCCCGGCCGACCCCGACGATTTGACCAAAGTCTTCCACCTCGCGGTCAAGAGCTCCCTCCGCCAGAAATTGGCCGAAGCCGAAAGAAGCGCCCTCTACGAAATCTACAAAGACCACATCGGCGAGATGATGACCGGCACCGTCGAGCGGGCCGACGACCGCAGCGTCTCGGTCAACATCGGAAGGACCACGGTCGAGCTTTCCCGCCGCGAATTGATCGGGGATGAGTTCTTCCGCATCGGCGACCCCATCAAGGTCTACATCCAGAAAGTCGAATCCGCCGCCGCCCCCGAGCCCGGCAAGAAGCCCCGCGGCCCCCAAATCGAGGCCACCCGTTCCTCCGAAGGGTTCCTGAAACGCCTCTTCGAGGAGGAAATCCACGAAATCTACGACGGCACCGTCGTCATCAAAGCCGTCGCCCGCAAAGCCGGCATCCGCTCCAAAGTCGCCGTCGCCACCAATAACGAAGACGTCGACCCGACCGGAGCCTGCATCGGGCAGGGCGGGAGCCGCATCCAGAAGATCGTCTCCCAGCTTGGAAACGGCAAAGCCAAAGAGAAGATCGACGTCATCGCCTACAGCGACGACCTCGCCCTCTTCGTCGCCGAAGCCTGCCGCCCGGCCCAGGTTTTGGGCGTCCAGCTCGACGAGCAGGAAGATGAATACGGCAAAAAGCACGCGATCGCCGTCATCCACGACGGGGATCTGCCCCTCGCCATGGGCAAATACAAGTCCAACATCGAACTCGCGCGCAAACTCACCGGCGTTTCCATCGAATTGATGGAGGAATCCACCGCCTTGGAGAAAGGCATCCCCTATACCCCGATCGAGGCTCTCCGCGCCAAAGAAGAAGAAGCCAAGAAGGAAAAGGCCCGCCAGGAATACCTCAAGAAGACTCAGGAAGAAGCCGCAAGGCGCCAAGCCGAGGAAGAAGAGAGGATCCGCCGCGAGCAGGAAGAGCAGCGTTTGGAAGAAGAACGCCGCCAGAAAGAGCTCGAGGAATCCGCCCCGAAGGAGGAGAAGAAGCCCCTCGTGGAGCCGATCATCCCGGCGGAAGCCCCCAAGACCGGCGCCAAGCCGGAGGAATTCCCGGCCGAGGCCACCAACCCCGTCGCCGCCGCTTTGGCCGCGATGAAAGCCGCCAAGCAGGCCGAACTCGAAGGGCAGAAGCAGGAAGAAGAAGCCTCCGCCCCGAAGGAAGAGGCCAAGCCGGTCGAAGAAGAGCGCAAAGAAGTCCAGACCACGACCACCCTTTCCGATTTGGAAGCCCAGCTTGAGGCCTCCAAAGAGAAGAAGACCCGCCCCGCCAAGAAAGGCCGCCCCCGCAAGATCACCGAAGACGAGGTCAAGCGCGAAGTGGTCAAACCCGCCCAGAACGAGAACGCGATGCCCGTCTACACCGAAGAAGAGCTCGCCAAGATCGAAGAGGAAGAGGCCAACTCCGGCTATGACGGAGACCTTGAATCCGACGAGGACATCGACCAGGACTACGCCGAATACGATCAGTATTACGACGACGAGAAGTAAGCATGAGAAAAGACAACCCGAGGATGGACGCATTGAGCCGGAAACGCTACGCCAAAAGCGAGCTTTTCCGCATCGTCGGGCTGCCTTCCCCGCGCCTAGAAGAGGATGTCCCCCTTCCGGGCCGGGGCGTGTATCTGCATAAAGACAAAGCCACCGTGGAACTGGCCCGGAAGAAGCGCCTCTTAGAGAAGGCCTTCCAAGGGAAAAACTGCGATGGGATCTACGCTTTGATGGAGGAGAAACTATGAAGCAGCGCGCGCTTCAGTTCCTGGGGCTGCTCAACCGGGGCAAATTGACCCTGATCGGGCCGAGCCTATTGAATAGCCGCAGGGTGAGCTTGCTGCTGATCGCCTCCGATTGCTCGGAGAACAGCCGCAAGGCGCTCTTGTCCCTGGCGGAGAAGAACCATTGCCCGGTTTTGGAGGGGGCAAACCAAGCCGAGCTTGGCAAAGCCCTCGGGTATGAAACCCTCTCCGGAGTCGGGGTTCTGCAGAAGAAGGCCGCGGAGGCCCTGCAGCAGAAATGGAACAGCAAGGAGTGAGGAAATATGAAGAAAAAAACCTATTATTCGAAAAAAGACAGCAATTCCAAAGCCCCCAAGAGGGTCAGCAATTTCCAGGATCGGCCCAACAAGGGCAAAGGGGATTACGCCAAGGTCAACGGCGGGGTTTTCGTCTATTCCAAGCCCCTGACCGTCGGCGAGCTTTCCAAAGCCATCAACGTCCCGGCCCCGGCCATCATCAAATTCCTCTTCCTGCAGGGGAAGATGGTCACCATCAACCAGCTTCTGGACGATGAGACCATCGGCACCGTCTGCTTGGAGTTCAACTACGACTTCAAGAAAGAGGAAGCGGTGGACGCGACCCACTTCGAGGACATCAAAATCGAAGACGATCCCAAAGACTTGGAACCCCGCCCCTGCGTGGTGACCATCATGGGCCACGTCGACCACGGGAAGACCACCCTCATCGACGCCATCCGCTCCTCGCACATCGTCGACACCGAAGCCGGCGGCATCTCGCAGGAGATCGGCGCCTATCAGAAGGAAGTCCACGGGCAGAAGATCACCTTCATCGACACTCCGGGGCACGCCGCCTTCACGGCTATGCGCGCCCGCGGCGCATCGGTCACCGACATCGTCGTCTTGGTCGTCGCCGCCGATGACGGGGTCATGCCCCAGACCATCGAAGCCATCGACCACGCCAAAGCGGCCGGCTGCCCGATCATCGTCGCCATCAACAAGATGGACATGCCCGGGGCCAACCCCACCCGGGTCAAGGAGCAATTAATGGCCCACGACGTCATCGCCGAAGAGTACGGCGGCGACGTCATGATGTGCCCTATCTCGGCCAAAACCGGCATGGGCATCGACGATTTGCTCGACATGATTCTGCTCAAGGCCGAAATGCTCGAGCTCAAAGCCAACCCCAAACGCTACGCCTCCGGCACCGTCTTGGAAGCCAGCTTGGACAAAGGCGAGGGCCCCAAAGCCACCCTTTTGGTGCAAAACGGCACCCTCACCAATTCCGATTACGTCGTCGTCGGCGACATCTACGGCAAAGTCCGCCGCATGACCAACGAATACAAGAAAGTCCTCAAATCCGCTGGGCCGAGCACCCCGGTCTCCGTCATCGGGCTGTCCGGAGTCCCCTCCGCGGGCGACCGCTTCATGGCCTTCCCGACCGAAAAGGAAGCCAAGGACATCGCCACCAAGCGCGCCCTTGAGAAGCAGCAAGCTTCCCGCCAAGGCAGCGCCGCGATGTCGCTAGAAGATCTCAACAATCTGGTCAACGCCGGCAAAGTCAAAGACCTCAACGTCATCGTCAAGGCCGACACCGACGGGACCGCCGAGGCCCTCAAGGTCAATTTGGAGAAGCTTTCCAACGACCAGATCAAGGTCCACGTCCTCTCCGCCTCTTCCGGGGCCATCTCCGACTCCGACGTCTTGCTGGCCCAGGCTTCGAAAGCCATCATCTTCGGCTTCAACGTGCGTCCCGACGCGCGGGTGAAGCAAAAGGCCGAGGAAGCCCACGTCGAAATCCGCCTCCACAAGATCATCTATGAGCTTCTGGAGGAAATGGAAGACGCGATGAAGGGCATGATCTCGGTGGAGAAGGTCGAATCCGTCACCGGTCAGGCCGAAGTCCGCCACATCTTCAAGATAACCCACGTCGGCACCGTCGCCGGGAGCTATGTCACTTCCGGCCTCCTCAAGGCCAAATCCAAGGCCCGCATCATGAGGGACGGCATCGTCATCTACGACGGGGAAATCGGCTCGCTCCAGCACGGGAAGGACGCCGTGAAGGAAATCAAGCAGGGCTATGAATGCGGCCTCACCATCACCGGCTACAACGACCTCAAGGTCGGCGACGTGGTGGAAGGCTACGAGATGGTGGAGAAGAAATAATATGGCCAACCGCCCCGGACGCATCAAAGCCCTCATCGAGAGGAACATCATGGACATCGTCCGCTCCGAGATCAAAGACCCCAAAATCGGCATGGTCTCGGTCAACGAGGTCGACGTCAACTCCGACTCGACTCTGGCGAAGGTCTACGTCACCTTCTTCGCCTCCCCCCATCCTCACCATGCCTTCGAGGCTTTGAAGAAGAAGGAGGGCGAGGTCCGCACCTCCTTAGCCAAGAAGATGGACCTCTACAAAGTCCCCAAGGTCGTCTTCGTCTACGACGAATCCTTCGAAAGGGCCGACCGCGTGGAAAAGGCCCTCAAGAAAGAGGAAGAGGATTTGGAGAAACTCTCCAAGAAGTAATGAAAATAGGGAACCGAATGCCTCGGTTCCCTTTTTCTTTTGGGCAAAACCTCACTCCGGAAGCAAGCAATCCTCTTTCTTCCATATTTTGATGATTGCTTGATCCCCGGCTTGGACAAAGCCCTTGAGGGGGAAAGCCTGGCAAGAAGAGAGGTCCAGCGAAATGCTCAAAGGGGGCTTGGAGGAAACAAGCAAATAGGCGAATAAGGAAGAAAGGACGAGGCGCGGGGAGGCGCCTTCTGCAAAGACAAAGTTCTTAATCTCCATCCGATGCGCGTCCAGGCGTTTCAAAACGAACGTGGAAAGTTCTTCCCCCTCCGCGGAGAAGATTTTCCAATCTTCCCCCGAAACGCGGAAATAGGCGTTAGGATCATAAGGCAAAGCCATCCGTTTTGTATCGCAGGGCAGGGTGGGGCCATCCTCAAAGAAAAGCGCCTTCACTAAGCTTTCCCTTTCCTTTTTGTCCAGCGGAAGCGGGGGGAACAAAGAAAAAGAAGGCAAACTAAGCTCTTCTTCCCCTTTGCTCATCGCCTCTTCCTCCAAGGTCAAGAAAGGACGGAGGAAAAAGCACTTCCCTCCCGGGGCCGGGGATAAGGGCAGATAAGAGGAGACTTTCCCACTTTGGAGGAGACTCTTCTTCAGCTGGGAAACGTATTCCTCCAGGCACGTGGGGAAGGCGATGAGGGAGCAGGAGGCTTTCTCCGCCTCAAACGCGTAGGCCTTCCGCTTGAACTTGGCTAGGGCAGATGGGGAAAGGGAAATCCCGCATCGGGAACGGGAAAGCTCCTCATCCTCCACCTCGAAATGGGCGAAGTTGCTCACCCCCTCCATCGGGGCATCTTGCCGAGAGAAAAGGAAGTGGCAGGGGAGGATGGAAAAATCCTTCCCCGAATAACGTTGGTAACGTTTCAAAGCCTCGTACAGGAAGAAGGAATGGCCCTTTTCCTCCAAAGGAAGCAGGATCTTCGATCCCGGGGGAATCAAATAGAAGGCTTCGTCTGCTTTTCGGAGGTGGGAAAGGGCATTTCGCATTTCAAACATAGGCAAAGGAAGTATAATCCAAAACGTGCTTCACCAAGGGATTCTTTTGCTGGATAAAGAGGCAGGCGTGACCTCAAGGAGGATCGACAACATCCTCCAAAAACGCTTCCAAACGAAAAAAGTCGGCCATTTGGGGACCCTCGATCCCTTCGCGACCGGCCTTTTGATCGTCGCCGTGGGCAAAGCCACCAAATGCCTTCCCTATTTGGAATCCGACTACAAAACCTATCAAGCGACCCTGAAGCTTGGGGAGAAGACCTCCACCGGGGACCCGGAAGGGGAAGTGGTGATGGTCAAAGCCCCTTCCTGCCACGAAAAAGAAGAAATCCAATCCTGCCTCGATTCCTTTTTGGGCTTCTCCGAGCAATTGCCTCCCATGACCAGCGCGATCAAAATCGAGGGGGTCCCCCTCTATAAAAAAGCAAGGAAGGGCCTTGAGGTGGAACGGAAGAAAAGGAAGATCGAAGTGAAATCGATCCGCCTGCTTTCCCTAGAAGGGGACATCGTGCGTTTTGAAGCCACCGTCAGCGCGGGGACCTACATGAGGAGCTTGGGAGAGGACATCGCCGAAAAGCTCGGAGAAATCGGGCATTTGGCTGAGCTTCGCCGCACCGAAGTCGGATCCCTCTCCGTCTCCCTTGCCAAGAAGCTCGGCGAAATCTCGGAAGAGGACTTCCTTTCCCCGGGCCCTTTGCTGAACATGAGGAAAATCCAAGTCTCGGGGAAAGAAAAAGAAGACATCTTAAACGGCAAACCTCTTCGCTTGCAAGGGATTGAGGATCCCTTGGTCGCTTTACTCGATGGGGAAGAGGCCCTCGCGGTCTATTCTTATTCGGAAGAAAAGCAGGCCTATACCTGCCTCCGGGGGCTTTTCTAATGATCCGCATCGACTTTTCCTTGAACCATCTGCCGGAGAAAAAAGAAGGCTTGACCCTGGCTTTGGGCAATTTCGATGGCCTTCACCTCGGCCATCAAAGCCTCGTGAAGGAAGCCGAGCTCCTTCCTTCCCCCACGGGAATCCTCTTCTTCAAAAGGCCTTATCTATCCACTCGCCCCATCCTCTCCAGCGTTGAGGACAAGATCCGTTACTGCGCCCCTTTCTCCTTAGACTGCGCCTACATTTTGGACAACGATCCCTCTTTCTATTCCCTTTCCAAAGAAGACTTTGTCTCTTTGCTCAAGGAATTAGGGACCCAACGCGTCGTCGTGGGGGAGGACTTCCGCTTCGGCAAAGGGCAAGAAGGTGGGATTGAAGAACTTCGAAAAGCCTTTGAGACCCATGTGGTTCCCTTGCTTTTGCTAAACGGAAAGAAAGTCTCGAGCACCCAAATCCGGGAAGACCTTTTAGCAGGCGACGTCGAAGGGGCCAAAGCCCTCTTGGGCCGTCCCTACGAAATCGTTGGGGAAGTCGTCCATGGGCTTTCTAACGGCAGAAAAATCGGCTTCCCGACTCTGAACTTACAAACCTATTGCAATTATCTTCTCCCCCAAAACGGCGTCTACGCGGGGATTGTCTACCTTTCTGGCATTCCGCATAAGGCCATGATCAACGTCGGGACCAACCCCACGATCGGAAAGCTCTCCTTCCCCCTGGCGGAGGCTCACCTCATTGGGGCGGATGTGGACGGATATGGGAAAAGGGCCTACTTCAGCTTCCTTAAGCGGATCCGCGGGGAAAGGAAGTTCGCTCCTTTGGAAGAGCTATCCCAACAGCTGAAAATCGACGAAGGCGTTTGCCAGCGTTATTTCGAGGAATGAAAAAAGCTCCGCAGCGGCGGAGCTTTTGTTTTAGAAGTTGCTGACTTCTTGGGCGAATTCGCTTCCGGCGTCTTTCTTCTTGGCGTCGAATTTCTTGCGGTCCGGGGTGGAGAGGATCCTCTTCCTCATGCGGATCGCGTCCGGGGTGACCTCAACCAATTCATCGGAGTTGATGTAGTCCAAGCAAGCTTCCAAGGTCATCTTGCGCGGGCTCTTCAACACGACGGTTTGGTCTTTGTTGGAGGAACGCACGTTGGTCTGCGGCTTCATGGCCGTGACGTTGACGGCGAGGTCGACGGGGTAGCGGTGCTCCCCGACGATCATGCCCTCGTAGCAAATCGTGCCCGGGGTGATGAACATCGTCCCATGATCCTCGACCTTCTCGATGGAGTAGGGGGTCGCCGGGCCCTTGTCGACGCTGACCAAGACCCCGATTGTCCTTTCTCCGACGACGTGGTTGTAGACGGGGCGGTATTCGCGGAAGGTGTGGTTGATGATGCCGTATCCTTTCGTCAAAGTGAGGAAGTTGTTGACGAACCCGAGAAGTCCGCGGGAAGGAATGACGTAGGTCAAACGGGTCTCGCCGTTATTGGAGCCCATATCGACCATCTGGGCGCCCCTTTGCCCCAGGGTGTCCATGATGTCGCCGACGTACTCGTCGGGGACGTCGATCTGCAGGTCTTCGTAGGGTTCGCATTTGACCCCGTCGATTTCCTTGATGATGACGCGCGGCTTGCTGACTTCGAGCTCATACCCCTCGCGGCGCATGGTTTCGATCAAAACGGAAAGATGCAATTCGCCGCGCCCGGAGACGATCCAAGTCTCGGTGTTGGGGATGCGGCGGTAGCGCAAGCTGACGTCGCGCTGAATCTCTTGGAACAAACGCTCCTCGATGACGCGGGCGGTGACGAATTTGCCCGATTGCCCACGGAGGGGCGAGCTGTTGGTCCCAAATTCCATCTGCAGGGTGGGCTCATCGACGCGGAGCTTGGGCAAAGCATTCAAATGCCCGGGGGTGACGATGGTCTCGCCGACGTTGAGCTCGGGAAAGCCCGCGATGGCGCAGATGTCGCCGCACTCGACGTGGGGGACCTCGATCCGGCGCAGGCCCTGGAAGGTGAAGAGCTTCATGATCTTGAAGTCTTTGGTGGTGCCGTCTAGGCGCATGTCGGTGACCGTATCGCCCAAGCTTAAGGAGCCGGAGCGGATGGTGCCGATGCCGATCCTCCCGACGAATTCGTTATAGTCGAGCAAAGCCGGCTGGAACTGAAGCGGGCCGTTGGGGTCGCATTTGGGCTCCGGGATTTCCTTCAAGATGGTCTCGAACACCGGATCCATCCCGTCTTTTTGGGTGGAGGGGTCGGGGGAGTAGGAGGAAGTCATGTTCAAAGCGCTGGTGTAGACGACTGGGAAATCCAATAGATCGTCGGGGGCGCCGAGCTGGATGAAGAGGTCCAAAACCTCGTCGACGGCTTTCTGCGGGTCGGCGTTGGGACGGTCGACTTTGTTGATGACCACGATCGGCTTGATGTGGTTCTCCAAAGCGTTCTTCAAAACGAAGCGGGTTTGGGGCATGGTACCTTCGAAGGCGTCCACCAAAAGGAGGCAGCCGTCGACCATGTGCATGATGCGCTCGACCTCGCCTCCGAAGTCGGCGTGCCCTGGAGTGTCGACGATGTTGATCTTAGTGTCCTTGTAGGTGATGGCGGTGGTCTTGGCCAAGATGGTGATGCCCCTCTCGTGCTCGATGGGGTTGCTGTCCATCATGCGGTCGCTGATCTGCTCGTTGGAGCGGAAGGTGCCCGACTTCGCCAAAAGGGCGTTGACCAAGGTGGTCTTGCCGTGGTCGACGTGGGCGATGATCGCGATATTTCTCATTTTCATAACTGTTGCCTCCGAAAAAGCCGTTTGAAATACTAAGCCCTATGCGCATACGCGTGCAAGAAAAAGTGCTTTCATTTCCTTCCCTTCCTTGCTAAAATCCCTCTCGCAGCCCGTCCTTGTCAGAACCTCTTTCTCCGGATTCGACATCGGCGAGGCCAA
The DNA here is from genome assembly GCA_050872145.1 of Candidatus Alloenteromonas sp. Classification (GTDB taxonomy): domain Bacteria; phylum Bacillota_I; class Bacilli_A; order RFN20; family CAG-826; genus Alloenteromonas. Next base: position 8,822 of record JBNMGG010000015.1, on the reverse strand, counting down.
GTCAAAAACAAGGAGAACACCACAATGGCTTTGAACAAAGAAAAGACTTCCGCCATCATCAAAAAGTTCGGCAAGAACGAAAAAGACTCCGGCTCCACCGAAGTCCAGATCGCCCTTCTCACCGCCCGCATCCAGGACCTCACCGCCCACATCAAATCCAACGGGCAGGACGCCGCGGCTCACCGCAGCCTCCTCATCTTGGTCGGGAAAAGGCGCAGCCTGCTCGACTATTTGGCCAAGACCGACGTCGATCGCTACGCCAAATTGCTCCGCGACCTCGAGCTTCGCAAGTAATTCAAACAAAACCCAGGAGAAAAGGGGCGCTTCCGCAAGGAGGCGCTTTTCTTTTTCCCTTTTAGGGAACATCGCATAAAAGGGTGGTGAGTTTGCCCGATTGGGTCTAAACTATGCCCGTTGCATACATTAGGAGAAACAATGAAAAAGGTATTCGAAACCGAATTCGCCGGACGCCACCTGAGCGTTGAGACCGGCGAAATCGCAAAGCAGGCCGACGGGGCTGCTTTCGTTCGTTTCGGCGACACCGTGGTCCTTTCGACCGCCTGCTGCGCCGACACCCCCAAAGAGGGCGACTTCTTCCCCCTCACCGTCAACTACGAAGAAAAAGCCTACGCCGCGGGCAAAATCCCCGGCAGCTACATCCGCAGGGAAGGGCGCCCCGGCGAGCACGCCACCTTGGCCGCTCGTTTGATCGATCGCCCGATCCGCCCACTTTTCGCGGATGGCTTCCGCAATGAGGTCCAAATCGTCTCCACCGTCATGAGCGTCGACCTCGACAACACCCCCGAGATGACCGGCATGCTCGGCGCCTCTTTGGCCCTCTGCATCTCCGACATCCCCTTCGACGGCCCGGTGGCCGGGGTTTACGTCGGCCGCGTCGATGGCCAGCTCATCATCGACCCCACCCAAGAGCAGAAAGAGAAATCCGACATCGATTTGGCTGTCGCCGGCACTGAAGAGGCCATCATGATGGTCGAAGCCGGAGCCAACCAAGTCCCCGAAGAGGAAATGCTCGACGCCATCATGTTCGGCTTCGAGGCCATTAAGGAACTCTGCCGCTTCCAGAAGAAGATCATCGCCGATATCGGCAAGCCCAAGCGCCACATCGACCTCTACGCCCCCAACCCGGAAATCGTCTCCGACATCCAGGGCCGCATCGGCGAGAAGATGGTCAAAGCCATCTCCATCTTCGATAAGCTTGAGCGCCAGGACGCCATCGACGCCTTGGAGAACGAGATCCTCGAAGACTACGATTCCCGCGCTTACGCCAACGAAAAAGAGCATCAGAAGACCATGATGATGGTCCACGACATCCTCGAAGGGATGGTCGCCGCGGAAGTCCGCCGCCTCATCATCGAAGACAAAGTCCGCCCCGACGGACGCAAGGTGGACGAAATCCGCCCGCTCGACTGCCAAGTCGACCTTCTCCCGCGCGCCCATGGCTCGGCCATGTTCACCCGCGGCCAGACCCAGGTCATCGGCACGACCACCCTCGGGCCTTTAAGCGATAAGCAGGAAATCGACGACCTCTCCGGCGAAACCGAGAGGCGCTTCATGCATCACTATAACTTCCCGCCCTTCTCCGTTGGGGAAATCGGCAGGATGGGTTCTCCTGGCCGCCGCGAAATTGGCCACGGGAAACTCGGCGAAAGGGCCCTTAAGTACGTCCTTCCCTCCGAGGAGGAATTCCCCTATACCATCCGCTGCGTGGCGGACGTGGTGGAGTCCAACGGATCTTCTTCCCAGGCCTCCCTCTGCGCCAACTGCATGTCCTTGATGGCCGCCGGCGTCCCCATCAAAGCCACCGTTTCGGGCATCGCCATGGGCCTTATCACCCGCGATCCTTCCCGCTCCCCGGACAACGAAACCAACCCCTATACCATCCTCACCGACATCCAAGGCCTTGAGGACCACTTCGGCGACATGGACTTCAAGTGCGCCGGAACCGCTAACGGCATCACCGCCCTCCAGATGGACATCAAGATCCACGGGGTCACCCGCGAAGTCCTCTCCGAGGCTCTTGCCCAGGCCCACAAAGCCCGCGCCGAAATCCGTGAAGCCATCGAGAAGTGCATCCCCGAACCGCGCAAAGAGGTTTCTAAGTACGCTCCGAAGATGGTCACCTTCATGATCGATCCGGCCAAGATCCGCGACGTCATCGGCAAAGGCGGCGACACCATCAACGGCATCATCGCCGAATGCGACCAAGTCGCCATCGACGTCGAGGAAGACGGCAAGATCACCATCTACCATCATTCCAAAGAAATGATCGAGAAGGCCAAGGGCATGATCGACGGCATCGTCCGCGTCGCCAAAGTCGGCGAGATCTTCGAAGGCAAAGTCACCCGCGTGGAAGACTACGGCGCCTTCGTCAACCTCTTCGGCAACGTCGACGGTCTCTGCCACGTCTCCCGCTTGAAGTGGGACTACGTTGAGAACGCCAACGACCTCGTCAAGGTCGGCGACACCCTCAAGGTCGTCGTCATCGGCATCGACGATTCGGGCAAGGTCAAGGTTTCCCATCGCGAGTTCGAAGAGAAGCCGGAAGGCTACGTCGAACGCCCCGAAGGCGACAAACCCCGCGGCGGACGCCCCAATAACGGCGGCCACGGTGGACATGGCAACTATCGCGGCGGCCACGGCGGAAATTCCCGCGGCGGATCCCGTCGATAAACCAACAACGTAAGAAGCGGTGGGGCGACCCGCCGCTTTTTCGCATATAGAATGGATTGAGCAAATATTTCCTAGTGGAGAGGCGGGGTTTGTTCCTCCCAAGAGTTGAAAAGGCAACAGTTGGACATAATATTAAACAAATAATACAGACAGATAGGACAAATCAGAGATTCCACCGTTGATTTCTGAATCATTTCGGCTACCTTAGAGTTGTGGCCACCAAAATGATTTTCCCATTAATGCGGGTATGGTTTGCCTTTAAGGGGGCTGAAAAATGAAACGATTCTCAGCTTTTTGCTCACTTCTTCTACTTTTATCCTCCTGCGGATCCAAAAACATCGGTTGTGTGGACCGATACAATGTTTATTCTGACTTTTCGAGTTTGGAATCCGATTTTCGTTCTTCGCTAAACCAGGAAAACGAAAAAGGCGGCGATTCTTGCAGGACTCGGATCTTCGACCCTATGACGTTCAACGATTCCGGCGAGGAGAGCCGGACTTATTCTCTAACGGGAATTTGCTGCTGCGAAAACCGAAGAGAAGGCGCTTTCGATCAGGAAAAATGCCCGAATCTCCATCATGCGGAAGGCGCGATTTTCCTTGCTTCCGCTTCCGGCGAAGCCTTCATCCATTATTTCATCACTCCGGGATTAACATCCTCGAGTGAAGTTGAATTCGCTTCCTCTCTGGAGGATGAGATAGCCCTAAAAGAAATCAAAGAAGGCGCACGGTCGGCCGTTTTCAAAGAAGAAGGGGAACGTTCTCCTTCTAATTATCCTAAGGATATTTCTCGCTTTCGCTATTCTAAAAGCGACGAAGATGCCTTTTCGTCTCGCTTTTATGTCCTAGTAGAGTCTAAAAGCAAACTCCCTTATGCCTCTTTGCTCTTCTCCAAAAAAACAAGCGTGGATTTTGCTCGCGATTATTCGCAAAAATTCCTAGCGGATATCAATCAGAAACGTCTTTCTTAATGGAAGCGGGTCCGGGGACCGGTTTTAGGAGATTTTGATTTGAGCGGCCATTTCCCTCAGGTTTTCATCCGACAGGAAACGGGACAAATCCTCTTCGTTATTTAGGCTTTGATCCAAACTGAGACGGTAAAGGGAAGCAAATAACTGGCTGGCGAAGTCTTTTCCGGCCCGATATGCCTTTTTGCCTTGCTTTTGAATCGCTGGATCAAATTGCTCCTCCAAAAAGGCAACGAGGTACCTCCGAAGATAAACGAGGATGTCTTTTTCAATCCAGTATTCGCTTTTCTTCGCGACGCCTTCGACTTTTTTGAATTTCAAATAAAGAGGAAGCCCATCCTCCGCGTCGTGATGGATGTCCGCAAAGAGGAAGTCATAGGAGCCCTTTTCTTTTGTTCTGGCGAATTCCAAGGCATCCTCTTCTATGAGAATCAATTTATCCTTCGGGAAGAAGGGCAGCAGGTACTTCCGGAAGAAAGAAAGCACCGCGGGATCCTTCTCAACGACCGTGACGGAAGAAACCTCTTCCTTTCGGCAGGCCATGTAAGTGAAATAGCCCATACCCAGCCCATAGGTGAGGACCTTTCCCTTTGCTTTTTCAATCGGCTCTTCCATGGTGAAGATCTCATGGGGCACCAAAGACATCCAGGGGCGACCGGAAGCGGAGAACTCCGGGTAAAAGAAAGGGTGCTCGCTGTAGGCGAAGTTTGGTGTTTCTTCGTAGAAGGGTTCATCCCCGACCAAAGTGAAGGAGTAGGGGTAAAGCGAATAGGCCGGCACTTCCTTTTGAATAAGGCGCAGGTCCCCCTCTTGGATTTTCAAATCCCGAAGCTTTTCCCAATAGGGGTTTTCTTTTAGAAGCAGGGTAGGGTCGTAACTTCGGATCCCCTTCGCCAAACCGTTCTTATAAAGGTCGGAGACATCCTCATAGAAGAAGGTGCAGAAATAATCCTCGAAGGAAAAAGAAGGCCCCAACGTTGCAAGAACTTCTTCCTTATCTTCTTCGGGAATCGCAAGGAATTCGTTGAGCAAAGAAGAGGCGTCCTCCTGAAGGTGTTCCCTTTCGAAGAGGGAACGGAGGAGAGATACGAATCTTGAGTCGCGGGAAAGTTTCATGGACAACATTGTAGAGGAAAAAGTTATTGAAGCACGAAAAAAAGAATTGACGGGGGACGTATATCGTTTATCTTGTAAATACACAAGGAGTTGCAACATGAAAAAAACCAACATTCTCTTATTGCTCTCATCCGCTTTCCTCCTCTTCTCCTGCGGGGGTAACCAAGATAAAACCATCGTCCCCGAAGGCGAATCCGTCCCCGTTGAAACCGTCAAAGCCAAATACCAAGCCGCCGCTTCCTCCATGGAACAGGAAAAGAAGGGCTATTCTGTCAAGGTTGACGGCGCCCGCTTCGACGTTTCCGCTACTTTGAAGGTCGTTTCCCCAATCGAAGATAGCGGCGAACCCGTCACTGTCTCCGATGCATCCGTTCACGCTTCCATCACTGATTTCTCCCTTTCCGCCGCGGTGGCGGAGAAAGAAGGAGGGAAGATCGGCGCCCACGCGAAGACCTCCTTTGCCAGCGACATCGGCGTGGAAGTCAAAAGCGATGTCCCGGAAATGAGCGTCCCCAACGTGTCCCACAAAGGCAACGTCTCCGCTTCGTTCTACCTCCAAGACAATGCCATTTACCTTGATTCCTCCGGGCTTTCGGAGCTTTTGAAAGGCCTCAACAGCTCGCAGATCAGTTTCGCCGAAAAAACGAAGATCGCCCTCTCTGGGGACGATGCCGCCGAAATGCCCGATGTGGAGTGGGGCCAAATCCCGAATGAACTCGAAAAGTTCTGCAAAGACACGGCCACCGCGATCGTCAGCAAAGACGGCACCTATTCCTTCGTCTACCATTTGGATTTCCCGACTTTGATCACCTCGATCGCCGGGGAAGGCAATTCCTGGGGCGCCTTCGCCGCGGCCCTCGAATTCGGGAAGGACAGCTATGCGGAAGCCTCCCTCAGCTTCAATGAGAATGGGCTCACCCGCTTCGCCGTCGGCTACTCGGCCAAAGCCTCCTTCTCCCAAAACGATCCCACCGGAGTTTCCGCGCAGGGATCCTTCTCCTCTTCGGCCAACTTCGTCGCCGAATTCGCCTTCGGAGTCGACAACGTCGAAAGCGTCCCCGACCCGGACAGCTATGTCCTCGCTCCGGCGAACTGAATAACTCCCACCCATGCGGGGCTTCGGCCCCGCTTTTTTGATGAAAACTGTTAAAAATTCAACAATGTAAGCGTTTTCCTGAATTACCAAAAAGGATATACTAAAGCCATTATGAAAGACGTAATTGTAATCGGCGGTGGGGTTACCGGGGCCTTCATCGCGCGCAATCTATCCCGTTATTCTCTCTCCGTTTTGGTCATTGAGAAGGAACAGGACGTCGGCGACGTCACTTCCATGGCCAACTCCGCCATCGTCCATTCGGGTTATGACCCCGTTCCGGGGACCAAAAAAGCCCGCTTCAACGTCGAAGGGAACGCGATGTATGACGAAATCTGCCGCGACCTTGACGTCGAGTTCGACCGCTGCGGCTCAATGACCATCGCCACGAGCGAAGAGCAACTCAAGGTTTTGGAAGGCCTGCAGGAAAGGGCCAAGCAAAACGGAGTCGAAACCAAACTCCTGAGCGGAGACGAAGCCAAAGCCCTTGAGAAGAACCTCACCCCCGATTGCGTCGGAGCCCTTCTTTGCCCAAGCGCCGGGGTCATCAACCCCTTCAACCTCGTCGCCCATTGTTTCGAGAACGCCATCGATAACGGCGTCGAACTTTCCCTTGGGGAGGAAGTCCTCTCCGTGGAAGACAAAGGCGATTCCTTCTTAGTGAAGACCAGCAAAGGCGAGCATGAAGCGAAAGTGGTGGTCAACGCGGCGGGGTTGAAGGCCGAAGAAATCGCCAAGATGATGGACCCCATCGCTTGGTCCATCCATCCCCGCAAAGGCGAATACTACGTCTTGGATCATTACCAGGACGGCTTCGTTTCCCACGTCCTTTTCCCGCTTCCCTCGGAAAAAGGGAAGGGCATCTTGGTCACCAAAACCACGTCCAACAACTACCTCGTCGGCCCGAGCTCGGAATTCGTCGACGACAAAGACGACTTGTCCACCGACGCCCTGACCCTTGCCGATGTCAAACGCCAAGCCTCCCTTTTGGTTCCGAATATTCCTTTCTATGAGCAAATCCGCGTCTTCGCTGGGCTCCGCGCGACCCCCTCGACGCACGATTTCATCATCGAGCCGAGCTCATCCCACCCTCATTTCATCAACGTCGCCGGCATCGAATCCCCGGGTTTGGCCAGCAGCCCCGCGATCGGGAAATACGTCGTGGAAGAGCTGATCGGCAAAATCCTTCCGCTTGAAGAAAAAACGAACTGGAAAAAGGCGGTCCGTCCTTATTTCCACCCCAATCGCATGAGCGCCGAAGAAAGGAACGCCCTCATCCAGAAGAACCCGGATTTCGGCGAAATCATCTGCAACTGTGAGAAAGTGAGCCTTGGGGAAATTGAGGACATCCTCTCCCGTTCGGTTCCCTGCCGCACCATCAAGGCGGTCAAAAAGCGCACCCGCGCCGGATTCGGGAAGTGTCAAGGCGGCTTCTGCCAGCCCAGGGTGCTCCTGCTTTTGGCCAAGCATTTCAAGATATCCCCCTTGGACGTTCTTTACGACAAAGAGGGTTCCAACGTTCTGATGCAGGAGAGCAAATAAGATGGAAAGCAAAGACATCGTCATCATCGGCGGGGGATCCGCCGGCATGGCCGCGGCGATCGCGGCATACGATAAAGGCATCCGCGACATCCTGGTTTTGGAACGCACCAATTTCCTCGGCGGCATCCTCAATCAGTGCATCCACAACGGATTCGGGCTCAACGCCTTCAAAGAGGAACTCACTGGCCCCGAATTCTTCTACCGCTTCGAAGAGGAGATGGAGAAGCGGGGCATCGCCTATGAACTGGAGACCAACGTCACCTCCATCACCAAAGACAAAGTCGTCACTTATCTCAACCGCAACGGCTGCAAGGAAGTGAAGGCCAAAGCCATCATCATGGCCGCCGGATGCTATGAAAGAAACGCCGGCGCCATCGGCATTCCCGGGGATCGCCCCGCTGGGGTCATCACCGCCGGGCAAGCCCAGCTTTACCTCAACGAATATGGGTATTTGGTCGGCAAGAGGGTCTTCATCCTCGGCTCCGGCGACATCGGCCTCATCATGGCCCGGCGCATGACGCTAGAAGGCGCCAAAGTCCTCGGGGTCGCCGAACTTTGCCCCTATTCCAACGGGCTTAACCGCAACATCCAGCAATGCCTCATCGACTTCGGTATTCCCCTTTATCTGTCCCATACCGTCACCAGAGTCATCGGCAAGAGCCACTTGGAGGCCATCGAGCTTTCGAAAGTCGACGAGAATAAGCGCCCCATCCCCGGAAGCGAGATGCGCTTCGACGTCGATACGCTCCTTCTTTCCGTCGGCCTCATCCCCAATAACGACCTGCTCAACAAAATGGGTATTCCCCAAAGCAGAAGCCGGGGATCGGTGGTCAATGAGCACCTTGAAACCTCTATCGACGGGGTCTTCTCCTGCGGGAACGTCCTCCACGTCCATGACCTTGCTGACTATGTCGTCGACGAAGGCAAAACGGCGGGGGAAAGCGCCGCCGCCTACCTGCAAGGGAAATTGCCCCGTCACGAAAAGCTCATCAAAACGGTTGCGGGGGAGGGCATCGGCTACGTCGTCCCCGGCGAGATCGACTGGGAGAACGCCGAAGACAAGATTCCCTTCAAGTTCCGCGTCCGTTTGCCCAGCAAAGACGTCTTCATCGAATATTCCTTCAACGGGAAGGTGGTCAAGCGCATCTACAAGCAGACCATCATCCCCAGCGAAATGGAAATCGACCGCTTGGACAAAACCCTCTTCACCGAAAAGGATGGAACCGTCACGGTCAGTTTGAAACCCAGGGAGGCCAAATAACATGACTGAGCTCACTTGCATCATCTGCCCGAATGGGTGCCGCTTGAAAGTCGATGACGACCTCAACGTCACGGGCAACAAATGCCCCCGCGGGGCCGTTTACGGGAAACAAGAAGTCACCAATCCCACCCGGACGGTGACCTCCACCGTTC
>JBNMGG010000070.1:0-1339 GCA_050872145.1 Candidatus Alloenteromonas sp. | reverse complement strand
CTTCCTGAAGTCGGACAAAAGAATAACTAAGTTATCCAATGTTCATTAGGAGGCTGGAAACAGCCTCTTTTTTCAGTCGTAAGCGTTTACACGTGTTCAATTTCAAATGATGTGAGACAAAATCCCTAAAGAAAAAGGGCATCTTACCTTACAATGCTTTCTATCCACAAAAAGACGAAGGAGGATGCCATGGATAGTCTACCACAAAAGCCGGGGAGGAATTACACCCCGCATCTTTTCGAGACGAGGAAGAACTGCTGCAAGAGGAGAGGGGAGTCCGGCTGGCCGATCGGGAAGATCCTTTCCTACTACCACGTCCGGAGGTCGTCCCTCTATCGTTGGCTCAAACGATACGACGGGCTCGGCGAGCAGGGGCTCAGGGACCTTTCCCACAAGCCGAAGTCGGACCATCCAAAGAAGACGCCGAAGAAGACCGCCTACAAGATAAAATGCCTTCGGGACCAGGCCGGCAGGAACGCCTGGAGCTCGGTAGACATATGGGTCAAGCTCAACTCCCTCGAAGGGTTCCAAGCATCGTATTCCACGGTCCTTAGGATACTCAAAAGGCTCGACGGATACGAGCCTTACAGGACGAACCCGAAGAAAAGACACGACAAGGTCTACCACACGCCCGAGCTGCCCGGGGAGAAATGGCAGGTCGACGTCAAGTACGTCCCCTCCGAATGCAAGGCGCCCGGCCTCGAGGGGAGGTTCTACCAATACACCTACCTCGACGAGGCCACCAGGAAGAGATACCTCCATTTCTCCAACGAGCATTCCATGTACGAGACCGTCTCCGGCCTCAGGGAGGCCATCGCCTTCTTCGGGTACAAGCCGAAAGAGATACAGACCGACAACGGGTTCGAGTTCTCCGACAGGGCAGCCGCCAAGGGGAAGGGCTCCGCCGCCGGGAGGGACGGCCCGAACATCCTCGAGAGGTTCTGCGCGGAGAACGGAATAGCCCACAAATTCATACGTCCGAGGACGCCGGAGCACAACGGCAAGGTCGAGCGGTCGCACAGGATCGACCAGGAGAAATTCTACAGGTTCCTGAGGTTCTATTCCCTGGCGGACCTCGCCGCCCAGGGGGCGAGGTGGAACAGGAGGTACAACGAAACGCCGAGGATTTCGCTCGATTTGAGGTCCCCGAACCAGGTCGAGCTTGAAAAGCTGAGGGATCTGATGTTGACTACGGGTGAGGTCAGGTGCCCGAAGCTGGCTAAGCGTCTCACATCAATTGACAACTAACAAAGGTGCTTGCAAACATTCCTCGCTTTCGCTAAGCGTTTGGCGCTCTGTGTGCTATAGTTTTTAAGCAGTCTTCTTGGAAATAGAAAGG
>JBNMGG010000053.1:0-4764 GCA_050872145.1 Candidatus Alloenteromonas sp. | reverse complement strand
TCAAGGATCCGATGCCGATCGTCAAGAAGCTCTCCGACCGTTTGAAGAAAGAAGAAGGGTGCGATTTGGTCGTCCTTTCCTTCCACGCCGCGCAGGTCAGCGCCTTAAGCCAAGGCATCACCTCGATTTCTCCGGTCTCGAAGAAACGCTACGTGGATCTGGTCTTCTGCGCCCACACCCACACCAAGGAAAAAGCCACCGAGAACGGGGTTCTCTTCACCCAAAATGACGACAAAGGGGAAAACGCGAGCCATGTCACTTTGACCGTTAAGCCTAACGGGGATGTCGTCTCTTCCCTTTCCACGGTCCGGAAAGAAGACATGGAAGAGGAAGTCAACGGCAATTTCGACCAAGGCATCGAGGAAATCGTGGATTCCTACGCCAAGGTCACCGACCCCATTGGGAAGGAAGTCCTCGGGAAGTCCAAGGGATCTTTCGGCAACCGCTCGCAGGCCCCGGTTTTGATGGCCGAGGCGATTCTCCAGGAAGCTCAGGAAGAAGGCCTCTCCGTCGATCTGGCCCTCGTCAATCAGGCCCGGGCCAACCTCCCGTCGGGGGAATTGACCTACAGCGCCCTCTTCGAGGCCTTCCCCTTTGACAACGAGATCTACGTTTTGGAAGTCTCCGGGACCGATTTGTTCGCCGAGGCCAATTACAACTACTTCGCCCGCAGCCGGAAGGAAGCCTTCTCCAAGAAGGGGCGGTACAAAATCGCCGTCTTGGATTATCTGGCCTTCCATCAGAACTCCCAGCGCGTCTATGACTATTTCCCCAGCGGCTCTGCCCTTGGGAAACTGGAGAAGGAAGGGTCCCCATACCGTTACCGAGAAATCCTCGCCGAAGCCATCCGAAACGGCATCAGCCTGAACCCCGGCGATTATTCGACTTCCTTGCCCCGGTATAGCCCCTCTTCGCTGGAATCCTCCTTATAAGGCGGGGTCGTAGCTTGGCAAAGAGTTGACGTAGAAGCGGATGACGTGGATCATCAGCTGCTTGAAAGACTGCCCGTTGTAGGAGATTTCGACGTAGTAATAACGCATCACGCCCCACATCTGGAAGGCGTTGACCGCTTTTTTCTCCTCCTTAGAATAGCTTGAATACATATTGTCGAACAAAGAAAGCAAAGGGGCCCCAATCGGGCAATCCCGCAGGGTGGTGCTGCTCTGGTCGATTTCCCCATAAGGGCTGGTCTTCCCGTTTTTGTAGGCGACGATGATGTCGCTGGTGACTTTGTATTGGGCCTCTTCCCCGGGGGTAGCGACTTTGGAATAGGAGGAATAGACCGGCGAATAGAATTCCCTGGCCTTTTGCTCCACTTCCCCCGCCGGGAAGGTCGTGGAAGAGGTCAAGGAGGTATACCAAACGGTCGATTGGGCCTTCTCGATGCTTTTGATTTTCTTGGTGTAGTCAATCGTGATCGTGGCCTTCACCTCCGAAGCGAAATGAGAGGAGATCAGCAAAGTCGCCGTCTTGGAGAAGTCCTGGAGGCACGTCAAAGTGATCGTCCCTTTCTCTTCGTCTGCCTTCGCTTCAAGGTAGGGGGAGGGATCTTCCCCATTCTCGAAGCGGAGGTCCAAGTCGATTTTCTGGCTCGCGGAAGAGGGGGTCACCTGATAGGGGATGATCCGCACGTTTTCCTTTTCTTCTTGCTGAGAGAGAAGCTTGATGGCTTGGATTCTCGTTTGCTCTGTCTCGCCTTCGGTCTGGTTCCCGGCGTTGCAGGAAAAACAGAGCAGGGGGAGGAGCAAAGCAAGGTATCTGGATTCTTTCATGGATTCCTTTCCGGGGGCCTAGTCGCCTAGGCCCCCCTAAGACGATTAGAAGTCGATGCTCGGCGTTTCGACCGTGATGGAGGAGATATCCCCGACGAAGGTGGAGAATTTGGAGACGTCGGCTTTCAAAGTCCAATGGATGTCGTAGGTCTTTTCCTTCGCCCCGAGGGAGGCTTTGACCGAGAAAGTGCGGACGATGCCCATGAACCCGGAGGCGTTGAGCTCCCTTTGCTGGGGATAGGTCAATCCCTTGTAGATGTTCTCCCAGGCCTCGACCATGGTCGAAGAGGAATCGCTGGTCCAAATGGTCCCGCGGGTGTTGCTGTTATAGGTGTTCATCGCATCGGAGAGGGCCGCCATCGTCCCTCCGGAGACCGAGGTCCCCTCCACGTAGGGGGAACTGCTCTTATAAGTGACTTCATAAGTCGGCTGGTTGCCGTCGGGATAGGCCTTCGTGTAGACGGTGGACAAACTAGGCACGTAACGGTTGTTGTAGGATTTGCTCATGCTGGTCTTGTAGTCGGCGACCTTGGTGGGCGAAATGCTCTTGGAGATGGTCTCCACCTTCTCCGAACGCGCCTCACCATAATCCTTCCAACCCAGCCACTTCTGGACGTAGCTGACGATGATTTTGGAGGTGACGCTGGGATTGGAGGCGGATGCGACCTTCAGCTCGATGACGTTGTTGAAGGCCTGCTTGCAGACCACCGAGATGGTCTTCGAAGCCAGATCGGTCGAGGCCGTGACGTAGTCGGAGACCTCTTCCTTGACGTCCCCGCGAAGCCAGGCGACGGTCAATTTGATGTCCTGAGGGGCGTTGTCCGGGGCGATGGAGTAGGTGAAGGTTTTGGTGACGCTGCCATCGGAGTTCTCCTTGCTTTGCAGGAACTTGACTTGGATGCCGTCGTTGTGGATTTCGTCTCCGGATTCTTCGATCCCGGTCCCGTTAGGGTTCTCCGGGGCGCGTTGGAGCAAGGCGCAGGCCGAAACGGCCCCGACGCCGGCGATGAGGGCTCCGCTGAGGCAGAGCACGACGAGTTTCTTTTTCTTCTTCATGGTTTTTGTCCTTTTCTGGAGGAAAGCCTCCTAACCCACTCCTAAAGGCGAATCTCGCGTTTCCCCCTTTCTTTCGATTTCGAAATATCTTTCTTTTTCGCCCCCATCCCACAATAATTGCCCCAATGGCAAAAGAAGCGTTCCTCAGTTTCGACGTCGAAGAGCTCTCCGACTCGCTTTGCTTCACCAAGAAAAGCCAAAAAGAGAATCTTCCCTCCGCGATGGACGGGGCGGATGCTTTCTTTTCCTTATGCGAAAAGCTCTCCGTCAAGGCGACCCTCTTCGTCTTGGCAAGCCGCGTGGATGAGAACCTGCCTTTTCTAAAGAAAGCGGTGGAGAAGGGATTCGAAATCGCCTTCCACGGCTATGAGCATGTCTTGGCCCCTTCTTATTCCCTGGAGGAATTCAAAAGGAAAACCGAGGAAGGCAAAAAGGAAATCGAGCAGAAACTCGGGGTGACCATCAAAGGGTATCGCGCTCCGGGGTGGGCCATCACCCAAGAGGAATATCAAGTTCTCCCCGAGCTCGGCTTTTCCTATTCCTCCTCGCTTTGCTATGGCAAATCCTGGGCCTGCTTCCTCCCGCCCCCGAAATTAGAAGGATACAAAAAGAAAGACGGCTTCCTCTACCAAGGGAAATCCTTCTTCGAGTTCGCCTTGCCCACCGTCCCCAAAGGACCTTTTCAGGGATTGCCGCTAGGCGGGGGAGTGGTCCCGCGCCTATTCCCCTTTGGGGAGGCTTTGTCCTATTTGAAAGCCCTCATCAAAAAGGGGGACGCGATCGTCTTAAACGCCCATCCCTTCGAATTCTCTTACTTCCGCCTTCCCAAAGGATTGGGATTGCGCTTCTACGATTCCCTTTATTTGGAGAAAGGGAAATCCTCTTGGACCAAGAGGCTGGAAAAGATGATCCTTCTATTAAAGAAAGAAGGATATACCTTCTACACCTTCTCCTCTTTCCTCAGCGCCTCCCCGAAAAAGGGCTCTCCCAGCTCGGAAATCGCTTCTTCCGAAGGAAGGGTAGGGAAGGTATAATCTTGCCGCGGTCCATTAGCGCAGCGGTTAGAGCTCACGACTTATAATCGTGTGGTCATTGGTTCAAATCCAATATGGACCACCAAACGGAGGAATACCCAAGCGGCTGAAGGGGTCGGTCTTGAAAACCGATAGTGGGACCCTGTCCCAGCTGGGGTTCGAATCCCCATTCCTCCGCCATCAAAAATCGACACGGTGAAAGCCGTGTTTTTTGTTTTTCTCGAAGAAGAGTTAAAAAACATGCGAAAAAACTATGGGTTAGAAATCATAAAGACTTTATCAAAAAAACTGACAGCGAAATATGGCAAAGGATTCGGGAAAATGCCGCTTTTTAATTTCCTTTCGTTTTATAAAAGCTACCCAAACATTTTCCAAACGATGTCTGGACAATCTTTTCTCCTTTGACCGAGAGGTAAATAGGAATAATTTTCCTCGTTTCGGATGATTGGTCCGGAGTGTATCAAATGATCTTTCATCGGAAAAACAGATAGGCTCTCATCCAACTCGTTGATCAAGGAATTTATTTCGTTACTTTGCTCATGAAAAACAAGTGAAACTATATAGAACGGAGAATCGCAATTAACGGGACCAAAATCTCCGGATTCGTCTACGAAAACTCTATATTCCTTTTTTCTAGGAACAAAAAACGCGGGGAACATCCCCGCTGCTGATGGACCCGGGTCTTTCGACCAGCCCATGTACCTTTTCAGGCGGAACTAATTTAACAAAGTTCTACTTTATTAGCAAACCATCCCTTTTTGGCGATTGCGTTTCAAAAGTGTAGGTGGCAATAAAAAAGGGAAGTTCCATAATTGAATCGTCAAAAATACAAGGAGGAACTTCCGTGAAGATTCTAGCACAATCCACCGACGGAGTGGATATATTAGTGGGCGCCATTTTGG
>JBNMGG010000023.1:0-21129 GCA_050872145.1 Candidatus Alloenteromonas sp. | reverse complement strand
CCTTAGAAGCGGGGAACGTCATTTCCGACGAGCCGGGCCTCTATATTAAGGAAAAGGGCATCGGCGTCCGCATCGAGGACGACCTTTTGATCACTGAGTCCGGGGCTGAGGTTTTGACCCAAGACATCATCAAAGAAGTCTCTGACATCGAACAATTCTACAAAATTCGGTAAATCGGCCTTGAATTTGCAAAACTCCCTTGAAAACGTCGGCGGGAAGCGCTTTCATTATGCAAAAGGAACGCTATGAAGAAATACATTTTAGCCATCGACCAAGGCACGACCTCGACCCGCGCCATCCTCATCAACGACAAAGGCGAGGAAGTTTTCAAGGCACAAAGGCCTTTGGAATGCCTCTATCCCAAGCCCGGCTGGGTGGAGCAGGACCCCAATAAAATCTGGATTTCCGTCATCGACGTCATCAACGAATTGATGGTCGTCTCCTCTTCCTCCATGGACGAAGTCGCCTCCATCGGCATCACCAATCAGCGCGAGACCACGGTCATCTGGGACAAAAAGACCGGGAACGCGGTCGGGAACGCGATCGTCTGGCAGTCCAAGCAAACCCAATCCCTCTGCGAAGAGAGGATGGACAAAACCGAATTCATCCACAGCCGCACCGGCTTGCGCATGAACCCCTATTTCAGCGCCTCCAAGATCCGTTACATCCTCGATTCCATCCCCAATGGGCAGAAAAGGGCGGAGGAGGGGAACCTCCTTTTCGGGACCATCGATTCTTGGCTCATCTACAAAATGACCAAGGGGGCCACCCACGCGACCGACGTCTCCAACGCCTCCCGCACGATGCTCTACAACATTTTCACGATGTCCTGGGACAAAGAGCTCCTCGACATTTGGAACATCCCCGAAAGGATGCTCCCCGTGGTCAAGGACAACTCCGATGACTTCGGCGAAGCCAGCTTTTTCCCCGGGGAAGTCCATATCACCGGGGTCGCCGGCGACCAGCAGGCGGCTTTGTTCGGGCAGTGCTGCTACCGCGAAGGCGAGAGCAAAAACACCTACGGGACCGGCTGCTTCATGTTGATGAACACCGGATCAAAGCCCATTTTGTCCCATTCCGGGCTCCTCACCACGGTCGCCTGGAGGGAAAACGGGGTCACCACCTACGCCTTGGAAGGCTCCATCTACATCGGCGGAGCCATCGTCCAGTGGCTGCGCGACCAGACCCGCTGGTTCGAGGACAGCTGCGACTCGGAGATGTACGCGGCCAAGCGCCCGGATACCGCCGGAGTCTATTTCGTCCCCGCCTTCGTCGGGCTTGGCACCCCCTGGTGGGACGACGACGCCCGCGGCGCCATTTTCGGTCTCACCCGCGGGGCCGACCGCCACAACATCACCCGCGCCGGGCTTTATTCCATCGCCTACCAATCCAAAGACGTCATCGATGTCATGAAAAAGGAAGCCGGGCTGGAGCTGAAAGTCCTCCGCGTCGACGGCGGCGCCAGCGCCAACTCGATGCTGATGCAGTTCCAAGCCGACATCCTCCAAGCCGAGGTCCACGTCCCTTGCTGCGTGGAGACCACGGCCCTTGGGGCGGGATATTTGGCTGGCCTCGGAGTCGGTTTCTGGAAAGACAAAAAGGACATCGAAAGCAACCGGGCCCTCTCGCGCAAATACGCCCCTTCCATGAAGAAAGAAGAGGCCGACAAACTCTATCGGGGATGGCTGCAGGCCGTGAAGGCGGCCCAGGCCTTCAAACCGGAAGAGTGAGCTCTATTCTTGCCTTTGGGGCACCCCGCCGGGTGCCTTTTTCAATCCCGTAGAAATCACGCTTCGGGGGTAAGGAAAGCCGTTCTTCCAAAACAAGGGCAAATTCACGCCTTCGCCCCCTTTTTCTTTTCCCTGTAGTAAGATGGATTCATGGAAAAAGAGGAAGAGAAAATCCGCTACGGCATGATGCTCGACGCCCTCGGGGTTCCAGCGTATTTGGACCGCTCTTTCCTTTTTGAATGCGCCGAATACTGCAAAGAGGGGGTCGCCTCTTTGGGGGATGTTTCGCCGGCCATCGCCAAAATGGGCGTCAACCCCGCACAACTCGCCCTTTATCTTGCCAACGAGCACGCTTTCTACCTCTCCACTCATCCTAACGAAAAGCAAGAGGACCTCATCCAAAAGGAAGACTACTTGGCCATGATCGCCTCCATTTCGATGGACAAGTACTTCACCAACGAGCATCTGGCCTATCGGATGGGCTCCTTCACCAACCGTTACTCGCCCGTCTCATCCACCTTGGATTTATACCTCAATTTCATCTTGGGCATGCTCTCCCACTATAAGCAGGGCAATCCCCAGGAAACCTTGGTCGTCGACATCATGAACAAAGGGTTTCAGATGGCCAAATGCGTCTCGATGCTTCTAGAATCCGGATTTGAAACCGAGGCCTTCTCCACCTGGAGGACCCTTCATGAGAATGAGTGCATCCTTCAGGTCATCGTCAAATACGGCTCGCCCGTGATTGAGCGTTACAACCGCCACTTGGCTTACGCGGTCGCCTTCCGCGGTGGCATCCCCTCCAAAGAGGAGACCGACAAGATCTTCTTGGAGATCAAAGAAGGGATGCGCGAGGTCAACCTCAAAAGCAAGGACATGAAGCGTTACATCGAGTACGGATGGCTTTTGGGCGTCAAAGACGTCATGAAAGTGGATGGCTTCAAGTTCAATTTCCGCGATGGGGTGGAGCGGGTCGCTGGGCTAAGCATGTATTCGAAGGTCTACGAGATGTCCAGCGAAATCGCCCACAGCTCCCCTTTGCTGATCTATTCGAGGAAAAACTACTTCTACCTCGTCACCCTTCTTAACCTCTACGAATCCTTCTTCCGGCTGGAGAAGATCTTCTCAAGCCTTTATATGTCGAGCGTCTCCGAGGAACAGCGCCAAGCCTATGTGAGGATGAGGAAGCTCTACTTCGACCAGCTGATGCTTTGCTATCAAAGCCAAAAGCAGGCCTTCCTCCGCCTGGGGGAGAAAGAAGCAAAATAAAAACCGGGTCGCCCCGGTTTTTTCATACGTCCGCGTAGCAGGACCCGCCGATGAACTCCCGCATCAGGGAATTGCTCGGGACCCATTTGTCATCCAAGTCGAGGAAGAACTTCAGCATCCTCATCAAACGAAGCGCGGTGGTGTAGTAGGGGGAATCCTTTTGGATTTTCTCTAATAGGGGCATCGCGTATTTCTTCATGACCGGAAGCTCGTAGGAAAGCATGGAGTTATAGACGTAGTCGCTGCCTTCCTGAGTGTCGTAGATCCAGCGGAACTCCCCTTTGCGGACGTTGGGCCACATGGAGAGGGTCTCCTCCGCGGAGGAGGAACGGAACTGGTAGTCGCGCACGATGCGGCGGATCAAGCGCAGATCGGTCAAAGAGACGGGGTTGTGGTCGTCGAGGTTGATTTGAGCCTGAGGGGCGATGAAGATTTTGAACTTGTTCGAGTTCGGGATGTCGGGGGCCATCCGATCGTTGAGCGCGTGGATCCCCTCGATGATGATCGGCTCGTTTTTGCCCACTTTCAAAGTCCTTCCGGGGACGCGCTTCCCCAGCTTGAAGTCGAATTTTGGCAACGTCACGGTCTCCCCGCTGATCAAATCGACCATGTTCTGATTGAAAAGGGCCAAATCCAAAGCGTCGATGGATTCGAAATCCGGCTCCCCTTCTTCGTTTTTGGGCATCATCTCATCGCGGAGGTAATAATCGTCGATCGAAATGCGGATCGGCTTGATGCCGCGGGAAAGCAATTCGATGCGGAGACGGTTGGCGAAGGTGGTCTTTCCGGAGGAAGAAGGCCCTGCGACGCAGATCAAGGAGATGTCGTCGATGGAATCCTCGATCATCTGGCCGAGTTCGCAAAGCATGCGATTGTGGCGGGCCTCGCACATATTGATGAAGTCGATCGGCCCGTTTTCCTTGATTTGCTCGTTGATGTGGGCGACCGTGTCGCTTCCGACGGTTTTGGCCCAGTCATGGGATTCCTTCAAAACGCGGTTGAAAGTCGGCGCGTCCTTAAAAGGCGGGATTTCCCCTCCGCATTCCGAACGCGGGTATTGGAGCAGGAACCCCGGGGCGTAGAGGCGGAGCTTGAAGCTCTTCAAATACCCTGTGGACGGTAGCATCCGCGAGTACATGTAGTTGAGGTAATCGCCGCAAGAATAGAGGTGGACGGTTTTCTCGGGCCGGTACTGAAGGATGTCGAGTTTATCGAGGAACCCCCTTTCTTTGTAGATTTTGGCCGCCTCCTCGTTGCTGACGATGATGCGCTTCAAAGGAAGGTC
This sequence comes from Candidatus Alloenteromonas sp., assembly GCA_050872145.1. Lineage (GTDB taxonomy): Bacteria > Bacillota_I > Bacilli_A > RFN20 > CAG-826 > Alloenteromonas. Next base: position 16,845 of record JBNMGG010000023.1, on the reverse strand, counting down.
CTGCTCGATGATCGAATCGATTTCGTGACGCACTTTCAATAGCATCGCCGTGGTGGCGGTGGAACCGGGGTTCAGAAGGTGGATCGAGATGCAGCGCGAGACGTTGTAGGCGAAGCGGATCCGCAGGTCGGGGTAGGTGTGGGCGAAGGCCATCGCGACCACGTAACGCAAGGTGGCCTCGTAAATCTTGGCCGCCGCCGGGTCGGTGAGGGTCAAAAACTTCACGTCCGCGTCGTAATAAGGCTCATAAGTCAACTCGCGGACGCATCCTGCGACCTCCGCGGCGATGTATTTTCTTTCAGGGTCCTTGCCCTCCAATAGACTCAGGAGGGGAACCTTTTTCTCAAGGGTTTTCTCTTGCCCGTTTTGGAATTTCAAAGTGAATGACATAAACGCTCCTTTCCAAAGCATGATATCGTACAGTGTAAGGGCTTTCATCGCAAGGGGTCCCGGAAGGCTTCCGAGATTAGAATCCCCGTTTGGAAATGATAGTTTCGCCCCAGCAAAAAGGAAGCGGAATCCCCTTTCACGGCAAAGGAAAAGCGGACGCGTTTCCTCAACGCATCCGCTTCTAGCAAAATCAGAGGTCGTAGCTAGCAAAGGAAGAAGCAGGGACCGTCAGGGTCTTGCTGGATCCTCCGACGTGGTAAGTTAGCGTCCTCGAAGAAGAGGAGGGGTTCCAAACCATGGCTTTGCGCGTCCCGTTTTTGTTGTAGACGGTCGCACTAACGGAGGCGTCTTGGTCGAAATAGACGTCGACGTCCTTATTGCCGTAGGTGTTGATCCCGTTGACCATCCAGTAGGAGCCGATGAGCTCGTTCTTGTAGTCGTCGTTTTGTATCTTGGAAGCATCGAACTCCTGCAGGGCTTTGCTGGGATTGACCAAGGCTTCGACCGCCCACATGTTGGAGTACCAGGTGCGCGGAGATCCGCCGCAGCGTTGCTCCGTTTCGGAGTAGATCTTCTGGAACACGGCTTTTTCCTTCTCGCCGATCACGTAGTTGCTGAGGTATTCCCCCGTCGGCAGCCAGTGGATGCCGTAGATGAATTCGGGGTTGGAGCCGAACCAAGTGGCGCAGCTGTTTTTCCCGCCCCAGAGGATGCCGATGACGTGGGTGTAATTCTTCAGAGAATCGATCCAGTTGTCTTCGTCGTAATTGAACCAGTATTGCTTGATCGAGGTCATCTCCGTGGCGAACCCGTACATCGCCGCGTTGGCCAAGGAAGTGTCGCCCAAGGCTTTCGCGAGCAGATATCCGCCTGTCCAGCTATTGAGTGCCTCGCCGCAGCTTTCCTGGTCGTTGCCATCGCCGAAGTCGCCGATGCCATCCGCCCAGCTGTGCCCGGCGTAGGTGTCGAATCCGCGCAGAACCGGCATCTTTTCGTTTTCGCCGTCGTTCATGTAATCCTGCAAAACGAGCTTGGCCATGTCCCCGTATTGAGGGAGGAAGGTGTTGTCGTACATGGCAAGCACCGCTGAGGCGAAGACCAAGTAACCCGAGGTGAAGTGGTGGTCGGCGATGCAGGTGCTGTTGCCGAAGTTGTTGGTGGAGTAGAGCATCGTCCCGAACTTCTCATCGAAGAAGAAGTAACGGACGTCGTCTTCCCCGGAATAGGTGTACCAGTCGACCATCAAGGCCCTGAGGCGTTCCTTTAAGGAATCGCAGAGGCCGGTTTCCCCGATTTGGTCCGCGGCCACGAGGGCTTGGGAAAGCGGGAAGAGGGCCTTGGCGTTCCAATAGGGGCCTGGGGCGTTAGCGAAGTCTTTGTCGGAGTCTTTCCACTCCAAGGAAATGCTGTCGGACAGGGTCGTGTCTTCCAGCAACGTCTTCATCCAGCCCTTCAGGGAGTCCTTATCGACCCCCTCCGGCAGGGCGAAGCTCGGAAGAACGCCGTAGAACTCATTGCTGGTTTGGAAGGAATCCCCGATCAGCATCTTGCTGGTTCCGCGGAAGGTCTGCTTCGAATAGGCGGAAGTCGCGTCTGAGGATTTCTTCCACTGATGCGGGAAGAGGGAGAAGAGGCCATCTTCGGCGTCGGCGCTGAATTTCTGTCTTGAGGCATTGAACTCGGTGGCGACGGTTTTCCCGGAGATCTTATAGGAAGAAGTGAGGGAAAGGGGCACCGAATAGCCGTGCTTGTGGTAGAAAGCGGCTTCCTTTTGGCTGTTGATGGCGGCGACGGAGAGCATGTTGCCCTGAGTCATCGAGAATTCGACTCTTCCGAGGAAGGCCGCGTTGGGGTGGCTTCCTTGGCTCAAAGTGATTTTCGTTCCCTTGGGCACGTTGACGACGTACCAAAGATCTTCGTAGACGGCCGCTCCGACCGCGACGGAAGGATAGGTGGTGGCGTATCCGGCGTGGGCCTCGGGGAAGCGGATCACGATGCCTTCGCCGGTGAAGGATCCGCCGGAGATCTTGCTCCCGTCGAGGGAATAGAACTCATAGGGTTTGGTGATCCCGCCTTGGCGCAGGTCAAGCTGCACGTTCCCGGTTCGGGATTCGATGAAGGCGTAGGGGGAGGATTCGCTGCCTTTGAACACCATCTCGTCCATTCCGTCCTCTTTTGCGCGCAAAGAGACTTCGACGGAGGATTCGCTGTAATCGGTGACGTATTCCCGCAAGAAGGTGGTGGAACCCGATGGGGAGAAGGAAAGATCCTCGAAAGTCGGGCGGAAATTTTCCATCGTGGTCTGGTTCTTGCCGGTGGTGTCGGGGGCGCTGAAATACTGGGTGAAGCCAGACCCGCGGCAAGAGACGGAAATCTTCGAGCTGAACTTCGCATCGAGCGGATTCATGCAGAGGGCGGTGGCCCCGCCGTTGACCCCGTACATCAGCCCCGTGAAGAACTGGTTGGAGGGAATCGTCCCGCGGTTATAGAGCCTGGCATCCAAATTCACCGGGTCGGGTGCTCTCTTGAAGAGGTTCCCGTCATCCCCGGGGACGTCGGCGACGTTGCCGGTGCGGTAGCTGCCCTGGCCCAAGGAGACCGAGCGGTCTTCCCCGTCGCGGTTGATGCGCTTAGGATAGGAGAAAGCGGTGTCGTCAACGACAATCGTTCGGGAAATAGAGCCGGAAGCCTCTCCATCAACGACTGAGTAGGTCAAGGTGTACTGGCCTTTTTTGCCGTAGTCGACGAATCCGGAAACCTGGATTTTCGTGGTGAGGTCGACCCCATTGGAGCTGGTGGCCTTCACGCCATCGAGGGCGTGGAAGTAGTGGCCAGCGGGCCAATGGGTGGTCTCAATCCCTTCAAAGGCAACGTTCCCCACCGGTTCGGGGTCGGGGATGTCAGGCTCAGAGGAGGAAGATTCCGAAGAGGATTCCTCCGAAGAGAGGGATTCCGAGGAAGAGGGCGTTTCGCCGGAACTAGAAGGGCTCTCGGAAGAGGCGGGAGACTCTTTTTCCGAAGAAGAAACGCTGGATGAGCTGGAGCTCGGCGAGGAAGAGCTCTGCTCGCTGGAGGCGAAGGAAGAATCCTCGCTCTTTCCAATACTGGACGAGAGGCCTTCTTGGTTGCCTCCGCAGGCAGCTAAAAGAAGGCACGACGTTGCTAACGTTAGGATGATTTTTGTCTTTTTCACGGGTTGACTCCTTTTTTAGGAAACCGATTTCCTTAAATTGAGTATACCCGAGCACGTTCTTTCTTGAAAGGGCTTTCAAATAAAAAGAATCAGCGCAATCAAAAAACGATGGCGCGGTTTTGGGGCTTTCTTTGTGGGCATTCATCTATTTGATTCATCTTTATTGTTTATAGGGGGGCGGCTATCGCTTCAGAAGCGCATCAGTTCCCGATTTTCTATCGATACCGAAATATCGATAGGATGAATTGACGAATCTTGAAAGCGCTTTTAAGATATCCGTGATTATCTCCTTAGAGATACCTTATGAAACTAACTGAAGCCTATAAGTCCCTCAGCGACGAAAACCGCAACATGGTCCTGCTTGCCATCATCGGCGTCCTCGGGACTTTGGTTTGCTTCCCCCTCTGCCTGCTTCCCGAAGTTGGCTTTGGAGGGGCGATCGGCTTCTTCGCCGGTTCCTGCCTTGAGATTTTTTCCTATTTCTCCATCGTGTTCGGATCCCGCCAAGTGCTTTCCAACCAGCAGGGGAAGGGGCCTAAGCTCGGCCTCGCCGTCTTCTTTTATTTGATCCGCTTCGCCTGCATCGGCGGGCTTTTGGTCCTCGCCGCTTTCTGCACGTTCTCCTGGAAGACCCCATTTTTGAACTTCTGGACCTGCTTCGTTTCCCTCCTTCCGGTTTATCCTCTTTTGATTGCTACCGGATTGCTCGGCAAAAAGAAAGGGGCGGAGGAGCAAAAATGACCCCCCTCTCTTTGGCGGAAGCCCAAATGACTCCTTTGGAGCAGATGATCGCGAACTTCAAGAACCTGGAGTTCCGTTTGACGGCCCCGGTCATTTCCTCCGTGACGGTCATGGCCATCGTCGCCATCCTCTGCACGATCGTCGGCATCGAGGCCAAAGTCCAAGATCCCCTCAAAAAGCCCCGCGGCCTTTTGCTTTTGGCCGAGACCTTCGTCGATTGGCTCGAGGATTGGACCCGTTCCATGATGGGCTGCGAGCCGGGGAATTGGCCGGCCTACTTCATGTGCCTGTTCGTCTATCTTTTCCTGTCTTTCATTTGGTCGGTCACCGGCTTCCCCTCCGTCATCGATTACCTGGTCTGCCCCTTGGTGCTTTCCGTGGTCATGTTCGTTTTGATTCAGGCCACCGCCCTCCGTTACCAGCATTGGTCCTACTTTCATCGCTACATTGAGCCCGTCGTCTTCTGGCTCCCCATCAACTTGGTGACCATGTGGACCCCAATCATCTCGACTTCCCTCCGTATGTTCGGCAACGCCCTGTCCGGATCGGTCATCATCGGCCTTCTCAACTGGGTTTTGAAAAGCCTTTCCATGAAACTCTTCTCCTTCATGGGGAACGCCGGGCAAATCGTCCTGGGGCCCATCGTCATTGGGATCCTCAATCTTTATTTCGGCTTATTCTCGGGGTACGTTCAGACCCTCGTCTTTGCTTCTCTGAACGGGGTTTGGATCGGGGCGGAAATCCCCGAGGGAACCCCGATGGGGAATGAAGGCCAAGTCACCCGCTCCCCGAAGGATAAGGCAATCTAATCGAATCCTATGGAGGTTATGAATATGGGATTGTTGCAGCTGTTGCCGGCCCTCATCCAAGAAGGCCAAGCCGGGCTCATCGCCATCGGCGCAGGGATCTGCGTCTGCACCGGCACGTTCTCGTCCATCGGGGAGGGTTTGATCTGCTCCCACGCGATCGACGCCATTTCCCGCAACCCCTCGGAAGCGGGCCGCTTCCAGAAACTGATGATCTTGGCCGTCGCTTTGGACGAATCCACCGCGATCTATGCCCTCGTCGTCGCCATGCTCATCATCTTCGTCGTGGGCGCCTGATATGGCTAAGAAAGAGAAAAGCGAAAAGAAGCAGGGGAGCAAACGCCCTTACATCATCGCCTTGGTTGTGGCGGGAGTTTTCGTAATCTCTTTGCTCGGCGGCATTTTCCTTGGCATCGCCTTGAAGGACAACGGCACCATTCCGGACTCCCCGTTTGAGTCCAGCGAATTCGTCGCCAAAATCTTCCCCAGCGGGCTGTGGGACTTCGTGATTCAGCTCCTTGGCTTCGTGGTTTTGATTCTCTTCGTTTTCTTCGTCGGATATAAGCCCGTGAAGAAAGCCATGAAGACCCGGGCCGACGCCATCCAAAACGATTTGGATACCGCCAAGCAGCAACGCCAGATCGCCGAAGCCGCCGCCTCGGAGAAGGATGCGACCATCGCCTCGGGCAAGAAAGAGGCCAGCCGCATTATCGAAGAAGCCAAGCTCGACGCCTCCGCTCAAGGGAAGGCGATTTTGGACCAAGCCAAGCTCGACGCCGCCGCGGCCAGGAAAAAAGCCGACCTCGAAATCGAGCAAGCCAAAGAGAAATCCAAGCAGGAAACCCGCAAGGAGATCGTCGACGTTGCCCTGGCAGCCTCTAGCCGCGTCTTGGGCAGAGAAGTCAGCGAAGAGGACAACAAGCGCCTCGTCTCCTCCTTCATCGATGAAATTTCGGGAGGGCGGCAGTGATGGAAGAAGTCTACCTTTCCTACGCGACCGCCCTCTATTCCCTTCTTGATGAAGGGCAGAAGAAGGACTACCAAAAAGCCCTCCAGGAAGTGAAGGAGGATTTTTCCTCGCAGCCCGAATTCCTTTCCCTTCTTTCTTCTTACCGCGTGGAGCAGAAGGAAAAGGAAGAGCTTCTTAAGAAAATCTATTCCCCCTTGGGCCTAACCTATTTGGTCCCCTTCCTTTCTTTGCTTTGCAAAAAGCACCGCATCCACCATTTTTCAGAAGTGGAGCAGCGCTTTTCTTCCCTCGTCGACGAAGGGAACAACGTCCTTCGCGGCGTCGCCTATAGCAGCGAGAAGCTTTCGGAAGAGCAACTGACTTCGATAGAGGCCTCCCTCAAGAAAAAGACCTCTTCCGAAGTCCGGCTCACCAACATCGTCGACCCCAGCCTCTTGGGCGGGGTCAAAGTCGCCTTAGGGGGCAAAGTCTATGACGGCAGCCTCCGCGGAAGGCTCCAGAACTTAGCCAAAATTCTCCAAGGAGGATCAGAATGAAAATCGATTCCAGCGAAATCGCTTCTTTAATCAAAGAGCAAATCAAGAACTACGACGAGAAACTGGAGACCGACGACGTCGGCACCGTCATCTCCGTCGGCGACGGCATCGCCCTTTGCTATGGCCTCGACAAAGCCATGCTCGGGGAGCTTTTGGTCTTCCCCCATGGGGTTTACGGCATGGTCATGAACCTCGACGAAGAAGACGTCGGAGCGGTCCTATTGGGAAGCGACCGCGAAATCGAGGAAGGCGACAGCGTCAAAAGGACCCATAAAGTGGTGGAAGTCCCCGTCGGGGACGCCCTCTGCGGCAGGGTCGTCAACGCCTTGGGGCTTCCTTTGGACGAAAAAGGCGAAATCAAAACCGAGAAAACCCGCCCCATCGAGCGCATCGCCCCGGGCGTCATGACGCGCAAATCGGTCGATACCCCTTTGGAAACCGGCATCAAAGCCATCGATGCGATGATCCCCATCGGCCGCGGCCAGCGCGAGCTCATCATCGGCGACCGCCAAACCGGGAAGACCGCCATCGCTTTGGACACCATCATCAACCAAAAAGGCAAAGGCGTGAAATGCGTCTACGTCGCCATCGGCCAGAAGAACTCCTCCGTGGCCTCCTTGGTTGAGAAGCTCTCCGAACTCGGGTGCATGGACTACGTCACCGTCGTCAACGCATCCGCATCCGAATCCGCTCCTTTGCAGTACATCGCCCCCTTCGCCGGGATGGCCATGGCCGAGGAATGGATGGAAAAAGGCGAGGACGTCCTCATCGTTTTCGACGATCTGTCCAAGCACGCGGTCGCTTACCGCACCCTTTCTTTGCTTTTGAAGCGCTCCCCGGGACGCGAAGCCTATCCGGGCGACATCTTCTATTTGCACTCCCGCCTTTTGGAGCGTGCCTGCCGCTTAAACGCCGATTACGGGGGAGGCTCGATCACCGCCCTCCCGATCGTCGAGACCCAAGCCGGCGACATCTCCGCCTACATCCCGACCAACATCATTTCCATCACCGACGGGCAGATCTTCCTGATGGTGGACCTATTCAACGCCGGCCAGCGCCCCGCGGTCGACTCCGGCCTCTCGGTTTCCCGCGTCGGTTCCTCCGCTCAGTTCAAGGCCATGAAGCAAGTGGCAAAATCCTTGAAAATCGAGCTCGCTTCCTACCGCGAAATGCAAAGCTTCGCCCAGTTCGGGAGCGACCTTGACTCCTCCACCAAGAAAATCCTCGCCCACGGCGCGGCCCTTATGGAAGTTTTGAAGCAAAAGCAATACACCCCTTATCCCCTTTGGAAGCAGGTTTGCGAGCTTTTCGCGGTCAAAAACGGCTATTTGGACGCGCTCCCCGTCGAGCAAATCACCCCCTTCCTGTCCGGTCTCGACGATTTCATCGCCAGCCGCAAGGGCGATTTGGTCAACGAAATCCAGCAGCAGAAGAAACTCTCCCCCGAAGCGGAGAAAGCCCTCGCCCAGGCGATTGAGGAGTACATCTCCCTGAGGAAATAAGGATGGCGCTGGGTCTCAACAAGACAAAACGGAGGATCGCCTCGATCCGCTCCACGCAGAAGATCACCAAGGCCATGGGAATGGTCGCCACGGTGAAGCTGAAGCGCTTTAAGGACGCCCATTTCGCTGAGGAGGAGTATTTCTCCTCTTTGGAAAAAGCCATCGGGGCCCTTTTCGCCTTTGCCCCCGGGGAGAAATCCCATTATGGGCTGCCCAACGAGAAAGCGGAGGGCGATTTGGTTTTATTCATCACCAGCGACCTCGGCCTCTGCGCCGCCTATAACTCGAACCTCTTCCGCTTCCTCGACCAATCCATCGACAAAAGCAAGGACACCATCCTCCCCATCGGGGAGAAGGGAAAAGCCCATTTGCTCCACGAAGGCGGATACCGCCTTTACGAAGGAGAGGACTTGCCCATGGGCTTGTCTTCAACGCCTCGAGAAATCGAAAAAACCTGCAAAACCCTGCGGAATGAGTTTAACGAAGGAAAGTATCGCAGAATCCGCGTCGTTTACACTTCCTACGTGAATTCCCTCTCCTTCCAGCCGAAGGAATACACTTTGCTCCCCGTTTCCGTTCCCTACACCCCGAGCAACGAAGAGGAATATTGCCCGCCGCTACTCGAGCCTTCGGGCAAAGAGCAGATCCACTCTCTATTGGGGATTTACCTAGCCGGAGTGCTGCAGAGCCTACTTGATGAAAGCCAACTCTCGGAGCAAGCAAGCCGCAGGAACGCGATGGATTCCGCCAACGACAACGCCGAAGATCTGCTCAAGCAGCTCTCGGTCGAATACAACAAAGCCCGCCAAGCCGCGATCACCCAGGAAATCACCGAAGTGGTGTCCGGGGCGGGGAACGCCAAATAAGGAGGCAGCAGCAAGATGGAAAACGAAATGAAAAAAGGATTGATTGGAAAAGTCGTCCAAGCCCAAGGGCCGGTCATCGACGTCGCTTTCCCCGATCAATGCCTGCCCAAAATCCTGACTGCGCTGAAAGTGAACCTCGGAGGAGGGAAAACCTTGACGGTCGAGGTCATGCAGCACATCGGCGACGATGTGGTCCGCACCGTGGCCATGGGCGCCACCGACGGCATCAGCCGCGGCATGGAAGTCCTCAACACCGAAGCCCCCATCTCCGTCCCCGTGGGCGAGAAGACTTTGGGGCGCATGTTCAACGTCCTCGGCGAGCCGATCGACGGGTTGGGAGACGATTTCTCCTCCTGCCAAAGGATGCCCATCCACCGCGCCGCGCCGACCTTCGCCGAGCAAAGCGTCTCCCGCGAAGTCTTGGAGACCGGCATCAAGGTCATCGATTTGCTTTGCCCCTACGTAAAGGGCGGCAAGATCGGCCTCTTCGGCGGTGCGGGCGTCGGCAAAACCGTTTTGATTCAGGAACTCATCTTCAACATCGCCAAAGAGCATAACGGCACCTCGGTCTTCGCTGGGGTCGGGGAGAGGTCGCGCGAAGGCAATGACCTCTATTACGAAATGAAGGAGTCCGGCGTTTTGAAGAATACCGCCCTTTGCTTCGGACAAATGAACGAACCCCCCGGAGCCCGTATGCGCGTCGCCTTGTCCGCCTTGACGATGGCTGAGCATTTCCGCGACGTCGAGCATCAGGACGTCTTGCTCTTCATCGACAACATCTTCCGCTTCACCCAAGCCGGGAGCGAAGTCTCCGCCTTGCTTGGCCGTATGCCGAGCGCCGTCGGATATCAGCCGACCCTAGCCACCGAAATGGGCCAATTGCAGGAGAGGATCACCTCCACCAAAGCCGGGTCCATCACCTCCGTCCAGGCCGTCTACGTCCCGGCCGACGACTTCACCGACCCCGCTCCGGCGACGACTTTCTCCCACCTCGACGCGAGGACGCTTCTCGACCGCAATACGGCGGCCCTCGGCATCTTCCCGGCCGTTGATCCCTTGGAATCCACTTCCAACATCCTCGACCCCAACGTCATCGGCGAGGAGCATTACGAAGTCGCCCGCGGCGTGCAGAAATTGCTCCAACGCTACAAAGAGCTGCAGGATATCATCGCGATCCTCGGCATCGACGAGCTTTCCGACGAGGACAAGGAAATCGTCGCCCGCGCTAGAAGAGTTCGCAACTTCCTCTCTCAGCCCCTCCACGTCGCCGCCGCCTTCAATGGCGTCCCCGGCATTTACGTCCCTTTGCAGCAAACCGTTTCCAGCTTCAAGGAAATCCTCTCCGGCAAATATGATTCCTACCCCGAATCCGCCTTCCTCTACTGCGGATCGATCGAGGACGTGAAGAAGAAAGCCGAGGAAATGAAATGAAGCTCCGTCTTCTTTCTCCCAAAGGAAGCCCCTTCCAAGGGGAAGTCCTTTCTTGCTTGCTCCCCGCGGAGAAAGGGCCCACCGAATTCTCCAGCGGGACCACCCGCATGATCGTCTCTCTTTCCCCGGCTGGGATCATCCAAGTCAAGACGGAGAAAGGAAACCGCTACTTCACTTGCTTCGGCGGGGTGGCTAATATGGCGGGGGACGAATTGGTCGTCTCTTCCCCTTTGATGGAAGAAGGCTCTTCCATCGACGCGACCCGGGCCCTAGAAAGCAAAAAAAGGGCCGAGCAGCGCCTTCAAGAAAAGAACGAGAACATCGACCAAACCCGGGCGAAGGCATCTTTGCTCCGCGCATTGACCCGCCTGTCCGCGAAGTCCCTCTCCGGAGGTGGCAAAGCATGAATTTCATCTTTATTTCGCCGAATTTTCCGATCCGTTATTATCTCTTCACCGAGGCTCTGCGCCGGAAAGGGGTCAACGTCCTCGGCATCGGGGACTCCATTGCCCCGGACCTGCAGCCGCGGCTCGTCTCTTCTTTGACCGAATACTACTTCGTCAAGGATTTAAGCGACAAAGCGGAGATGGAGAAGGCCGTATCCTATTTCCAAAAGAAATACGGGAAGATCGACTACATCGAATCCAACAATGAGTGGTGGCTGGAGATGGACGCCTACCTTCGGGAGAAGTTCGACGTGAAAACCGGCTTCTTCCCCGCCCAGATGGAGCACATCAAAGCCAAATCCGCGATGAAGGAGTACTTCCGAAAAGGCGGGGCCAAGACGATGCGCTACCTTTTGGTGGATGGGAAGCAAGACAAAAAGAAAGCCGAGGAATTCGTCAAGGAAGTCGGCTTCCCCGTCTTCGTCAAGCCTAACGTCGGGGTGGGGGCATCCGATTCCTATTCGCTGAAAAACAAAGAAGAATTCGACGCCTTCTTCGAGAAAACCCTCCCGGAAACCTACATCATGGAGGAGTTCGTCTCCGGCAGCATCGTCAGCTTCGACGGCATCTGCGACTCGAAAGGCAACGTCGTCTTCGCCACCTCCGACCATTTCCCCGTCCCGGTCGCCGACGTCGTCAACGATTTGATCGACGACTATTATTGGACCAACCCCTTCTCCCTGCCGATGGATGACATCGACGCCCCTTCGTTCCTAGAGACCGGGAAGAAGGTCGTCAAAGCCTTCGGCATCTCCAAACGGGCGTTCCACATCGAGTTCTTCGTCTTGGGCAAAGACAAGCCAGGGCTGGCCAAAAAGGGCGAGTTCGTCGCTCTTGAGTGCAATATGCGCCCCGCTGGAGGCTATACCCCCGACCTCATCGACTTCGCCGAATCGGCTTCGATCTACGACATCTACGCGGATGTGATTTGCTTCGATGAAAACCGCGAGGACATGGGGAAGGAGAAGTTCTACGCCTTCACCTCCGCGCGCAGGGATTGCTACCATTACCTCCATTCCGAGGAGGAAATCCTGGCTAAGTACCGTTATCAGCTTTGCATGTACGGACGCTACCCCGAGCATATGGCCCTAGCCATGGGGGATAGCTACTACTACGCCAAATTCAAAACGAAGGAAGAAGGCATGGAGTTCGTCTCTTTCGTCCACGCGAAGGCGAATTAACCCCGATAGTATTCTTGAAGCAGGGAGAGGTATTCCTCCCTGCTTTTTGAGATCTCGACGTTTCGGTCCTTCCAAAGGAAACGCTCGCCTTCTCCGAAGGCCAGGCGGATTTCTTCTTGCTCAGAAGCGTTCAGCTTGTCCAAGAATAGAACGCCCGCTTTCTTCGTGGAGGATTTGGCCCAAGAGAAAATAGAAGCGTAGCTTTCCTTGCTCAAGCAAAGCAAAACGGGGAACCCATCCCCTAAAAAGGAAGAGACCCCCTCAAAAGAGGAAAGCTCATAGAGGTAAGGGAAGCTGAATCCCGAAAGGAGCTTAGCAATGGCTTGCTCATTCTTGTGGTTCCCATAGAGCTCGAGCTTTTGAAAATGCCCGTCTTGGAAAGAAAACAGCAACGGGGTGCCCCAATTGGAGAAGAAGGGCTTCGCCTCCGGGAAGTTCAATTCGAAAAACGACACGGCGGAGGAATAGCTCGGGGAGCTTTTCTCCGTAAGGGAAATCACCTTGGCGGAACTCTTTTCCAAAAAGGAAGAGAAGGCCGGCTCGACCTCTTGGCAATAGGAGCAGGAGGAACGGGAGAAGTAATAAAGGAGGCTTTCCCCCGTGAGGGAAGCTTCTTTCAAAGACGAAGAAGGCTCTTCGACGAGGCCTCCGGAAGCGATTCCAAGATAAGCGTTCCCGTCCCGAAGAAGGTAGGGGAGAGAAGGATCGGGGACGTAAGAAGGGGAAAGGACCCCCTGGCCCTCTTTGCAGGAAGCAAGGCAAAGCAGGGGGAGCAACGCCAAAATGAGCCCTTCTTTCTTCATGACTCTATTATACGGGGGTTTTCTGGAGTGGGAGGAAAGGTGGTAGAATCGAAAGACAGGAGGTCAAACACGATGGACATTCTTCATTCCGTCCCCCTTTCCCGCATCACCCCGAGCCACTTCTTGGCTTGCATCGAAATCCCCGCGGGGAGCAAAAACAAATATGAAGTCGACCATGAATCCGGGGCCCTCATCCTCGACCGCATCCTCTATACGGCGACCCATTACCCCCAAAACTACGGCTTCATCCCGAGAACCTGGGGCTTAGACAACGACCCCCTCGACGTGCTGGTCCTTTCCAGCGAACCCATCGTCCCGATGGCGCTTTGCCGTTGCTATCCGGTTGGCATCCTCACGATGACCGATTCGGGGATGGTGGACGAAAAGATCATCGCCATCTGCGAGAACGACCCCCTCTACAACGAATTCAAGGACATCAAAGAAATCCCCGCCCACCTTTTGGACGAAATCAAGCATTTCTTCACCGTCTATAAGCAATTGGAGCACGGCAAAACCACCAAAATCGGCGCGATCCATGGAGTGAAAGTCGCCATGAAGTCGATTGAAGACGCCAAAAAGAGATACGAGGAAAAATTCCCCGAGAAGCTTTGATCAAGACGCTTTCTTGGCTTGGAGATAGGCTTCCCGCGCTTCCTTTGAGATTCCGCGAAAGGTCGCGGAACGGTATTCCTTTACCAAAGCTTGCCCTGGGACGTTGCCCCGTTTGACGTTCTTCCGGGGGCAATACATGACTTCCCCGTCTTCTTTTTTGGATGCCAGCAAAGCGATTTGGCAGCCCAAAGCAATCTCTTGGTCGCTTGGGCTGTCTTTTTTGATGATCAGATGGGCCCCGTGGGCGTCTTTGACGTGGATCCAGATGTGGTTTTTCGCGGTCGCGTAGGCAAAAGTCAGGTAATCGTTTTGCCTCGCGTTCCTCCCGAATAAATAGGTGACGTCGCCCACCGCCGTTTGCATCGGCAGCAACGAGGAATCCGAAAGCGGGGTGGAGGAAATCCCCTTGCTTTGGATTTTGTTGAGCCCGTACTCTTTCTCGGCCTCCGCGAGGAAGGACTCGTCCGCGTTGGCAAGAAGACCAAGCAAGCGTTGCACTTCCCCGATTTCCTTCTTCGCCTTCTCCTGGTTTTCCTCGGCCAGCTTGAGCGTCGCCTTTGCTTTCTTCGCGCGCTTATAGAAACTTTCCGCATTCAGGGAAAGGTTCTTCCTTGGATCCAAGGCGATTTCCTTTCCTTCATAAGAAAAGCTGCAGGCGTTCTTGGGCAGGGAAGAGTAATTCATGAAAATGAAATCGCCGTATTTGCCATCGTCTAAGTGGGCCTTCGCCTCTTCTTTGTCCTGCTCAATCAAAGCGATTTTCCTTTTTAAGAGTTTCTCCCTCGCCTTCAGGAATTTCAGAAGCGGGGCGTAGCGTTCTTTTTTCCTTCTTTGCTCCAAGGCGGGTTCTTTCCTCTGGCAGGATCGCTCGTATTCTTGGGCGTCGAAAGGGCAATCTTCCTCCGGGAATTCCTTTTTGTCGGGGTAAGAATAGGTGACCCCATGAACGATGGGGCGCCGGTCCATGAGGGTCGTCGTCTTATGGGCGCTCTCGATGGTTCCGTTCTGGTTGAGCAACAGCAAATTCGGATGGGTGGGAATCAGTTCGAAAACCAAATCGTATTCGACGGTTTTGAAGACTTCGTTGACCGAGGAAAGGCGGAAGCGGAGGATGCGGTCCCCGGGAACGGCCTCCACCTTTTCGATGAGCGCATTGCTCAAAGATTTCCTTAGGCTCATGCCGAAGGGGGTGGAGAAGCTTTGCCCCTCGCCGAAGGAGGAGCTGAGGTAGACGTAGGGATCTCCGCCGGTCAAAACGAAAACGAGCTTTCCCCCGCGGGAGAGGGAAAAGACGTAGACGTCTTGGCTATATTGGCAGAGTTTGCCCATATGCCTTCCCGAAAGGGTTTGGTTCAGGTATTCCGCATAGGCGGGGATTTGGCTGATTCGAAGGGACATGCCCCCATTATCCCCCATAAAAAAAGAAGAAGGAAACTTCGCTTTCCAAAAAAGCCCTTTCTTTGCCTATAAATCGGCTCCTTTTGGCTTGTTTTGTCCCACCCCCTTGCTTAAAATACCCGCAACATGAATCAAAAAGGCTTGCTCATCATCCTTTCCGGTCCCAGTGGGGTAGGAAAGGGGACTGTGCGCAAAGAGCTCATGAAGGATCCCTCTTTGCATCTTTTCTTCTCCGTCTCCATGACCACCCGTGCGATGCGCCCGGGGGAAGTCGAGGGGAGGGAATACTATTTCGTTTCCAAGGAAGAGTTCCAACGCAACATCGATAACGGAAACCTCTTGGAATGGGCCGAATTCGTCGGCAACCGCTATGGAACCCCGAAGGATAAGGTGGAGCAGATGCGGGAAGAGGGGAAGAACGTTCTATTGGAAATCGAAACCAAAGGAACCGCCAAAGTCCTCGCCCAATGCCCCGACGCCATCTCCATCTTCCTGATGCCCCCTTCCATGAAGGCTTTGGAAGACCGCATCCGCGGAAGGAAAACCGAGCCCGAAGAAGTCATCCAGGAACGCTTGGAGAAAGCCCGTTCCGAGCTCCCCTTGGCCAGCAAATACAAATACGTCGTCCTAAACGATTCCGTGGAAAGGGCCGCGGGGGAAATCGCCTCCATCATCAAAGCCTCTTTGTCCGAGCAACAATCCTGATTGTATAATCCTAGAGGATGCTGATCCTCGATGTTTTGATTCAACACGCGAAGAATTCCCTGAACCGTCCTTTTTCGTATTTGTGCCTCCAAGAAGACGTTCGCCCCGGAGTCCGTGTTTTGGTGCCTTTCAACGGCCAAAGGATCATCGGCTACGTCGTGGACGTCCATTCTACGGAACTAAGCCAAAAGCAACTAGAAGAGCAAAACGGCTTCCGCTTTTCCTTCATTTCCTCCATCTTAGACAAAGAACCCCTTCTCAACGGAGAACTGATGCAGCTCTGCCAAGAAGTCGCTTCTTATTATCTTTCCCCGCAAATCTCCGTCCTTCAGGCAATGCTTCCCCCGTCTTTGAAGCCTTCTTTAAGCGCCCTCAAGGGACCGAAGATCGCCTATGACGTGTATTTGAAAATCAAAGAAGAAGGGGAGGATGGGCTGACCCCGAAAGAGAAGGAAATCTATCGCCTGATCCTCTCAAGCGGGGAGGTCTTAAAAAAAGAGGCCGGATCCCCCTCTGCCGTGAAGCGCTTGATCGAAAAAGGGAAGGTCGAGACCTTCAAGAAAGAAAGGAACCGCCTCGTCATCCCCGAACTCGAAAAAGAGCAGCCCCATGAGCTGAATCTTCAGCAGCAAAAGGCCTACGACACGATTTTGAATTGCCCCCAGGAAGTCGTTCTTCTTCAGGGGGTCACCGGGAGCGGCAAGACGGAAGTCTACCTCCATTTGGCGGAAGAATACCTCAAACGGGGAAAAACATTCTTGATGCTCGTCCCGGAAATCTCCTTGACCCCGGTCATGGTGGAGTATTTCTCCCGGCGCTTCTCCGGCCAAGTCGCCATCCTCCACAGCGAATTGACCCCCGGTGAAAAATACGATGAGTACCGCCGCATCGCCTCGGGGAAGGCAAAAGTGGTGGTCGGCGCCCGCAGCGCCGTCTTCGCTCCACTTCAAAACATCGGAGCCATTGTTTTGGATGAGGAGCACACCGAATCCTACAAGCAGGATTCCCTTCCTTTCTACCATGCTCGCGAAGTCGCGATCATCCGCGCGAAGCATTTCGGCGCCAAAGTCATTTTGGGCTCGGCTACCCCGAGTTTGGAAACCAAGGCCAGGGCCACCAAAGGCGTATACGGGTACGCCGAAATGAGCAAACGGGTCAACGAAAGGGACCTCCCGGAAACTCGGATCCTCGACTTGACCAACCGCTCCTTGATGGAGCCCGGGGATAAGCTCTTTTCCAAACTTCTCATCGAGCAGATCCACGAT
>JBNMGG010000050.1:0-5452 GCA_050872145.1 Candidatus Alloenteromonas sp. | reverse complement strand
GGGTCTTCAGCGTGTTGAAGTCGGTGTAGGTAGATAAATCTTCGCCGCTAAGCGGATTGAGCAAAGCGGAAGAGACGTTGTCGACTGCGTCCAACCCCAATTTGATTTTGGTGTTTTTCAGGGTGAACTGCAGGGATTTGAACCCGCCGTTGCTGCTTTCCTGATTGGGCTGATAGGCGATTTCGACGACGGGGTTCTCGTCCAAGCCGAAGAGGTCGCCGTTCAATTTGAAGGTGTTGACGTCACCGCCCAAAGAGGCTTTTTCGGCAAGGATCTTCTTCTCGGCGAAACCGAAGAACTTCTGATTGATCAAGTCGTTGGCTAAGTCGCTGCCGGCGAGATTTCCGAAGGCGGAAGCGATTTTCTGGAACGGGGTCTTGCCGTCGTCTTCCTGCTCGGGGATGACGCCTTTCACCGTATCGACGATGTCTTGCAGGGAAGAAATCGCCATCGTTCCGGTCAGCGGCTTATTCGAACGGGGATTGCTTCTGGCTTTCCCCGTTTCGTCGAGCCCCGATTTGGAATCGATTGCGACGTCGTTTTTGGAATCATAGCGGAAAGCGGCATTGGTGAAGTCTTTCCCGTCCCCATCAAGGCTGAAGGAGAAATGGTGGTCTTGGGAATATTCCTTGGAGACCTGATTCGCGGTCAGCTTGATGCCCATTTGCTTCTCGGGATAAGAGAAGCCGATGCTGCTGTTAAAGGCGACTCCCACAGAGTTGCCGAGGCTGTCCTTTTCTTCGCCGAGGATCGATCCGGACAAGGATAGGGCGGCTTGCTGGGAAGAGGTCAAAGTGGTGATTTGATCTTTGATTCCGGGCAAGTGAGTCAGCTCGTCGTAATCCTCCGCATTGATGGTAGGAACCTTGTAAGCGTCGAGGAGCAAGGACCCATCCAACTGGAAGGCGCTCAGCTTCACATTGGAGAAGGTGACGCCGGTGAGGTAGGTGTCGGTTTGGGCATTCTCCTCCGAACCGGAATAAGTCCCGTCCACGACAAAGGAAACCTCGCCCTCCAAATGGAGCGGGGAAAGGTCGAAGGTGATTTCGAAGCGGTTGTCTTTCCCTTTGATGGATTTGATGAAAGCGAAGGCGCCTTCGTAATGCCCTTCGGTCATCCCTTTGATCGTGGGGAATTCATCGAGAACGACGGAAATCAAATCGCCGATTTCGCTAGCCTGCTCCATGCTTTCTTTCGTGGAGGAATCTTCGCTCAAAGAAGCGGTGACGTTGCTCCAAAGGGCGTCGAGATTGGTTTTGCTGACGCGGGCCATGAGCAAATCGTCGATATTCATGAAGGCGTTCTCGCCGTCATAGGAGGCGGAAAGTTTGGCATAGGAGGAAGCGGCGGAGAAATCAATGTCTGTGGAGAAGGCCTTCAATCCATCAGTGAAATCCGCTCCCGCGGACAGATTGAGGCTTGCTTGTTCCAGAGTTTCCGAGGTCGGCTTTCCTTCTTCGGATTTGTAGTGGGTTAGAACCAACCCTTTTCCGTCGTTGACGTTCAAAGAATTGACCGTGCGGATCCCGAATTGCGGGTTCGCCGCATAACGGGCCATTTTCCGGAAAAGAGAAGCCGAATCGACGAGGCTATGGTATTCCCCGAGTTCCCCGGGGATGAAATCCTGCCAATTGACCGAATCGCTGCCGGTGATGACCTTGGCGGAAGCCTGGATGGTCCCGATTTCCTCTTCGCCGTTTTTCAGCGAGAAGGCGTTTTGCTTTTCCCCATTTCCTTCGAAAGTCTTGGCGGGGAAGTCGATTCCGGAGAGGCCGAAGTTGGCGTCGTGGGAAAGGCCGATCGGGAAGGTTTGGTCTTCCAAAGGGAGATTCCACGTGAAGTAGGAATGGGCTTCGTCCTCTTCCATGTTGTTGAGGGAGTCCAAAATCCCGGATAGGGCGCTATTATCGCTTTCGCTGGAGGAGGAAGAATCCCCGGAAGAGGATCCGCCGCCCAAATCGATGGAAGGTAACTCGACTTGGATTCCGCCGGCGGAGAGAATCTCCAAAACGTCGGAGAGGATCCAATCGATGTCCCCGTATTCATACTGGATGAGGCCGCCGGTGGTGGGATCCCTATCTTCCGTCACCTTCGGGGCGATCGAGGCTTTGTATTTGAAGTCATAGGAGGAGTTGTCCAAATCGACGATGGAGAAATAAATGTCATCGCTCGCTTTCAGCAAGTCGACTTGGCGGTTGTACCCGTTGTAATCGACCTTGCCTTTTAATCCCACGCTGATTCCGTGGGCGGAAACCTCGTCCATCGCGAAGGTCACTTCGGTGCCGGCCCCGTTGATGCGGTTGCCTTTGGAGGAGTCAGACTTGTCTTTCCCCGGGAAATAGGCGTCGAGCTTGGTGAAGGAAAGGTTCAATCCCGAAGTGGCGCTGTTGGTTAGGTTGGTGATGAACTTTTGCTTCCCAGTCATCACGATGTTGTCATCGTCGTCGATGGACTCGTCGATATCATCGTCGGAGTCACCTCCCTGTGCGCCCTTGGGGACGAGAAGGAAAGTGGTGGCGGTGGTGATTCCAAACAAAGCCAGGAACACGCCGGAATTCAAAAAGAAGCGCTTTTTGTCGATGCTGCTCTTTTTCTTGTTTTTGTCTTTTTTCATATCGAACTCCTTTTAGGAAATCAAATCATTTGGAATATTCGCCCGAGGTGACGTCGGAGAGGGAAGGGATCGCGTAGGTTCCAGTGGTGTAGAACTTCGTCGTGAGGGTTCCTTCGATATCGACCGGAAGCGGAACGCTGGCCTTGGTCGCGTTGTATTTTTCGTAGGACGTGTATTCGATTGGCATCAGATCCTCGCTGAGATGGAAGGTCAAATGGCAATAAGCGAAGGTCGGATATCCGGTGAGCCCGGAAATGTTCTGCATTTGCTTGACGTAGTTGACGACGCTGGTTTTCCGGTTGAGCTCCAAGTCGACGGTATAGCCGCCATTCTCTTTGACGATTTTGGAAATGCCCCGTCCGGATTTGACCGATTCTTCTTTCGTGATGGCCGTCTTCCGCGAAATGACGTAGATCATGGGGTCGGAAACCTTGCGGCCCATCATGTTGGCATACTCTTCGTTTGAGTAGACCCTTTTCGCGTGGGAGGAATAATCCGAATTGTCCCCCCAATAGCAGGAAGTGCTGTCCCCGTCTTGGTACATCCGGTCGAACAGGTTCACCAAGCCGATGGAGTTGGATTCCTCGAAATATTTGCCATCGTTTTTGATTTGGATGGATTGAATCTGCTGAGTCACGCCCATGGAAAGGGCGCTTCCAAGTCCGACCGCTTTTGTGGAGGGGAGGGCGGAGTAGTTGGCGATTGCGAGGTTTACCATCTCGGAAGGCTTTAAAGCCTGTTCCAAGGGAGTGCCCGAAGATTTCGCTTTGTTGTATTTGCTGCGCGCCGCATCGATATCGTCGGTCAAAGCGTTGACGTTCACGTTGGAATAGTCGGTTGTTTGCTTGTTGCCGAAGAATTTGGCGCCGACGATGCCCGCGGCGATGCCGAGGCAAATCGCTACGCTTCCCGTGATCGAGGAAATCAGGATCGCTTTCCGCTTGGACGGGTTGCTATTTTGAGTTTTGACAATGGTTTCGCTCATGGCATCTCCTTTTTTCGGGGACATTGTAAATGTCGCGCACGGGATTCTTTCTCTCTTCCGGGTATCGGGCTCATAGAAAATGGATTCTCTTATTTGGAGAATTCAAAAAAATTCGGCCACATCGATAAAAAATTATTATTAAGAGAAAGCAAAAGAAACGGCGGAAATGCAAAGAGAGTCATCTCGTTACGAAAACGAGGAAGAAAATCGATTCATGGGTTCGCTATTTTTTGCGGTGGCTTTTTAAGCGAAAGTAGACCATATATTCTTTAACACGGTAACCGGGAAAACGATTAAAATACCGAAGAACACGAAGGAGAAAATATGTCTGAAGTCCGCGTTATTAAAGTCAAACAATCCGTCCTAGCGAATAATGATTCCCGCGCCGAGCTTTTACGGAAAAGCCTCAAAGAGCACAAGGTTTTTCTGATCAACGTCATGTCTTCTCCGGGATCGGGGAAAACGACGCTGCTCGTTTCCTTGATCAATAAGCTGAAGGCCAAAGGGTTCCGCATCGGCGTCATGGAAGCGGATATGGACGCTGTGGTTGACGCGGAAACGGTCGGAAAATTAACCGGCGTAAAAACCATCCAGCTGCATACCTCTGGAGAATGCCACCTCGACGCGAAAATGGTCTCCGAAGGCGTCCAAGCCATCGGGGAAGATGGCTTGGACATCATTTTCTTGGAGAATATCGGGAATTTGGTTTGCCCCGCCGAATTCGATACGGGCGCTGCGTTGAAAATGATCTTGCTCTCCGTTCCGGAAGGCGACGATAAACCCCTCAAATACCCGCTGATGTTCCGCGTTGGCGATTTCTTCGTCTTCACCAAAATGGACACTCTCCCCGTTTTTGATTTCAACCTCGAAATGGCGGAAGACCACATTAAGAAATTGAATGCGGACGCTAAATTCTTCCCCGTTTCCGCCAAAAAGGATGAAGGCGTTGATGCGTTAGCGGATGCCATCGATGAGAAAGCAAAAGCCTTCGTCGCCTGATTCACCCTTTTTGAAAAAAACAAAACTTGAGCATCGAAAAAAGTTCGATGCCGAACGAACAAATTTGATTGTTAGCGGTTTCAAGCGCAATTTTTGATATTTTTTGCTATAATTTTACTATTCGAAGGGCTAATTCATTTGATTTGGCCTTATACATTTAACGAAGGGGAGGATCCGGATGGCGTTTCAAGTCAATGAATACGTTTTTCACAAACACTGCGGCATTTGCCTGGTTCAAGCAATAGCCCCATTGGCCGGAGATACCTCTGGCACTTTGTACTATGTCCTTTCTCCGCTGTTTGGGGACGATAAGGGAAACATTGTCCGCGTGCCTGTGGATTATTCCGGTTCATTGTCTTCGCCGATTTCCAAGGACGAAGCGACGTCTTTGGTCGATCATTGGCCTTCGCCCAAAAAAGACATCTACATCACCGACTCCAAAAAGAGAAAGCTCTCCTATGAATCGGCTTTGGGGGCAGGGGTTCTTTCTGATTTAATCCCGCTTCTGCAGGGCGCGATGCAAAGAAAAGAAAAGGACGGCCATTTGAATTCAATGGACGCCCAGTTCGTTAATCGCGCCGCCCCCTTGGTTTACGGCTCGCTCTCGATGGCCCTCAACATCAATTACGAGGACGTTGGGAAATACATTTGCGACCACGTCGCCTAATTACGAGGCAAACGAAAAGGGCCACCTCCTGGTGGCCCTTTTGCTTTTCGCTTAGGCTTTCCAGTTGGAATAAGCGCCGTAGAGGCTGAGCAGCGCGCCAACGAAGGCGAAGATGACGGTGCAAATGCATCCGGTTCCAAGGCTCAAGGCATCTTTGCCGGAGTAGGGGTTGACCGCCACATAGAGC
>JBNMGG010000029.1:0-15554 GCA_050872145.1 Candidatus Alloenteromonas sp. | reverse complement strand
CTAGATATAGGTGCAAATGTTGGAACGAAATCAAAGCCATGTCGACTTTTTTCTGAACGATTCCCTGTAATCATGGCTCTTGCGCGTTCCGCAGACCCTCCCCATGAGGAAATCTATCGTCTCCGAAAGGCCGTGTTTGCGGACGTGCGACCAGCGGTACATGAAGAAATTTGCATAGGCCTCCAGCTTTGCGTATTTGATGCCCCTATGGGACTCGAAGCAATGCCTCAGATAGCTGCAGCAGTTGCTCATCAGCTTCATCTTCTCCTCGTATTCCCTTTCCCCGGGGACGAATTTGCACCAGTCGTCCTCGAGCCCGAGCCTCTTGATCAGTAGATTGTGGCATGGGGCGCCGTCGTGCGTGAGCCTCGATCCTTCCTCGATCCTGCCCGAAAGCGCGGAAAGGACCATGTCCCTGTTCGGCGTGCCGAGCTTCTCGGCATA
This sequence comes from Candidatus Alloenteromonas sp., assembly GCA_050872145.1. Lineage (GTDB taxonomy): Bacteria > Bacillota_I > Bacilli_A > RFN20 > CAG-826 > Alloenteromonas. The sequence continues at coordinate 15,110 of JBNMGG010000029.1, read as the reverse complement.
CAGCTTGCAGAAGCCATCCCCCTTCGCGTCGAAGGCGATTTCCAGGTATGCGTCCTTCGCTATCTTCCCGGCGTATGTCGTCCAGACTCCGTCGGCCAGCCCGCTGGCCCTCGTCGGGGCGAAGCGCATCTCGTCGATCCACACATGGCCGGAAAGCGTGGATTCCTCCGACCACTCCTGAGCCGCGTCGAGGCATCTGTCCCTCCAGAACTGAGCGGTTTTCTGATCGATGCCAAGAATCCACGCTATCACCCAATCGGGGCAGTCCAGCAATATCAGCGTAACCGTCTTCCGTATCATCTCCAGGCTGAGCTTGGACGAGGAAAGAGAGGTATCGGTGGTGTCGCACGAATGGCGTCCGCAAATGGGGCATTCGTACCTTTGGGCGCCGTCTTTCCTTTTGCCGTCCCTCCGCAGCCTGCAGTGGCACGCCGGGCATCGCGGGTCGCGTTTCATCGCCTTCGCCGCCGATGCCTTTTGGGCGTTAGAGCGCTTCGCCTCCCTCGCGCTCAGCTCGCGGGCAGCCGACGACTCCATGGCCGCGAGCTCCTCGTCGGTGAGCGCGGAAAGCTCTTGTTTTGTGAGCATGAAAAAATCCCTTCCGGCCATTGGGAGACGCCCTGGGGAAGGTCATCGCCAAACAACCAGACCGGGGTGCCTCCCAATCGCCTCTGATTGTTTGGCAAAGGGATTATACCATGGCTTCTGTTTTCCAACATTTGCACCTATATCTAGTATTTCGCGGTGAATTCGACGATCCGGCGGTAGGTGTTGGACTTCTCGCAGTACTGGGAGGAGCACTTCTCCGCGGCTGCTTTGAGTTCTTCGTAGGTGTCTTCTTTGAGGTTGGCTTTCCTTTTGCCGTCGCGGAGGTCGAGCTTCTGGGTGAGGATCGACCACGAGGTGGTCCACCAGCCATTAACCGAAGCTTTATAGGTCCACATGGCCCAGGAATAGCCGCGCTTCTCATAGAGGGAGAGCTGCTGCTGCCAGGCTTCGTCGTCCTCGAAAAAGGTGAATTCCCCGATGAACATGGGCACGTCGTAGTCATGGCCCCAGGTTTTGAGTTCGTGGTAATCGTTGAAGAGCCAATAAGGGACTTTTTCATGGTCCCAGTTGTACATATGGGTTTCGTGCAGGATATTGGTCCAGCCGTAGTCTTTGGGATCGCGGAAAGCGTCATAGCTCCACATGCCTTCGATGGTGATGACGTGCCGATCCCCGGTGGAGCGGATGGCTTGATAGATGCGGTCGAAGACGGGATAGGCGATTTCGGGGTCGCCCCCGTCGCCGGGGTTCTCGTAGCTGGTGCAGGGCTCGTTGAGCAAATCGTAGGAGGCGATGCTCGGGGATAGGTCCGGGCGCTTGTCCTTATAATAAGAGGCGATGTAGGCCCAGAGGTCGGCGGTGGCTTCTTGATAACGTTTCTCTTTCCAAAGATCGGCTTTGGTCAAATCCCCGGAATGCTCATAGGCGTTTTGGCTGCCCGGGGCCCCATGGAGGTCGAGGATGCAGTAAAGGTCGTTCTTTTTGCAGTTCTCCAGGAAGGAGTCCAGATATCCAAAAGCTTCTTCCTCGCTTTTGGGGCTGAAATCTTCGTTGAGGATATCCCTCCAATAGAAGGGCAGGCGGATGAGGTTGAGGCCCATTTCCTTGACCAAGGCGAAGTCCTCTTCCCCAAACCAGGCGTTGCGGTAGGTCTTGATGAGTTCCTTTCGTTGCTCTTGGTTGAGATTGGGGTTGGAAGCGAAAGCATCGATGGCTTCTTCCATCGGCAATTCGGGATAGGTGGGCAAGCCATCGTGGTCGAGGATAACATCCCCGTTCTCATCGAGGCACTCCCCCGCCCCAAAAGGCGAGAGCCAGGACTCGCTGACGAGCAGATTGCCGAGGTTCACCCCGCGGAGCAAAAGGTAGTCCCCGTTTTTGTCGAAGAGGGCTTTCCCCCTCTGCTGAACAAGGCCCGTGTCATTTTCTATCTTCTCCGCCGCATGGGTGGGCAGGCTCCGGTTATGGGCCATCGCGGTGACGATGCCCAAGAAGGCAGAGGGGATCAGGATGATCCCAGCCAGGACGCCCCCGATTATCACGAGGGCTTTTCTTTTTTTGCTCTTGTTTTTCATAATCGCGAACCTACGTGTCGTTAAGATTACCCCAAGCACACTGTTCTTTCAAATTTGGCCTCTTAGACAAAAAGGGTTGTTTGTTATACTAAAGCCGCAGAAGGAGGTTCGTTTATGGAACCCATCGCCATCACATTGTTAGTCGTCTTCCTCAGCCTCGCCGTTTTCTTAATCGTCTTATTCCTCACCGGGATCAAGGTGGTCCGCCAAACCGAAGAATGCGTCGTCGAGACGCTGGGGAAGTATTCCCGCACGCTTACCACGGGCATCCATTACGTGCTGCCCATCTTCAGCAAGATCGCCAAGAAGGTCTCTTTGAAGGAGCAGATCTACGACTTCCCGCCCCAGCAAGTCATCACCAAGGACAACGTCACCATGCAAATCGACACGATCGTCTTCTTCCAGGTGGTCGACAGCAAGCTTTATTGCTATGGGGTCGAGAATCCCATCGCCGGCATCCAGGCGCTTACTTCCACCACCATCCGCAACTTGATCGGGGACTTGGATTTGGACCACACGCTGACTTCCCGCGACTTCATCAACAACAAGATGCGGGCCATCATCGATGAGGCCACCGATCCCTGGGGGATCAAGGTGACCCGCGTCGAGGTGAAGAACATCCTCCCGCCCCGGGACATCCAAGAGGCCATGGAGAAGCAGATGAGGGCGGAGCGCGAAAAGAGAGAGAAGATCCTTATCGCCGAAGGGCAGAAGACCAGCGCCATCACGATCGCCGAAGGGCATAAGGAAGCCACCATCCTCAACGCCGACGCAGAGAAGCAAGCCAAGATCAAAGCCGCCGAAGCCGAAGCCGAATCCATCCTCAAGATTAAGAAAGCCCAAGCCGAGGGGGAACTCCTCCTCCGCAAAGCCGAAGCAGATGGTATCAAGATGATCAACGAGGCCCATCCCAGCCATGAGGCCCTCTCCCTGCGGAGCTTCGAGGCTTTCGAGAAAGTCTCCGAGGGCAAGGCCACCAAGATCATCGTCCCGAGCAATCTGCAGAATCTGACCTCCTACGCAAGCGTCTTCAAGGAAATCATGAAGCCCGAGGAGAAAGAAGCCTCGAAGCCCCTTGAAAAGAAGCCCGCCCCGAAGAAAGAGGAAGACGAAAAAGAAGAGAGAGAAGTGGAAGCCCCCCACGTCTATCAAGAACATCCTTTGAATTAAACATTAATCCGCCCTTCGGGGCGGTTTTCTTTCGCTTTGTGGCCTTTTTTGGGCGAATTGGCCCAAATTGGAAGATTTTCCCTTGATTAGTTTTGAAGCGATACTATTTTTAACCCGTTAAATTTCTTTGCGACGCAGAGAAAGAAAGGAAAACATGAATAGAAAATCGTCCATCATGCTCTCCACTTTGGGGCTTTCCGCCTTGGCTTTGGCCGGGGTCGGGGCCCTTGCCGGCAGCAAAGCCGGACTTGTCCCGGCTAGCGGCCAAGAAGTGGAATGGGGCATCGATTTCACCGCGGAAGACAACGCGCTGCAAGAAGGCGAGAAGCAAATCGCCTTGTCCAAACTGGTAAATTCGTTTGAATTCCAAAGCAAGGGCTTAAGCAAGATCGAGGGGAAATACGCGAAGTTCGCCAAAGGGGCGAGCCTTGCGAACTCCACCATCATCCATCAGCTCAAAAGCGTCGAGGTCACCTTCTCCGAGGGCGCTGCTCTTACGGTTTCCTGGGGTTGGGAAGCGGACAACTTGATCCGCGAGAACGCCCTAGAAAGCGGAGTCGCCTATTCCTTCGACGGGGATGCCCCGGACTATTTCGCTCTGCAAGCGCAAGGGGACGTCGAAGTCGAGTCGATCTCCCTCCGCTTCACTTGCTCGGGGGAATCGCTCAACACCGCTTCTTCCTATGAGGGATTGCTTGCTGGGAAGGGCTATTACCAAGCCGTCTCCGGAGGCAAGACTTATTCTCTCCGCCTCAATGGGGGCAAGGCCGCCGATCTTTATGAAGACGGGGTTTCCCTCGGGGAAGCTTATCTAGCGAAAGAGGAAGAGGGTTATGCCCTCGTGGGCGAAGCGGCGAACCTGACCATTCCCGCGACGCTTGATGGCAAGGCGGTTTTGGTGAAGGGAACCTTCAATGGGGTTGCCCTCGCCGAATCGGGCCTTTCCTTCTCTAGGGCTTTGGATTTGGACGCGTTGACCCACGTCGACGGGTATAAATTCTCCGCGGTCTACCAAAACAACGACTATGCGATGGCTTACGTGGCCGGGGAAGGCTATTACGGGCTTCAGGGAAAAGTCGCTAGCAAATGCTATGGATCCTTCGTCAAGGATGGCTTCACCTATCCGCTCCACTACTTGGATTCTTCTTGGAAGTATAAGGAAAGCGAAGGCGTTGAAGGTGCCTCCGAAGACCTAACCAAGCGCAACCTCAAGACGATGATGGCCCTCGATTCCTGGAAATTCGTTTCCTTAACCGAGGATAAACTCACCTTCCAAGCCGAAGGGCAACTCAACAAAGGGGATGGGTTCGTAGCGACTTTGGGCGCGAGCTGCGCGGTCACCAACACCTCTTGGTCCTATCTCCGGGCGACCTTGGTGGTATCCCCGGAAACGGGCGAGATCCTCTCCGTCACCATGGGCGGAAAATACAGTTCCAGTTCCTACTACCAATATAGCGATTCCGATACCTATTCCTTCTCCGCTTTAGAGAAACTCGACATCGCCCCCAGCGCAGGGAGCGGAATCACCGCGGGCGGAGAAGCCGGCGGGGGCTTAGAAGAGGAATTCGGCGACTGATAAGGAGGAAATGGCATCATGAAAAACAAATCCAGCAAATTGCTCGTTCTCTCTTTGGCCGCTTTGCTCGGCGTCGCCTGCTCCCCCACTATCCTTCCCAGCGATAGCGACGAGGTGGGCGAATCCATTTTGGTCGATGAAGAAGGCGAGAAAGACGAGATCGGCGTGGCGGTGAGCCTCCGCCGGCAGAACGCTTCTAGTAGTTCTGTCAACGCCCAGATGGGCAGCTACTTCGGACTGCAGAAGATCGATGAGGAAGGCGGCAAGATCAGCGTGCGCTTCATCGTCGCGGTTTCCGGCATCGACGATATCTACTCCATGTACGTCAAACGCTCGGTCGCTTCTAGCGACGGGGCTAGCGTCATGGCGGAGAAGACCCTTGAAATCGACAAGGTCTATAAGTCTTTGACCAACGCCGAGGCCGTTTCTTGGGATGGCACCAACAGCCTGAACGGAGACGTCTATTACGCGGTCTATACCTTGAAGAACATCCCTGAAAGCCATTTAAGCGACGTCATCAACGTCGAAATCGGGCTGCGCAAATGGAGCGGATCCTTCACCAGCACCACCATCAAGGCCAACGGGATTTCCTTCGTCCACCCGGCCACCCAAATCGAAGGTTTGACCTTCGTCGCGGGCAGCTCCAGCAACGAATACGTCAAAGCCGATGAGGCCTACGTCAACGCGACCACCACTGCTTTGACCGAAGTCGAGATCCCGGAGAAGATCTACGTGGCCCCGGTTTCCTATGAGAAGCACGTCGTCAAAGAAGCCACCGTGGTCGCGATCGGCAACCCGAATTTCACCAGCTACGCCTCCGAGGGCCAGGGCTTCTATAACTGCACCAAGCTCACCAAAATCAGCTTGCCGAAGACCATCCGCACCTTCGCGCCTTATGTTTTCGAGAAATGCTCCGCCTTGGAGGAAATCGAATTCCCCGAAAGCTTGACCGCGATTATGAGCAACGCGTTTGGCTACACGTCCTCTTACGCCGACTACAAATGCGGCCTCAAACGCATTATTTGGAACGCGAAGAACCTCGCCACCGCCGATGAATTCGACTCAACCTCCTCCTACACCTACGGGATGATTTCCTGGGTGCTCGAAAAAGTCACCATCGGCGCCAATGTGGAATCTTTACCGAACTTCCCGCTTTTTGGCGGAGCGGGAAAAGCCACCCTTCCGGAAGAAGTCGTTTGGAACAAGACCGAGGCGGAGCGCGCCGCTTTGCTTTCCGCCGCCCCCAAATCCGATCTGAACGTCGAGAACTACGTTTGCTCCGACACCCAGAAGATCAATTTGACCTATCACCTGGGCGAGGGCAGCTTGCTTTTGGATGGAGCGCAGCAGACCGGCGACTATTCCAAGCAGGTTTACGGGATGGGCCGCAAATTGGCTCGCCCCGAAGATCCGACCCCGAAGGTCGGATACAAGTTCCTCGGCTGGTATTTGGACAAGGCCTATGCCACCCAAGCCGAGTTCCCGCTTGTTTTGGGAACCGAGGACGTTGAGCTCTTCGCCAAGTTCGAAGTGGCCGCCGAAGGTGAGGTTTCCTCCAACCCGAAGGCCCTTGCCATGGATAGCTCGGTTACCTTCACCACTTCCGAATCGGTCCCGTGCCAGTACTTCACCTTCACCGCGACCAAAGAAGGGAGCGATTACTACTACTTCCAGATCAGCGACTTCGAGGCTTCTTCTTCAAGTCCCAACAGCAACCGCTTGTCTTACGAGGACAACATCTGGATCTACACCGACTCCGGATTCAGCCAGTTGATCACCCCCAACCGCAACTCCCCCTTCGTGGACAAGGTCAACGGGGACAACAACTGCCAGCTGAACGTCTTGCTGGCCCAAGGCGAAACCGCCTACATCAAAGTGGCAGCTTATAACGTCAGCTCCGTCACCACTCCGCGCCCGGTCTACGGCAACATCACCCTAACCACCTTCGCGCAGGAGAACGACCAAGTCAGCGAAGCCATCGCCTTGGAGAAAGGCGTCGAAGCCACCTACGCGAAAAACGGTGCCCATCAAGACAAAATCTCCACCGTCTACCGCTTCACCGCCGAACAAACGGGGTACAATCTCAAACTCGCTCAGAAGGGCAAGCACAACCTCCGCGTTTACGCCCGTTTGTACAAAGAGGGATCTCTAGTCCGGAGCTTGGCCAATTTGACCCTTTCCGGCGCCAGCGCCGAAGCCATCCTCTCCGGGCTCACCGTCGGGGATACCTATTACCTCTTCGTGGAAAGCGATCGCCTCGACACCTTCGTTGAAGGCGACGGGGCTTCGATCCTCTTAAGCGATCTGCCCGCTGGCTTAGGCGAGGACAACCCAATCGCTGGGCGCCTTGGGGGGTACAACGAAATCAAGGACATGTCCGCGAAGACCCGTTACTACTCCTTCTCCCTTGAGCAAGGGAAAACCTACCATCTGCTTGGCTGGAGGACCTCTTCTTCTTCATCCTATTCTAGCAAGGTTAGTTGCGCTTATTCGCTGATCGCCCCCTCGGGCAAGAGCGAAGCCTCGGCCAAGCTCTTCACCACCAGCTACAGCGACTACGTGAACATCTCCTTCACCGCAGGCGAAAGCGGGACCTACGTTGTCTCCGCCGACGTCGTCGATTCGGGGACTTGGAGCTCTTCTTCCCATTTGAGCGGGCTCGCCATGGTCGAGGAGAAAACCGGTTTTGAAGAAAGCGCGACTTACCAAAACCTCGACATCCTCTGCCTCAAGCCGACCGCCAAAGCGGTCTATAACTTGACCCTTGGGGACGCGAAGCTCGGCAAATTGGGCTATAGTCTCACCTACCCGACCGCTACTTCCGATATCTATACCGGGGATGCGACCCTGACCCTTTCGGCCAATCAAACCGTCTTCTTCCAGGTGAAGACCACCGCCGAAGAAGGGGCTACCATCAAAGCCGAGAAGGCCAAAGCAGCCCTAGAGGGCAAGAACTACGTCGAAAAGGACTTCAACGGGACCATCGTTGGGAAAGGCTCTTATTGGCATATGTTCATCGACTCCTTCGGGACTACGGATGGGGAAGGCGCTTTCCGCAATAACGGAATCACCGTCACTGAGCTCTCTTCCGAGAACGGGGTTACGGCCCTTCAATTCCATCAATCCGGGACTTTGACGAAGGGTTATACCGACGGGCGCTTCATGTATGCCCACGCTAACGGCGAGGAATGGTTCGCTTCCAGCTCCGCCGCCTATAGCAGCGCCATCTCCGGGCAATGGGCGAAGACCTCCGACTACGTCGCTGGCGGTGAAACCGGCGCGGAAATCCTCTCCATCGTGGAGAATTCCACCCGCGTCTACTGCGCGGTGATCGCCGGGAAGGTCTATCTCGGCGTGACCGTCGAGTTCACCTCGGGCGATTCGATCGGCACCGCTGACGCGGTCTTCTCGGTCAAGGACGCCTCTGGGAATGTCCTTGGCTCCTACAAAGTCACCGCTGCCTGCTCCTCCTATACCGTTGGAACAATCGTCGCCGCCTAATCTCTCCAATATCCTCTTTGCCGCCTAGTCACCTAGGCGGCTTTTTTGTGCTTTGGTAACGATGGGCCGCACGAAAAAGAACAATCCGCCATTTCCATTGTTTAAAATAGCCTCTTTGCTGAGGCTATTTCTTAAATCATCAATTCCTATTAGGTACCTTAGATACAAAAACCATGAAAATGACACTGCGTTATGATTTCGGAGGGGTCTCTATTCCTCTTAGGTACCTTAGATACAAGAGAAGTTCCTCGTTTTTGATGAAATCCACAAGGAGTCTCTATTCCTCTTAGGTACCTTAGATACTGACCAGGGGTTCTGCATCAAGAACTTCAGGTATAGTCTCTATTCCTCTTAGGTACCTTAGATACAGATAGATTTTCGCTGAAAATCTAACTTTTTGAGATAAAAGGAGTTATTCCTTTCCTCAACAGGCTCATTTTACATCAAAATCAGTGGGTTCATTCTAGCAAAACCGTACCAACCCCCAGTTTTTGGGCAGAAACATCAACTGGAAAACTACCAAAACGGAGAGGTTGGTACGGTTTTTGAGTACGAAAGAGGGATTTTGCTCATTTGAGGATGAAAAAGGAGCCGCCGAAGCGGCCCCTTTGGGGTTTGTTTTGCTCAGTCCAGATGCGGGCCGGCGGCGACGAGGGCTTTGCCCTGTTCGTTGTCCTCGTACTTCTTGAAGTTCTTCTGGAAGCGTTCGGCCAAATCCTTGGCTTTCTTCTCCCAGACGCCCTTCTCCGCGTAGGTGTCGCGCGGATCGAGGATCTTCGGGTCCACTCCAGGGAGGGAGGTCGGGACTTCGAAGTCGAAATAGGGGATCTTCTTGGTCTCGGATTTGAGGATGGACCCATCGAGGATGGCGTCGATGATGCCGCGGGTATCCTTGATGGAAATCCTCTTGCCGGATCCATTCCAGCCCGTGTTGACCAAATAGGCTTTGGCGCCGGACTTCTGCATCTTCTTGACGAGCTCTTCGGCGTACTTGGTCGGATGGAGCTCCAAGAAGGCCTGGCCGAAGCAGGCGGAGAAGGTCGGGGTGGGCTCTGTGATGCCCCTCTCGGTCCCGGCGAGTTTGGCGGTGAAGCCGGAGAGGAAGTAGTACTTAGTTTGCTCGGGGGTCAAGATGGAGACCGGCGGGAGCACCCCGAAGGCGTCGGCGGAGAGGAAGATGACGTTCTTCGCCGCGGGGCCGTGGGAGATGGGCTTGACGATGTTCTTGATGTGGTAGATCGGATAGGAGACGCGGGTGTTCTCGGTGACGGACTTGTCGGCGAAGTCGATCTTGCCGTTGCTGTCGACCGTGACGTTCTCTAGCAAAGCGTCGCGGCGGATGGCGTTGTAGATGTCGGGTTCGGAATCCTTGTCGAGGTTGATGACTTTGGCATAGCACCCGCCTTCGAAGTTGAAGACCCCGGCGTCGTCCCAGCCGTGCTCATCATCGCCGATGAGGAGGCGCTTCGGGTCGGTGGAGAGGGTGGTCTTCCCGGTTCCGGAGAGCCCGAAGAAGATCGCGGTGTTCTCCCCGTTTTTGTCGGTGTTGGCCGAGCAGTGCATGGAGGCCATGCCCTTGAGGGGGAGGAAGTAGTTCATCATGGAGAACATGCCCTTCTTCATTTCCCCGCCATACCAGGTGTTGAGGATGACCTGCTCTTTGGAGGTGATGTTGAAGGCGACGCAGGTCTCGCTGTGGAGGCCGAGCTCTTTGTAGTTGGAAACTTTGGCTTTGGAGGCGTTATAGACGATGAAGTCGGGCTTGAAGGAAGCGAGTTCTTCTTCGCTCGGGCGGATGAACATGTTCTTGATGAAGTGGGCTTGCCAAGCGACTTCGACGATGAAGCGGACGGCCATGCGGGTGTCTTTGTTGGCCCCGCAGAAGGCGTCGACGACGAACAGGCGCTTGGAGGAGAGCTCTTCGACGGCGAGTTTTTTGACTTCCGCCCAGGTTTCTTGGCTCATGGGGTGGTTGTCGTTGGGATAGCTGGGGGAGTTCCACCAAACGGTGTCCTTGCTCTTAGAATCGACGACGATGTATTTGTCCTTGGGGGAGCGCCCGGTGTAGACGCCGGTCATGACGTTGACCGCGCCCAGTTCGGTGACCTGCCCTTTCTCATAGCCGGTCAAATCGGGTTTGGTCTCTTCCTCGAAGAGGAATTCATAAGAGGGGTTGTAGATGACCTCTTTCGCGTTGAGGATGCCGTACTTGGTCAAATCAGCTGGATTCATGATGTTTTTCCTTTCTTCCAGATGTTTTTGCATTTATCTCTTCCGGAGGAGGCTCGCCTCCCCGGAGGAAATCGTTTGGATCGACCCGTCGTCTTTTTCTAGGAGCAATTTCCCTTCTCCGTCGATGCCGATTTCCTTTCCTTGGATGCCTTCCCCGTAGTAATTGAGGGTGATGGGCTGATTCAAGAGGAAGTCGTGGCTTCGAAGATAAGTTAGGGAACGTTCCTTCTCTTCGATGGCTTGGTCGAAATGGGCCAAGAAGAGATTCAGGAAGGAAGAGGGATCGATGCTCTTCTTCCCTTCAAGCAGGAAGGATGTGGCGTTTGGCAAATCGGGGAACTGTTTTTGGTTGAGGTTGACCCCCACCCCGACGATGTAAGAGGAAGAAGAGGCTTCGCTGACCCCTTCAACCAAGATGCCCGCGGCCTTCTTGGAATTCAAGATGAGGTCGTTGGGCCATTTGATGAGGGGGGATAAGCCGTATACTTCGCTGGTCCAGGCTAATGCCACCCCGGTGAGAAGAGGCAATAGCTCCGGATCGGGGAAACTTTTTAGGACCAGAGAGAAGCACAAGGCCCCTTCCGCCCCGCTCCATTTCCTGCCGAGTCTTCCCCTGCCCTGCGTCTGCACCTTCGCCCAGATGACCTCCCCGTCTTGGAGGCGGGCGAGGTTTTCTTTGGCGTAGAGGTTGCTGGAGGGCAAGGAAGCGAATGCGGAGATGAGGTGGTTCATCAGCCAAGCAGCATGATGAGCAAGCCGGCCGCGACGGCGGAGCCGATGACCCCGGCCACGTTCGGGCCCATGGCGTGCATGAGCAGGAAGTTGCTTGGGTCTTCGCGGACCCCTTCCTTTTGGACGACCCTAGCGGCCATCGGAACGGCGGAGACGCCCGCGGCGCCGATCATCGGATTGACTTTGCCTTTGGTGAGCCAGCACATCAATTTGCCGATGAGCACGCCCCCGGCGGTGGCCAGGATGAAGGCGATGATGCCAAGGGCGAAGATCAAGAGGGTCTTCGCGTTGAGGAAGCTAGAGGCAGTGGCCGTCGCCCCGACGGTGAGGCCGAGGAGGATGGTCACGATGTAAAGCAGCGAATTGGAGGCGTTTTCGACCAGCTTCGGCACCACGCCGGATTCCTTGATGAGGTTGCCGAACATCAAGCATCCGATGAGCGGAGCGCAGCTGGGGACGAGCAGAGTCACCAAGATGGTGACGATGATCGGGAAGAGGATCTTCTTGGTCTTGGAGACGGGTTTTGGCATCTCCATGTGGATCATCCTTTCCTTTTTGGTGGTCAGCAAGCGAATGACCGGAGGCTGGATGAAGGGGACCAAGGCCATGTAGCTATAGGCCGCGATGGCGATGGAGGAGAGGAGTTCTGGCGAGAGCTTGGTGGTGGTCAAGATGGCCGTCGGGCCGTCGGCCCCGCCGATGATGCCGATTGATCCGGCCTGGGCGGGGGTGAACCCGCAGGGGATCGCCAGCATGAAGGTCAGGAAGATGCCGATCTGCGCCGCAGCGCCAAGAAGCATCGTCTTGGGGTTGGAGATGAGGGGGCCGAAGTCGGTGGTCGCCCCGATGCCCATGAAGATGAGGCAGGGGTAAATCTCGTACTTGATCCCGTAATAGAGGGTCCCAAGCAGCCCGGAATAGGTCGGGGTGCAAAGGGAGGTGTCCACCACTTGCTCGCCGTTCGGGTAGATAAGCCCCAACAGGCCTTGGTAAGTGACGGTTTTCATAATCGGCTCGGAGAGGGCGGTTCCGTCGGTTGCGACGTAGCTGGTCTCGAAGATGCCGCTTAAGGGCAAGTTGACCAGGAGCATCCCGATGCCCATCGGGATGAGGAGGTAAGGCTCGGCTTTCTTCCAAATGGCGAGGTAGAGCAGCAAGCAGGCGATGGCGATCATGATGAGGTTTTTCCATCCCCCATCGGTGAAGAATTGGCTGAAGCCGGTGCTGTTCCAGAAGCCCAGGAAGAAATCCCCCAGATTGTTCAAAGCGGGGACCATGGGCTTCACTCCAAAACGACCAGAAGGTCTTGGCTGTTGACGGATTGGCCTTTGCTGACGGCGACGGAGGCGACTTTGCCCGCGCGCGGGGCTTTGATCTCATTCTCGAGCTTCATGGCTTCGAGGATGACGAGGTTGTCCCCTTCCTTGACTTGGTCGCCGGCTTTGACGTTGACTTCCAAGATGGTTCCCTGCATTGGGGCCACCACTTTGGTGCCTCCTGCAGGGGCGGCGGAAGCTTCCGCTTTCGGGGCGGAGGCTTGCGGGGCGGGCTGGGCGGCGGGGGCGGCGGAAGCTTTGACTTGCTTCACCTCCAAGGGCTCGGTCTCGCTAACGGAGAGGATTTTGACCTCGAAGGTCTTCCCGTTGACTTTGACGTTGTAGATTCTCATTTTCCTTTTTTCTCCTGATCGATGAGTTTCACCGATGCGATTTTGAAGTCTTCTTTGCAGGTTTTGCGGTAATCGATGGAAGCGACCAGCATCGCGGCGATCATGTCTTCGTCGGCGATCGTCCCGTCCTTGAGCTTGACGGTTTCCTTCTCATCGAGGGCCTTGATTTTGTTGATCCCGGTTAGGATCAGGGTGATGACGGCCAGAATCGCGAACACCACGGCCACGCAGAGCAGGGAGAGCCAGACGGCATCGAGGAAGTTGTTGACTTCCCACATCGCTCCGAGGGCTTTCATTAGGCGCTAACGGAGAAGCTCTCCGCCTCCAAGCCGTATTTCCTCTTCAGGAAGGAGATGGCCACATCCCCGAACAGGGCGATGGAGAGCACGTCTTCGTCGCATTTTGCGACTTTTTTGTATTCTTTCTTGAGCTTTTCGAATTCGGGCTCGAGCTTATCGGCGGGGCGATAGGTGATGACCGGGTCGTCGCCGATGATCTTTTTGCGCACCGCTTCATCCACCGGGGCCGGGGCTTTGCCGTAGAGCCCGTGAAGGTAATCGCGGATTTCCTTGGGGACCATCTTGTAGCGCTCCCCCGTGAGGACGTTCATGACCGCCTGGGTGCCGACCATCTGCGAAAGCGGGGTCACGAGAGGCGGATAGCCCATGTCTTTTCTCACGTTGGGCACTTCTTGGAGAACCGCGTCGAATTTGTCCATGGCCCCCTGCTTCTCCAGCTGGGACATAAGATTGGACAGCATGCCGCCCGGGACTTGGTATTTGAGGATCTTGGGGTTGACCAAGAGGGCTTTGGGCTTGAGGGTGCCTTTCTTGAGGTACCTCTCGACGATGGGGCTGAGCTTCGCGGCGGCCTCATCGAGCTTGTCTTGGTTGAGCTTGGGATCGTATTCGGTCCCCTTCAGGCAATAGTTGAAGGCTTCGGTGCAGGGCTGGCTGGTGCCTCCGGAAAGGGGCGAGAGGGCGGTGTCGATGATATCGACCCCGGCTTCGATGGCCCTTTGGTAGGTGAGCTGGCAAACCCCGGCCGTGCAGTGGCTGTGGAGCTCGATGGGGAGCTCGGTCCCCTTCTTGAGCTCGGTGATGAGGGTATAGGCGTCCTCGGGGAGCAAAACCCCGGCCATGTCCTTGATGCAGAGGCTATCGGCCCCCATCTTCTCGACTTCCTTGGCCAAGGAGACGTAGTACTCGACCGTGTGGACGGGGGAGGTCGTGTAACTTAAGGCGATTTGGCAGTGCCCGCCGTACTTCTTGCAGGCGTCGACGGCGGATTTGAGGTTCCTCACGTCGTTGAGGGCGTCGAAGACGCGGATGATGTCGATCCCGTTCTCCAGCGACTTCTGCACGAACTTCTCCACGACGTCATCGGGGTAATGGTGGTACCCGAGGATGTTCTGCCCGCGGAAGAGCATCTGCAATTTGGTGTTGGGGCAGGCTTTGCGGATGGCGCGGAGCCTCTCCCAGGGATCTTCGTCCAGGAAGCGGAGGCAGGCATCGAACGTGGCGCCCCCCCACACCTCCAAGGCGTAATATCCGGCCTTGTCCAGAATCGGGGCGACTTGCAGGATCTCCTCGGTTGTCAGCCGCGTCGCCAGCAGCGATTGGCTGCCGTCGCGAAGGGCCGTGTCGACGATTTTCACTCCCATGTTTTTCCTCCAATAAGGAATTCGGTAAAATAAAACCGAAATCGCTCTTATTTTAGCATATTCCTAATAGGAATAACCGAATTTGAGTAGCTTTTGAATGAATTTGCGCGTTTGGCCAATCGATAAACCGTTCACCGTGAAAAACGAAAAGGGGTCAAGTCAAAAAGCCAAAAAGAAAACCGCCGGGGTTCAGCGGTTCCTTTGAGTTTCTCGGCGGCTTTATTTTTGCGTTTCCGAGGAAACTCCCCCATCGCTAGCGAGGGCGTTCTTCTCGTTTTTCGCTTTGTAGAGAAGGCGGTCAGCTCTTTCGGAGGCTTCTTGGATGGTTTCCCCGGCGCAGAGGGTGGCCCCGATGCTGACGGTGAGGCGGATGTCGCAGTATTTGGGGAAGGCCAAGGCACTGACTCTTTCCAAGATATGACGCAGGGTCGATTCGAAGGCGTT
>JBNMGG010000021.1:0-24190 GCA_050872145.1 Candidatus Alloenteromonas sp. | reverse complement strand
TCAGGCATAGAAAATGCCTCCGTGGACAAGAGCATTTTAACGGAAAAGCGCCCGAGGTTCGATTCCTTGGGCGTTTTCTGTATTTCAAAAGGGGCGCAACGCCACCTCCTAACTAACGGGAGGTTTTGTTACAGCCCCTTTTTCTTTGCTTTCTCACTCCACTTCCAAGGGGAAGGAGAGCTCTTGGTCGGGTGCGTAGATCCTTAGAACCGCCTTTTGCTTCTTCTTAACGGGGATGCTGCGGAGATAAATCGAAATCCCCCCGCCGACCAGGCACACACGGCTCGGGCCCATGATTTGGATGGGGCCCTCCGTTTCGAGAAGCAGGCAATCGTTGCCCTGGGCCATCACGGTTCCGTTCTGGTCCACTTTGCGGATTGAGACGCGCAGGGCATCGTAGGTGTCCCCGTTTTTCAAAGCGGTCGCGCTGGAGCTCAGCTCGTAATGCCAGCTCTTCGACATCGAAACCTTTTTCTCCGCAAACAGGGTTTTGTTCTTATAACCCCGGAAGAGGAAGGGGCGTTCCTTCTCCCCGCGCCCCAGCATCAAATCCTGGATCTTGGCGGCCCCTTCCTCAAAGGAAGCGAAGTGCTTCTTGATGAGGCGGTAAAGGGTCAAGGATTCTTTGATGGACAAAGAAGCAGGGCCCTCGCAGGCGTATTTCATCACCGGCCCGCGCAAAGAGGCGGCTTCCTTTTCGGTGAAGCCCAAAGAGAGAACCGAGGCCCCGAGCAAGTCGTCGACCTTCACCGGGGGGTGGGGCAAATGGGGGAATTCCTCGCGGTCGGGGTAATAACGGCCCACGAACTTATCCCCGTGGTAAAGCTCGACGTAGTCGGCGTCGGTGAAGATGTAGGGGCAGTGGAGGTAGCTTCCGTCCTCCTCCCCCAAATCGAGGTTCCCCGCGACGAAGAAGGTGTTCTTCAAAGTCTGCGAGGCGTAGAGGAAGGCGGCGTATTTGGGCAGGCGGAAGATATCGGAGAGGCCGTGGTAGCAAATCCGGTCCCCCGATCCGAAATCCTTATGGGTGTTGTAGTCGAAGGCGCACCAAGCGATAGAACCGCTGAGATTGGGATGGGAGAAAGAATCGTCCAACACCCGGGCGTGGCGCAGGGCGTGCTCGACGCGCTTGGCGTTGGTGTCGCCGCTCTTCGTGGGGAAGGTGTGGCCGAGGTTTTCGCTGACCAAGACGGGGTGCTTGCCCTTGACGTAGGTCTTGGGGTCGTCGAGCCCCTTGTCCAAACCAGCGCAAACGAAGTCGTTGTAGGCGTAGACGTCCTCCAAAAGCTCGGAATTCTTGAAGTTGCGGACCCCTAACGACTGACGGGAAGGATCAAGCTCCTTCTTGATTTGCTGCAAAGAGGAATAAAGTTCGTGATCGTCCTTGGATTCGTCCACCCGTAAGCCATAGGCCACCAAGCAGGGGTGGTTCCTTTCTTTGAGGACCATGCGGTAGCAGAAATCGCGCAGCTGGGCGCGCCATTTCTTCTCCGTCCCGATGTGCTGCCACCCCGGGACCTCATCAACGAGAAGAAGCCCGATGCGGTCACATTGGTCCAAAAAGGATTCGTCGTCACTATAGTGGGAGGTGCGGACCAAGTTGGCCCCCAAGCCGAATTTGATGATGTTCGCGTCGTCTCTCTGCAGCGAATCCGGCGCGGCGGCCCCGAAGTAGGGGTAGGTTTGGTGGCGGTTGACCCCGATGATCTTGGTTTTGACGCGGTTCAGGAAGAAGCCCTCGGGGGTGAAGATGGCGCTGCGGAAGCCGACTTTGTCGATCCGCTCATCCTCGCCGTAGATCGTTTTCAACGTGTAGAGGTAGGGATCGTCCAAACTCCAAAGATGGGGGGAGGACAGATCGAGCACTTCGCCCAAGAACTCGGCCTCCACCTTATCCCCGCGGTAGAGGATATGACTGACTTTGAGCTCGGGATTGGGGTTCACCAACGTCGTCTTGACTTCCAAATGCCCATCCATGTCGGCCTTGATGAACAAAGAGGAAATATAGGAAGAAGGGTGGGAGATGATGCTGACCTTCCGATAGATCCCCCCGAAGGTCATATAGTCCACCAAATCCCCAAAAGGCGGAATCGACTTATCCTCGCGGCTATCGACCACCACGAGGAGGCGGTTGCCCTTTTCTTTGATCAGCTTGCTGACGTCGATGTCCACCGGGAGGTAACCTGAGACGAAATGCCCGAGGTTCATCCCGTTCAGGTAAACCTGCATTTGAAGCATCACCCCATCGAAATGGAGGAACTTCACCGGGAGGTCCGAGTTCTCGTCGTCGAAGATCTTCTCGTAGGTAAAAAGCCCCTGGTATTCGTTCTCGTCGAAGTAGTGGTAGGGGAGCGATTTCACATTGTGGGGCAAATCGACCTTGATCGCCTGAGGAGGAAGGGCATCCAAATACCCTTCTTCATACCCGGGGAAGAAAGACCAATCGAAGTTGATGTATTGTTGTTTTGCCATGGCTTAATTGTAAGAGGATTTGTTTTTCTTTCCTAGAAAGAAAAGGTGTTACACTATGGCCATGATTCAGAAAATAGATTCCTCCTATTTGCTTTCCTTCGGCACCTCGAGCTATTTGCTCTCCTTTTCCCCCATCGGGAAGCCGATCCTCAACTATTTCGGGAGTACCATCGCAGGAGATATCCAAGGATCCCTTTTCCGCCCGACCCTCCTCCCCGGAAGGGCCGTTTGCTATAGCCAGGAGGACCCTTCTCTTTCTCTTTCCTGCCTCCCCCTAGAAGCATCCACCCAGACCAAAGGGGATTTCCTAACCCCGTCCATCGTCTTAGAAGGCGAAAACAAGGCCCCTGTGGATTTCCGTTTAATCTCCTCACGCGTCGAAGAGAACCCGACCCCAGCGGAAGGATACCCTTGGCCTAGAAACGTGGAGCAAGAACTCGTTCTTATGCTTGAAGACGCGGTAAACGCCTTGGAGCTAGAACTCCATTACCTGACCTTCCATGGACAAAACGTCTTGGGCAGGTATGCGAAAATCACCAACAAAGGAACCACTTCCTACCGTATTCGGCGTTTGTCATCTTTTTTGATTTCTCTTCTAAGCCCCGGACTTAACCTGCATTGCTTCCGGGGTGGCTGGATCGATGAGTTCCACGAAGAGAAGATTCCCCTGACATCCGCGGTTACTTCCCTCCATTCGAGCACCGGATCCTCCTCCGATCTGCACAATCCTTTCTTCTACGTCCAGACAAAAGACGGGGAATGCTTCGGCTTCAATCTCCTGTATTCAGGCAACCACGAGGAAATCCTGCAAACCTCACCCATGGGCTTCACTCGCATTTCCTGCGGGATTGACTCGGAAAACTTCTTTTATCCCCTCGATCCCGGGGAGAGCTTCGCATCGCCGCTAGGAATATTGGCCCACGGAGAAAGCGAATCGGACATGACCGCGTCCTTCCATCGTTTTATCCGTTCCTGTATCCTTCCCGAATCCCATTGCAACGCCCCCCGCCCCATCGTCTACAACAACTGGGAGGCCACTTACTTCGACTTCAACGAATCCAAACTCCGTTCTCTGGCCAGCAAAGCCGCCTCCTTGGGAATGGAATGCTTTGTCTTGGACGATGGCTGGTTCGGGAAAAGGGACAACGACCATTGCTCCTTGGGCGATTGGGAGATTTACAAAAAGAAGCTGCCCCATGGCCTGAAAAGCGTCTCAGATTCCGTCCATAAAAAAGGCATGCTCTTCGGCCTTTGGCTGGAGCCGGAAGCGATTTCTCCCGACAGCAACCTCTACCGCGCCCATCCGGATTGGGCGATGACATCCCCGGACGTCATGCCGAGTTTAGGAAGGAACCAACTCCTTTTGGACCTCACGAAAAAGGAAGTCGCCGATTACCTTTTCGACAAAATCTCCGCCCTCATCCAAGAAAATGGGGTCGACTTCATCAAGTGGGACTACAACCGCGTCTTCTCCGACGCCCCATCCCCCTCCGGGAACTACGGGCACGACTACATCATGGCCCTTTATTCTTTGCTAGGAAGGATCCGCGAGAAATTCCCGGCCCTATGGATGGAGAACTGCGCCTCCGGAGGCTCAAGGAACGATTTGGGGATGTTCTGCTTCTTCGATACGGGATGGGTCTCCGACAACACGGATTCCTTCTCGCGCGCCTTCATCCAAAAAGGCATGATCAAAGGCTATCCCCCTTGCCTGATGTCGAACCATGTGTCCGCGAAAACCTCGCATCAGACCCTGAGGAAAACTAGCTTCGCGGATAAATTCGACGTCGCTTGCTTCGGAGTCCTCGGCTATGAACTAAATCTAAAAGAGCTAAGCCCCCTAGAGGAAAAGGAAATCCAATCCCAAATCGCCTATTACAAAGAAATCCGCAATACTTGCCAGTTTGGCGAATACCACCTTTTGCAGGATTTTGACTGCACGTCTCTTCTTTTTCAGTCCCTTCAAGATGAAGACCAAATCCTCGTCAACTGCGTCCGCTTCGCCCAAACCCCGAATCCCGGTTACGGAAGGCTTCCAAAACTCCACGCCGAAAAAGGGGCTAATTACCATTACCAAGTTCGCCCCCGGACCATCGATTTCCAAAAATTCGGCGGCTTGGTCAACATGGTTTCGCCCATTCACCTCAAAGAAGAAGGGACAGTGATTCATCTTTTGTCCAAATACAAAGGAATGGACGGGGAGAAATTTGAAGGAGACGTATCTGGGAATGTCCTTCGTTCCGGGGCCCTTTATCTTCCCCAAGAATGGAACGGGACCGGGCTAAACGAAAATATCGCGGTTATCCTCGATTTCGGCGCGCGTTTGTACCGTTTCGAAAAAAAGAAGTAGATCGTCC
Organism: Candidatus Alloenteromonas sp.; assembly: GCA_050872145.1. Lineage (GTDB taxonomy): Bacteria > Bacillota_I > Bacilli_A > RFN20 > CAG-826 > Alloenteromonas. Next base: position 19,361 of record JBNMGG010000021.1, on the reverse strand, counting down.
TTTCGTTTTTAGCCATCTGATATTTTTCCAATCAGATGGCTTTTCTTTTTTAAAGGAAGCATTAAGATATTCTTAGTTAATAAATATTAACTTATAGAAGACTAACTTATGAACAGCATCCTTTACCCCCTCATCGGCGTCTCCCTGATCTTCCTCTGCACGAGCCTCGGCGCCTTCTTCGTTTTCTTCTTAGGCAAACGAAAAGTCTCTCCCCATCTTGGCAAAATCTTCAACGGTTTCGCGGCGGGGGTAATGCTCTCTGCCTCGTTCTTTTCCCTTATCAAACCCGCCCTAGAAACGGATGTGGGGTATATGCCCTCCTTCGCCGTAGCGGCGATTTCCATCCTCCTCGGCGCGGGCTTTCTTTGGGGCATCGACAAGTTGGTTCCCCATTTCCACGCCGCAGAAAAGAAGGAAGAGGGGCTTCCTACCAAAAGAATGAACAAAACCTCGAAAATGTTCTTGGCCGTCACCATTCATAATGTCCCGGAGGGCTTATCCGTTGGCATTGCTTTCGGAGTGGCTTTGGGCAGCCCGAATCCTGATTCGATGCTGATGGGCGCCTTGCTTCTAGCCATCGGGATCGGCATCCAAAACATCCCCGAAGGAGCGGTGGTGTCTTTGCCCATCAAAACCGAGACTGGTTCCAGCGGGAAAGCCTTTCTCTTCGGTGTCCTCTCCGGGGCGGTTGAGCCCGTGGCCGCGGTTGCTGGCTTATTCTTGGCCATGCGAATCCAAGGCATCATGCCCTGGGCCCTTTGCTTCGCCGCCGGCTGCATGCTATACGTCATCGCCGAGGAGATGATTCCCGAGATGACCAGCGAGGGCCATGATCATTATGGAGTATGGTCCTTCCTCCTTGGCTTCGTGGCCATGATGGCGTTGGACTGCCTGCAGCTTTAATGTGGGGCAAATGGTTTTTAAAAATAGGCTGGACGTATATGCGGACATTTGCGTTGAAAGCTTTGAGAAAGGGTTTTTGCTTATACGTCGCTAACGGTTTTGGTCTTGTTGAAGAAAACCCTTGTCTATTTTGGCACTTTGTTTACTGAACGATCCCTTTGCTGAAAGCACAAAATCCTTTGCCGTTTTTAAAATCAAGACGGCGAAATTTCAACAGACGTTCAGCCTTGATCCTGATTCGAAGAACGAGGCAATCTGGGTAAACGTTCGATGTTTAACTGGGAAAGTAAGCCAACAAGGATGGAATATCGTAAACTTTTGATGAAGATAGGCAGCTGCGCATGCCATCGGAGATTCCGGTGAGGGAGTTCCCCGTTCGTGCTTCGGGCATCTTGGCTGCTACGGATCCGCCCTCATCCGCGCCGAATTTCTCGAGAGGGCCAGGCCGGACGAGATCCGGTGGGAGCTCCTCGAGTACGGCTGCGACGCGGGCTTAGATGAAATTTCAAATGTTTTGAGCTAGTGACCGTCGCCGTCTGTGGGCATGATGACCGGGCACGCGCGGGCCGAGACCATCTGGCCGACGGTTCAACTCTCCATATCTAAGGGGAGGGCGAATGAGGATTGGTTCCGAGGCTGGACCGCGAAAAGTCTCCTTTTGTTCCGGCTTTTCGTACATTGGAAAGAAGGTGATGCCATGAAAAATCTCGTTTGTTTCGCCTTGATGGCCGTGGCTTGGCTCACGCTGCTGGGGTTCACGATTTACGATCTGGCAACCCAAGGATTCTCCACGGCCGTCCTCGGTGAGATCCTCGGGCTTTGCTCCCCGCTTATCCTCGCGATCGTTAAGGCGTGAGCCTGCGGTTTCCGGAAGGGAAAGGAGGTGAATCCAATGGGATACGCCATTCTAACAGTCACGGTTATCGCGCTCTTGTTCGGGGCGGCCTGGTCTTCTACCACTGAGGCCCCGGCTAATTCGAGCAATGAAATCTCAGAAAGGAGGCAAATGAATGACTTGGTTCGTCCCGACGATCATCGTCGCGTTCGTCATCGTGTGCGTGTACGTTTTCTCACACGATAGAAAGTACGGTCCGTTCTAGGCCGCCACTTCGAGAAACGTCTCATAAGAAGTTCTTCCTTGTCTATAGGAGGGGGACATTCCGTTACGAATGACCAGTTTGGTCTCGTCAAAGACTTGGCTTAGGGCACCGATATTTCAAACTTTGTCTCTTCTGAAAACGACAATTTATTTACTTTAGATGTTTTGCAAGCCGAATTTTTGCTATTCCCGGATAATTGCAATTCGCTTTTGGAAAATTTCAATGAACCTTTGCCCAGCAAAATTGAAGCCCCTTTCGTGAAAGCACTCTTTGAAATCAACGACAAATCTATTTTTCACCAATGGTGCTAAGGCTTACCGATAAATTTTCTATGGCATCGGTGAGATCTTAAGAAGTTTTTGCAATTATTGCGTCCTAAATAATGGGAAATATTTGCCGCGTATGCGACCTCTATTATCTTAAGGTCCCTTTTGCTTGGCCGTTTTATGCAGCAAAAATTTAAGCGTTATATCGCAAAACGAAACGTAGGTGATGGGCGGATTTTTTCGAGAAAGAGTGACAAGTTATTTTGCCGGATCGTTAAGAGGAGTTCATTATTTTCTTAGGGAGCAGCGTAACTTTGGATTATAGGGAGATCCGAGTTTTTACTTTATTGAATTAATAAATGTCACATTGTTTGGAATACCGGCATTTCAGAATCTAGTTTCACCGTTTAAATTTGTTCTTTGATTTGTGTTATTTCAAGGCAGTGCGTTCGATTGCTTCGCCCATCCTTCCGAAAAAGTTTGACAAATCCTTCTTCCTGCGAGTACACTCTTTCTTGCTCTTAAGGAGCGTATATCGCGGGGTAGAGCAGCCCGGTAGCTCGCCAGGCCCATAACCTGGAGGTCGATGGATCGAAGCCATCCCCCGCAACCAAGGAATCTAGCGCCATTAAGGCGCTTTTTTCGTGCCCGATTGCCCAAAGGCAGGATAAAACTTACAATATCCCCGACAAGAACACCATGAAACAAAAACCAAAGGTCGTGTACTACGAAGACCCGTTGAACGATGACTTCGCCGGGACCTCCATCAAGAAGAAACCCTTCCCCAAGCGCTTTCGCTACGTGCATAAGCACAACATCTTTTTCACCGCCATCTCCTTCTTCGTCTATTACTTCATCGCCTTCCCGATCCTCTGGGTCGTCGGTAAAGTCGGGTATGGCATCAAAGTCAAAGGTAAGAAGAACGCCCGCTCTCTTTTCCGGCGCGGCGTCTTCTATTACGGTAACCACACCCAAATCGCCGACGGATGGCTCGTCCAGTGCTTCTTAGCCAACCCCAAACGCTCCTACGTCATCGCCGACGCCGACGCTATCTCGATTCCCTTTTTGAAGACCATCGTCATGATGCTCGGCTGTCTGCCCATCCCCGATATGGCCCACAAAGAGGAATTCGAGGAAGCCATCAAGTACCGTTACCAGCAGAAGAGAGCCATCGCTATCTATCCCGAAAAGCATATCTGGCCCTATTCCACCCACATCCGCCCCTTCCCCGACGATTCCTTCATCTATCCCGCCACCCTCGGCGCCCCCGTCATCGCCTTCTGCACCACCTACCGCAAACCCCTTCTATTCCCGAAGCACCGCAAACCCAAGATGACCATCCACATCTCGCGCCCCATCTATCCCGACATGAAGAAATCCATCCCTGAAAGGAAGAAGCAGCTCCGAGATGCTGTCTATGAATTCATGCTCGATTATTCCGCCGAAGAGGAGAACATCGAATACATCGCCTACCTCCCCAAAGAAAAGCAAGCGTCCCAGAACACCGAATCCGAAAAGCCGTTATAATGAAGTCGTTTCAAAGGAGATAACACACATGGAACTCAAAGGATCGAAAACCGAAAAATGCCTGCAAGAAGCCTTTGCCGGCGAATCCCAGGCCCGCAACAAGTACACCTACTTCGCCTCCAAGGCCAAAAAGGAAGGCTATGAGCAGATCGCCGCTTTGTTCTTAGAGACCGCCGACAACGAAAAGGAACACGCCAAGATGTGGTTTAAATACCTCGAAGGCGGAGACATCAAATCCACTGAGGAGAACCTCCAGGAAGCCGCCAACGGCGAAAGCTACGAATGGAATGAAATGTACCCCAGCTTCGCTAAGATCGCCGAAGAAGAAGGTTTCAAGGAAATCGCCGCCAAATTCCGCATGGTCGCCGCCATCGAAAAGCACCACGAAGAACGCTACAAGAAACTCCTCGCCAACGTCAAAGGAGGCGTGGTCTTCGTCTCCGATGACGTCGCCGTCTGGAAGTGCCGCAACTGCGGTCACATCGTCGTCGGCAAATTCGCCCCGAAGGTGTGCCCCGTCTGCGGACATCCCCAATCCTATTTCGAGCTCTCCGTCGCCAATTATTGAGCCGTTAAACCAAGCAAAAAGGAAGGCTCGCATCCAGCAAAACGGACGTGGGCCTTTTTTCGCGAAAATCGGAAATTGGCTGTTGAAATTCCTCCTTGGAATTTGGATAATATGTTTCGCGCGAAAGCGCAAGACGGACCATTGGTGTAGTGGTCAAACATGTCTCCCTGTCACGGAGAAGATCACGAGTTCGAATCTCGTATGGTCCGCCAACTTCGAGAATTAGCGCAGTGCCGTGCTCTTGCTGAGCGCGAGCCTCGCTAAGCTTGGCCCGGTAGCTCAGCTGGTAGAGCACGGCACTGAAAATGCCGGTGTCGGCGGTTCGACCCCGCCCTGGGCCACCAACTCGAAAAAGAAGCGCCTTCGGGCGCTTTTTTTCGTTGTTGTCCCTGGTCGGGACGCAGGCAAGCCTGCTTTCGAATCACCTCCACCTGCATTTTCACTGCCTAGGTTCGCGACTCCCCTGGGCTTTTTTCTTAATTCGCTTTTATAAGAAAGTGGAGGCAATTCATGGACTACAAAAGAAAAAGAAAACCCGGACAAGCCGGACTCGACTTCGAAAGCGCCTTTGTAAGCGCGTTAAATGGCAAAAGGCCATCGGAACTCAACCCGAACTTAGAAAGGCTCGTAAGGACCCTATTTCCGGCTATTTCGCCGGACTCTTTGCTTCTTGCCCAGAAGTCCGATCCCCGCGGGAAACCCGATGTGACGGTCTTTTCGGAATTTGGGAAAGCGGAGATCTCTTTAAAAAGTTGCTCGGGGGACCTGATTCATTCTTCGCCCAACGAAAAATTCACCGAGTATTTGCAAAGTTGGGGCATCAGTCAATCCTCGATCGACACTTTGCTCTTGTTCCTTTATCGCGATGGTACCCGGGATGGCTCTGGGCCTATTAAGTGGAGCTACGAGGAAACGATGTACCGCCTAAGCCCCAGGATCCGTGATTTGAATTTGGAACTAAACTCTTCCAAAGCCTTTGTTCAGGACTGTTTAGATCTCTGCTTGTTCCGCGGCAACCATCCCGAACTTCCATCGGCCCGATACTTTTATCATGGGGATTTAGAGAACGGGATTTTGGTTTCCCGTTATCAAATCTCCGTCTGGGCTCGGAAGATTTTGGACATGGATTTCATCCGCAATCCCCATGTTGGTCCGCTTCATTTTCGGCCCTATCTCCAAAAGACGAGTTCGCAAGGAGAGAAATCCGATAAGTTGCGGTGGCTTCGCCTGAAATGGGTGGGAATGGACGCAAATTTGAACTTCATCTCGAAAAAGATAAGATTCGAAAAGAAAAATCTAAGGTAAAAAGGCAAGCAACAAAAAGGATAAAAACCTAGGCGATTTGAAGAGGGTGCCGAAAATCCGTATAATTAGGCGCTCTTATGAAAATTGTCTTTGTTCTTGAATGTGCAAACCAACTGAATAACGGGACGACCGCGACGTGCAACCGTTTCGCGGACGAACTTCGGAAAAAAGGCCATGAGGTCACGATTTTGGGCTGCGAATTCGAAGATGGAAAACCCCATCCGAACTACATCGGCACGCCCCATTATTCCTTTCCGGTCTTCGAACCCTTGATCCGCAAAGAAGGCTTTATGTTCGCCCGGTGCGACGTCAAAACGATGTATCAAGCCATCCAAGGCGCTGATTTGGTCCATGTGTTCCTTCCCATGAAGTTTGGGAAAACCGCCCAAGCCATCGCCGACGGCCTTGGAATCGCCGTCACGACGGCTTTCCACCTGCAGCCGCAGAATATCTCTTCCGCCATCCATTTGGGGCATCTTTGCTTTTTGAACGATTGCCTCTACGCCGGATTCAAATCCTATCTCTATCGTTCCATCCGCCATGTTCATTGCCCTTCGTCCATGATCGAAAGGGAGCTGAAACGCCATCACTTCAAAGACAATGTGACCCACGTGATTTCCAATGGGGTCATCCCTTTCTTCCATAAAACCGGAGAAACCAAGCCCGATGAACTTAAGGACAAAATCGTTGTGACGATGTCCGGTAGGCTTGCTTCCGAAAAGAGGCAGGACCTCATCATCAAAGCGGTGGCCGGCAGCCGTTACAACGACAAAATCCAGATTATCCTCTGCGGCCAAGGCCCCAATAAGGCCCTCTACGAGCGCATGGCCGCCAAGAAAGGCCTCGCCAACCCCCTCGATATTCGCTTCTGCGGCCCCGAGGAACTCCGTTCCATCCTGAATTACACGGATATCTACGTTCATGCATCCGATTTCGAAATCGAAGGCATCTCCGCCATTGAAGCCATCACCTGCGGGGCCCTTCCTTTGATTTCCAATTCGCGTTTGTCCGCGACCAACGCCTTCTCCCTCAATGACCAAGTGTGCCTCTTCAAGCATGGCTCCGCCCGCGACTTGAGAAAGAAGATCGAATGGATCATCGAACATCCCGAGAGCGCCGCCGAGCTCAAGCAAGCCTACGCCCTCTCCGCCCCCAAATTCGCCCTCTCCCGCCAAGTCCAGGCCATGGAGGATATGTTCCTAGAAGCGGTGGAGGAGAAAAAAGAAGGCAAAGACCTGCCGACCGTCAAACCCCTGAAGAAAGACATCCGCCGCGAAAGACGCATTTTCAAGAAACTGCAAAAAGAAGGCGTCATTTCGGAAATCCCGGAACGCCTCCGCTAATTCTTACCTTTCAATGATTTTGGCTTTCCTGGCCGCCCGCAAAGCGACTTGGCACAGTTTTCGAACGCCTAAATAGAAGGGGTAGGCCGTCACCAGAACCCCCAAGAAAAGCCACAGAACCCAGCTCTGAGCCTCCAACGAGGCGAAGACGGGGCAATTCCAAGGCTGGAAGAATTCGTTCCAGAACGCGAGGGCATTCTCGCTGTTCCCACCGAAGATCATGCGGAAGGAAGTCGGCCTGCCCCCCAAATAGGAAGTGGGGGCGGCAAGAGCCAAAAGCACCGCGCTGCCAAGGGAGATGGCGAAAACCGCGATGCGGTACTTGGTGAAGGGGCAGGAAAGGACAAACAGAATGGTGACCCCACCAATCAAAGTGAAGACCGAAACGGCGGTGGTGGCGTTTTCATAACTCAATAATCCCATTTGATAAAGGGCCATCGGCACCAAAGCGAAGATCAAAAGCAACACCCCTCCGCTGAACGCCGGAGGGAACACCTTCTCCGCGAAATTGCCCTCAATCGGCTTCTTCGAAGGCTCCAAAGAAAGCAAAAAGCCCCCAATCCCGATAATCGCCTGCTCGAACAAATAAAGGTTTTCGATCGTGAACAGCATCTGCCCCGTCTTGAAGGGAATCGAGAAAAGGCTCAGTAAAACGATAAAGACGGTCTTGGAGAGGAAAAGGATGGAAGAACGCTGAATGTTATTGACCACCTTCCGGCCTTGCAAAACGACGTCCACAAGATGGGAAAAGTCGTTGTCCATGAGAACGACGTTGCTGCAGGCCTTCGCCGCATCGGTGGCCCGGGCGAAAGTGATGGAGGAATTGGCTTTCCGCAACGCCAAAATATCGTTCACCCCGTCTCCGGTCATCGCCACCTTATGGCCTTGTTCCTGAAGTGAGGCGACCAAAGCCTCCTTCTGCTCAGGGGAGACGCGGGCGAATACCACGTATTCCTTGGCCAAAGCTTTGGTTTCCTCAATGGATTTGCCTTCCAAACTGATCGCTTTGTCCGCGTTCTGAACCCCGCAGAGGGAGGCGATTTTGGAAACCGTCAAAGGGGAATCCCCGGAGATGATGCGCACGTCGACCCCGTTCTGGTAGAAGTAGGAAATCGTCTGCTTCGCCGAAGGGCGGATCCGGTCTTCTAAGAAATAAAGGGCTTGGGGCGTCCCATCGTAGCAAAGCGCCAAAGCCCGATATCCCTCTTTTTCCTTTTCCTCGGCCTTGCGGAGCAAATCTGGGAAGGCTTTGAGAAGATATTCGGGTGCGCCCAAAAGAATCTCCTTGCCGGACTTTAAGACGATTCCCGAGTATTTCCTCGCGCTGGAGAAAGGGATCTCCTCCTGCACGCTCATTGGAACGGGCGGGAAAGCGTCCTTCAACGCTTGGGTGGTCGCATTCAAAGTCTTTGCATTGGCCAATATCGCCCCCAAATAGGCGTCCGCGTCCTCTTTCACCCCACAATAATAGGTTCCCGAAAGCAGCATCGTCCCATCCGTCAATGTCCCGGTCTTATCCAAGCAAATCACGTCCACCCGAGCCAAGTTCTCCAAAGAGAAAAGCTCTTGGATCAACGTCTTTTTCTTCGCAAGCTCGACAATCGAAACCGCTAAGGTCATCGACGTGACCAAAACCAAGCCCGTGGGAATCACCCCAATCGCGAAAGCGGAAGCGGTGGAGATGATCTGCGCCCAAGCCAAGGGGTCGGAAAGGGACGTCACGCCATCAGGGAAAATGGATTTCCCCCCATGGACGGAAATCTTGATTGAAAGAGTGATGAGGACCACTGCGACAACGCCGACCAAAACGAAGGAAAGGATATTGAGGAGGCCGTAGATATTCCGCATCAATTCGGACTTCTGCCCCTGGATTTGCTTCACCTTTTGGGAAAGGGAATTCGCGTAAGTATTGTCCCCGACCGCGGTCAGAATCGCCTTACAGGACCCCGAGGAGACGATGGAGCCCGAGAAAAGCTTCGCCCCCCGCTCATTTTTCCTCACCGGGGCCGATTCCCCCGAAAGCAAGGACTCATCGACTTCGACATCGCCTTCTAATAGAACCCCATCGGCCAAAACCTGCTCGCCCGCGGAGAAGAAGACGACATCCCCCAAAACGAGCTCCTCCGAGCGCAAACGAACCTTATTCCCGTCCCGCAGCGCGTTGATGCGCGAAGCGTTGACGAGCTTCATCTTGTCCAAAACCTTCTGCGAGCGGATCTCCGTCGCGCTTCCGATGATGATATTCAAAATCAAAGGCAGCAAATACCCATATTTGGAAAGCCCGAAATACCGCTCCGCCTCCTCCGGGTAGCCCATGTTATTCAAAACTTGGGAATAAACGAAGAAAAGAATCGCGATCAAAAACAGGACCAGGGTGAAAAAGTCGCAGACATTGTCCTTAACGATCCCCCCGACGCTTCGTCCGGCTTTCTTTTTGGAGACATTGGCGAAGCCATCCTGCCTCCGGATTTCCGCCTCTTCAGAGGACAAACCTGTGAAAGGGGAGGTGGAGAGGAAATCCTTCTCCTCAGGATTCTTGTTCATCTTTCTCTTCCGAGCTCGAAACCACGTTGCGGGAGATTTCCTTCCAGCCGGGCCTAGTCAATACGCCGATGGTAATCGCCACGTCATACAAAATCATGTAAGGCGCGGAGAGGAAAATCCCCGCGGCCCAGCCCCTCTCGTTCTTTTCCTTGAGCGCTTTCCTCGATAGACGTATGGAAAGGTAGGACTGGAAGGAATAAATCGCGTACATCGACCCCAAAACGTAGCCAATCATCGGGAACAAAGAGGAGAAAAGAGCCTCTTTAGAAGCCTCGGGTGTGAACAAAGTCCCCTCCAAATCGTGGATCCCCTGCAAAACGGGGTAGGAGAAAGCGTTCACCAAATGGAGCACGCAGTAGAAAATGTAGTAGAGGGGGAACCAAAGGCAGGCGATCACCCCGATGGGGATGAAGAACAGCTGATAGAACATGTCCAAATCCGACAAAGAGAAGTGGGTTAAGCCGTGCCAAAGCAGCTTCCAGCCCTTTTTCCAAAACAAAGCGTGGAGGGAATGCCCCATGCGGGTGATGCGACGGTAATTGTCCTTCCAAGTGGAAGGCTGATCCTCATAAACGACGGCCTCAGCCACATAATGGACCTTGGTCCCGTCCAAAAGGCGGTTCACGGTGAACTCCGCGTCTTCGCTTCCGCCCATTGCGTCCCATCCTCCGATCCTCTCAATCAAAGCGGCGGAGACCATAAGCCCGGCCCCGGTCAGCATCGAGCTGCCCCCGACCCTTTCGCGGAAATTGCAGGCCAAGCGGGAATCGCGGATGTAATAGGAGGAGGAAACCTGGGCCCAACGGTTTTGCTTGGGGTTGATCGCCGCTTCATATCCGCGCGCCACTTCCACCCCCTCCTCGGCCGCATCGTTCATCTTGCTCAAATAAAGCGGATCAGGCCGATTGTCCGCGTCGAAGCGGACGAACAAATCGTATTCCCCGGGATGTTCCTTCAAAACCGTGTCCATCAAAAGCTTGGTGGGGTAGGAGGCCATCTTTTTCTTAGGGTCGTCGGTGAAACGGGAAATCACGTATGCCCCGGCCTTCTGCGCCTGCTCAAACGTATCGTCGGTGCAATTATCCGCGCAAACGAAGACATCGAAACAATCCTTCGGGTAATCCTGATTCTGGAGCAGGTTCCGGACGGTTCCGGCGATGACGTCCCCCTCGTTGTGGGCGGGGATGATCACCGCGATTTTCCTCTTCTTCTTCGCCGGGGCGAAAAACCTAGGCTTCATCCCGCCGAAAACAACAAAAAGCAATTGGGGGAGAAGCCCCAAGGAAGCCAAGATGATTGCGACGTAATTGAGGCCTTCCAAAAACTGGTAGAAAATTTCCATTTAAATCAGTCCAACGGGGCCATTCTACGCCCGATCAGGGCGAAATCCCATCAAAAGATAAGACCCTTACTTGAGGGATAGACCGACCTTAAAAGCATCGGCCACTTTATCCCCGATTTCGCGATAAGCGTGGTTACTCTCGTCGAGGCAAATCAAATGGGCTTTCGCCATGTCGATATGCCCCTTTTCGTCCAAGACGTCCTCGCGGACCAAAGCCTTCAAAATCCTTCCGACCAAAATCCCGCCTTCTTCGGCGTTCCCCTCGAAGCGTTCCACCTCGCATTCGATGGTAATGGGGAATTCGGGGAACAAAGGCGCGTCCACATCGGGAGCTTTTTCGATCCGAAGGCCGCTTTTCTTCATCTTCTCGGGCTCATCGCGCAAGGAAACAAGCCCCACGTAATCGGCTGCGGCGACGTGAGCAGCATCCGCGAAGGCAATGGTGAATTGCCCCTTCGCCAAAATATTGTCCGTGCTCGCGTGGCTGGCCAGGCAGACGAAGACCTCGTTGGTGTCGTACCTGCCGCCCCAAGCCGCGTTCATCGCGTCGGGTTTCCCCTCCTTGTCGAAACTGCCCAAAATCAAAACGGGCTCCGGATAGAAGAGATTTTTGCTTTTGTATTCTTTCATGATGTTCACCTCGGCTTTAGTTTAGGCCAGGAAAGGATAAAATAAAGGCATGATCACCCAAATTTATTCCATCCACGACGTCCAAGAGGCCCAATACTGCCTCGACGCCGGAGCCGAGCATATCGGCGTCGCCCTGCAAAACGGCTACCACTGCCCCCGGGAAGTGGACGAAAAGGGCATCCAAGAAATCTTCTCTTTCATTGGGAACAAAGCCAAAAAGGTCCTCATCGTCGTCTCAGAAGGCGAAGAGGAAGTCCTCAAGGAAGTCAAACTCCTCCGCCCCGACATCGTCCACATCTGCGGAAACTATTACGAAGCCACCCCGGAACTCAAAAAGCACCTCAAGGAAATCGACCCCCATATCGAACTCATGCAGGCGATTGGCCTCCCGAGCCCTGATTACATGGAGAAAGCCGCCCATTTCGCTTCTTTCTGCGATTATCTCATCCTCGACTCCATCCTCCCGGGATTGACCTCCATCGGGGTCGCCGGGGTGCCCCATGATTGGTCCATGGACAAGAGAATCGTCGATTCCTTCCCGAATCTCAAAGTCATCCTCGCCGGAGGGCTTGGCCCCGACAACGTGGCGAAAGCGATCGAAGAAGTCCGTCCCTATGGGGTCGATAGCTTCACCAAAACCTCGTTCAAAGACGAAAAGGGATTGCACGGGAAAGACCCGGAGAAAATTCGCCTCTTCGTGCAACGGGCCCAGGAAGCCTTTCGTAAAATCGCTACCGGGAAATAATTAAAAAGCCTAGCAATACAAAACCCAAAAGAAAACGAGCCCGCAAGAGCTCGTTTTTGTCTTAATCGTCGATTGCGAGTTCGATGGGGCAGTGGTCCGAGCCCATGATCTCGGTGTGGATCTTGCTTTCCTTGACGTGGCTCAGGAAGTTTTCGCTCACTAAGAAATAGTCGATCCGCCAGCCCGCGTTCCTTTCCCGGGAACGGAAGCGGTAGCTCCACCAGGAATAGGTCGCATCTTGGGGGTGAAGCGCGCGGAAAGTGTCGACGAATCCGGAGAAAAGCAGGGAAGTCATCGCGTTCCTCTCCTCGTCGGTGAAGCCCGCGTTATGGTGGTTGCTGGAAGGATTTTTAAGGTCGATTTCCTCATGGGCGACGTTCATGTCCCCCGTGTAGATCACGGCCTTCTTTTCCTTCAAAGAACAGAGATAGGCGTGGATCCTTCTTTCATATTCGAGACGGAAGGGCAAACGCTTCAGGTCTTCGCCTGAATTCGGCACGTAGGCCCCGACCAAGTAGAAGGGAGGATATTCCAAGGTGATGACCCTTCCCTCTTCGTCATAGGCCCCGTCTTCGAGCCCATAATGGACCGAAAGGGGCTTCTGTTTGCAAAAGAAAGCGACGCCGGAATAGCCTTTTTTGACTTTGGAGATGGTGAAGTAGCATTCCATCCCATCCAAAGACAAAGGGAAGGAAGAAGAGTCGCTCAGCTTGGTTTCCTGCAGGAAGACCACATCCGGGTTAAGGCTCAAGATGCTTTCCTTCAGGCCGTGCCCCAAACAGGCGCGGATGCCGTTCACGTTCCAAGAGACGATTTTCATAATGACCTCATTCGAAGGCGAACTGGGAGTTGTACAAAGAGGCGTAGAAGCCGTTTTGCTTCATCAGCTCCTCGTGGTTGCCTTGCTCGATGATGTTGCCATCCTTCATCACCAAAATCAAATCCGCGTTCTTGATGGTGGAGAGGCGGTGAGCGATGACAAAGCTGGTTCTGCCCTTAGTCAAAGCATCCATGGCCTTCTGAATCCTCTCCTCGGTGCGGGTATCGACGTTGGAGGTGGCCTCATCGAGGATCAGAAGCGGGCAGCCGCGGAGCATGGCCCGGGTGATGGTGAGCAGCTGCTTTTCACCCGAAGAAAGGGACGCCCCGTCTTTGATTTCGTAATCGAGCCCGCCGGGGAGGGTTTTGACGTAGTGGAGCAGGTGAGTGGCTTTCAAAGCGGCTTGAATCTGCTCTTCGGTGATTCCTTTGGTGTTGAAGACGAGGTTCTCCCTCAGGGTCCCCTGGAACACCCAAGTATCCTGAAGCACCATCCCGAAGATCTCGTGGAGCTCCTGACGGGAGATGTCCTTCGTGTCGACCCCATCGATGGAAATCGAGCCCGAGGAAGTCTCGTAGAAGCGCATCAAAAGGTTGACGATGGTCGTTTTCCCGGCGCCTGTAGGCCCGACAATCGCCACCTTGCTCCCCGGCTTCACCTTCGCGGAGAAGTCGTGGATGATCTCGCGGCTAGGATCGTAAGAGAAGCAGACGTGGGAGAACTCGACCTCGCCCCGGATGGAATCCTTCCCGTTTTGGAGGAGCTTAAGCGTCTTCCCTTCTTCGGGAGGCAAGGATTGCTCGGAGAGGAATTCGTAGACGCGCGTGGAAGCGGCGGAGGCACTAGAGAGGGAGTTCATCGACTGGGACAAAGAGGAAAGCGGGCTCTGGAAGAGGTTGACGTAGACCAAGAACTCCGCCAAGCGGCCATAATCGACCCCGGAATTCCCCTGAATAAGAAGCAAGCCGCCGACCAGCAAGACCCCCGCGTAAGCCAAATAGGAGACGAAGTTCATCGCCGGCTGGAGCATGCCCATATAGACCTCGCCCAGGAACATCGACTTGGCCAAGCGCTTATTCGGATCGTCGAATTGCGCCCGCTCCAAATGCTCGTTTCCAAAAGCCTTGATGACCATTTGGCCGGAGTAATTTTCTTCAATGACCCCGTTGAGCTCGCCCAAAACCTTCTGGCGGGCGCGGAACTGCGGGAAAGCGAGCTTGCCCATCAAAAGGATGAGAAGCAGGAGAATCGGCAAGGAAGCGATGCAAGTCAAAGCCAATTGCCAGCTCTTGACGAACATCATTACCAAAACGCCAAGCAGCATCGCGACCGACTGCAGGATCGTGGAAATCGAAGTCGCCAGGTTTTGGGCGATGTTGTCGACATCGTTGGTGATGCGGGAGAGGATGTCCCCGAATTGGTGCGAGTCGAAATAGGCTAGAGGCAGCGAATTGATTTTGTCTTCGATCGAAGTCCTTAAGTCGCGGGCGTAGAGATTGGAAATCGTATTCATGATGAAGCCCGAGGCGAAGGTGCAGCAGAAAGAAGCGGTGTAGAAGCAAATCAAAACGACCGCGTAATGAGCGACCTCGTCCATCGGGATTTTGATGCCCTTCTGGACCGCGGCGGTGATGACGTTGACCAAATTGCTGAGTTCGGTCGGTGCGAAAATCGCCAGGACCACCCCGCCCAAAACGAAGATCAAAGACGCAATGAAACCAACCAAATAAGAAGTCCTCGAGCGGAACAAGCCCCCGAAAGCGGATTTGGCCGCCTTGGCGGAGAATTTCCGCGTTTCCATGTTTTTTCCGGGTCTCATAAACCAAGTTCCTCCTTGCTGAGCTGAGAAAGGGCAATCTCAAGGTACTCCGGGCAGTTCCGGAGCAAATCCTCGTGCTTCCCCCTTCCGACGATTTTGCCTTCGCTCAAAACCAAAATCTGGTCGGCGTCCATGATCGTCCCGATGCGTTGGGCGACGATGATCTTCGTCGTGTCCGATAGGCTCTCTTTTAAGTTTTTGCGGACTTGAAGGTCCGTTTTGAAATCCAAAGCCGAGAAAGAATCGTCGAATGTGCAAATTTCCGGGCGCGGGGCGATGGCCCGGGCGATACAGAGCCTCTGCCTCTGTCCGCCGGAGACGTTGCTGCCCCCGCGGGCGATGTGGGCGGAATACCCGCCTTCCATCTTTTCAATGAATTCGTCGGCCATCGCCGTTTTGGCGGCCGCGACGACGCCTTCGTGGGTGAGGGCCTCATCGGCGAATTTGATGTTGCTCTCCACACTTCCGGAAAAGAGGATTCCCTTCTGCGGGACCAGCGAAAGCTTTTTGCGGAGGGTGGCGTTTTTGAGGTTCCTCACGTCCACCCCGTCGATTTTGACCACCCCGGAAGTGGGGTCGTAGAAGCGGGCCAAAAGGCGGATAATGGTCGACTTTCCGCTGCCAGTGGCGCCGATGATGGCAAGCGTCTGCCCTTTTTCCACGCGGAAGCTAATGTCGGAGACGACGTCTTCGCTCCCATCCCCGTAGCGGAAACTGACATGGTCGAATTCGATCGTCCCGACTTCGCACGGGGCTTCTTCCGTTTCGGGATCTTTGATCTCCGGTTCGCAGGCTAAGACCTCATTGACGCGGTTGGCGCAGATTTGGGCCCGCGGAACCATGATGAACATGAACATCAGCATCATGAAGGACATGACGATCATCGAAGAAAGCGTGGAGAAGGAGACCAATGTCTGGTAATCGGTAATTTGCTGGTTGATTAAAGAAGCCCCTAGCCAATAAATCCCCAGGGAAATCCCGTTCATGATGATGGTCAAGAACGGATTCATCAACGCGGTCAAACGGCTGGTGAAAACCTGGATTTTAGTCAATGATTTGTTGGCCGAATCGAATTTTTGCTCCTGATACCCCTCCGCGTTGAACGCGCGGATGACGCGGATGCCGGAAAGGTTCTCCTGAGCAATCAAGTTGACCTTATCGACCAACTTCTGGACCTTCTTGAAGCGGGGGAGCAGGAACACGCACATCAAAATAAGGAAGATGATCAAAAGGGAAATCCCCACGGCGGTGACTAAGGTCAATTCGCCGGAGACGGCCTGGATTTTGCAAATCGCCCAAATCGCCGTGACCGGCGCGGAGAAGAACATGCGGAAAGCCAAAACGAGGGTGAATCCAACGGTTTGGATGTCGTTGGTCGCGCGGGTGATCAAAGAAGCGGTGGAGAACTTCTCGATTTGGGCCATCGACATCGTGGACACCTTGTCGTTGAGCATCGTCCTCAATTTGGTTACCAAAGAAGCGGAGATGATGGCGGCGCAGAAAGCGGTGGAGGCTTGGCAAACCATCGTCCCGGTCGCATAGCCAACCATCACCCCGGCCCCGACCCAGATGTCTTTTGAAGTCGCGTACCCCAACTGGGCTTTCATAATCGTCCCGGTCAAATCGCGGATCGCGTCGGTCAAGGTCATCGTGCAAAAAACCTGCAGGATCGTGATCCCCAAGATCAAGACCAAGAGAACCCAATCCCATGCGCGCAAATTCTTCAATATCTTCAGCATGCTTATCCCTCCGAAAACGCGCTATATACTATAGGAAAAAAGAGGCATTTCAACCCCTTTGTTCATAAAGAAAATAAAAAGTTCTAAAAATAGTTCGGAAAGCGGTAAAACACCGATGAATCGTGCGCTTTTCCGAACTACTTCCGGTGCTTCAAACGGTAGAGGAGCGGCTCTTTTTCCTTCTCTTCCACCGCGTAGGACATCACCCGGTACCCCGAACCGTCCAAAGCGGTCAGGAATTCCTCTTCGGGAATGGAGCGCGGGGAGAGGATTTCCGCGCATTTTTTGTAATGGGACGGCTTGATGATCAAAGCATCCTTGACCGTCATAAGCTTCTCTTTGACATGGGCCTCGCATTGCCCGCACATCATCCCGTCGATCCCTAAGCGAATCACGTACATAACCAAACCTCGATTCACCTTAATTTTAATAATTGTTAACAAATCTCGCAAACGAAAAATCCGCAAAGAAACGTTTCCTTTTCGGCATTCCGGTGTTTTAATGAATTCACTTTTGGGAGAAAACCATGAAAAACGCAAACGTTTCGAAACCGAGCCAAGCGCCTTTTAAATTGAATTACAAAAGGACGCTCCTGATCGGATTCGCCTTCTTCGGCATCCTGCTTTTGTGGCAGGTCTATGACTCTTGGTGCCCGACTTTCCTCACCGAGCTGTTCCAAGAAGCCCTGCAGGCGGAAAGCCAAACCGAGGTCCAGTACCTCGTCGGCATCATGATGGCCTTGGATAACCTCGCGGCCCTCATCCTATTGCCCGTCTTCGGCCACCTCTCCGACAAAACCCACACCCGCATCGGCAAACGCATGCCCTATATCTTAGTGGGCACCTTCGTCTGCGCCGTCGCCTTCCCCTTCATCCCCGTCCTGTTCCATTACCACAACCTCGCCGGCGTCATCGCTTTGATGGCGATAGTGGTGGTGTTCTCCATGATGTACCGCAACCCCGCGGTCTCCCTGATGCCCGACATGACCCCCAAGCCGCTCCGCTCCAAAGCCAACGGCCTCATCAACATCATGGGCTACGTCGGCGGCGCCTGCGGAACCCTGGTCGGCGTCTTCTTCGTCCTTTCCGACTACCTCGGCACCAAAGACGACCCCCATTGGTCGCTTGGCCCGTCCCACAGCAACATCTGGATCATCGAAATCCCCTTCCTGCTTGCCTCCGTTTTGATGCTCATTAGCGCCCTCGTTCTCTTCTTCACCATCAAGGAAAACAAAATCGAGAAGGAGATGGAGCCCGAGATGAAGCGCGGGGAGGAGGAAGCCGCCACTGCGGACAAAGTCAGCGACGAAGCCCCCCTCACCAAAGCCAACCGCACCATGCTCTTCCTCATCTTGGGCGCCGAGTTCTTCTGGTTCATGGCCGATAACGGCATCGGCACCTTCATGGGCAACTATTCCCTCTATTACCTCCACTGCAAAACCAGCTCCAACCTCATCAACACCATCGTCGGCGGCCTCGGATCGGTCGTCGGCTTCGCCGTCGGCGGCCTCATTGCTTCGAAAATCGGGCGCAAATGGACCGCCTTCTCCGGCCTTGCCTTGACCGGCACCTGCCTCGCCGTTTGGGCGGTATTGACCTTCGCCATCCCCGTCGCCACCCCCGCCCCGGGGACCTACAACGCCTTCCCCTGGTACCTCTTCGTCATCTGGGGACTGAAAGGCTTCGGGATGTCGCTGGTCCACGTTAACTCCTACCCGATGGTCGTCGAGCTCTGCACCGGCAAGAAAATCGGGGCCTACACCGGCTATTACTACGCCTCCTCCATGGCCGCCCAGACCATCACCCCGATCGCCCTCGGCTCCTTGCTCTTCGTCCTGGGCGAGCAGGATTCCTGGAAATTCCTCCCCGTCTACGCCGTCTCTTGCCTTGCCATCAGCCTCATCATCTTCCTCTTCGTCAAGAACGTGAAAACGAAGAAGACCGAATTCAAAGTCGGCTTGGAGGGCATCGGGGAAAGCGAGGACTGACATGCCCGCCTGCTTAGCCCATCTTTGCTTCGCCCAAACCCTTGAATCCCCCTTAAGCGAAGCCTTCCGCCTCGGCACCCAAGGGCCCGACCCCTTCTTCTTTTACGGCATGATCCCGTGGAAGAAGAAAAAAGACGCCAAAGCCATCCAAGCCCTCGCCGAAAGGATCCATCACACCGACTTCGCGGAGGAATACGCGGCGATGATCGAGGCGATGGAAAAGGAAAAAGACCCGCAAACCCAAGCCCTCTACCGCGAATACCTCCTCGGCCTTTTAGCCCATTATTCCCTCGACCGCACCTGCCATCCCTACATTTTCTACCGCTCCGGCTTCGACCCTAACGGCGAGCTCACCGGCCATTTTTCCTTCGCCCACAAAGTCTTCGAAGCCCTCCTCGACATCACCCTTTCCGAGAAGCTCCATTTCTCGAGGAGCCCGGTCAAGGCCATGAAAATCAGCAAGCCCGCGGCTAAGAAAATCTCCCTTCTTTGGGCGCAATCCGGTTACCCCGAGCTAAAGGAAGACACCTTCTACCTCGCCTATAAAGACTACCTCGGCATCCAATCCTTCCTGCAAAGCGCCTCTGGCTGGAAGAGGCCCCTTTGGAAGATCTTCGGCAAAGAAAGCGCGATGGTCGGCTTCACCTATCCTTCAAGCGCAAAAAAATCCGCCGCCAAAGACGTCCTCAACCAAAAAGGCGCCCCATGGAGGGATCCTTGCTC
>JBNMGG010000035.1:0-12540 GCA_050872145.1 Candidatus Alloenteromonas sp. | reverse complement strand
GATTATAAGAAGGCGCGTGGATTTATGGAAATCTTTTTGCTATCCTAAGGACGTATGAATTCCATTGATTTCGGCCAAATCCCGGTCGCTGCCTACGTTTTTTTCTTCCTTTCCGTCGTCGCGACGGTTTGCGAACTAGTCTTCGCCTTCCTGGAAAATGAGTTGGGAAGGAAAACGGCGAAGTGCTTCTGCGTGGGCTGTCTTGGCTTAATGGCCGTCGCTTGGCTGCCCCAGGCTTGGCCGATTTACGTCGGCGCGTTTTTGGGAACCTTGGGGGACGCTTTCCTTCTGAAGAAACACAAAGTGTGGCCGATGGTCCTTGGAACTTTCTCCTTCTTCGCAGGCCATATTTTCTACATCGCCTTCTACGCGATGAGGGCCCATTTCCCATGGTGGATCTACGTCGCCTTCGCCGTGTTCTACGTTTTGTTCTGCCTGATTGCTTACGGGCCGATGCACAAAATCATCAAACAACCCCAAATGGCGTTTGGCGGGACGATCTATTTCGGAATCTTGGTTTTGGACTTCCTTTTCGCCGCGGCCGCTTGCTTCTTCGGCGTCTTCAATTACCTTTTCCTGGCTGCGCTAGGAGGGGTGTGCTTCATCGTTTCGGACTGCTTCTTGGTCTACACATCCTACGTCAAAGACATCAAGCGGCGCGATTTCTACATCATGGCCACCTACGTGCTGGCCCAAGCCCTCATCATTCTCGGGGCTTGCTTCACTGTTGCGACAGGAATTTAACGAGTTTAGCCGTGGCTTTTCCGCGATGGGAGTAGCGGTTCTTTTCTTCTTCGCTAGCTTCCCCAAAATTCAAATTCGCCTCATCGCAATGGAAAATCGGATCATACCCGAAGCCATTGTTCCCTTTCGGCTCGGACAGAATCTGGCCCGGGCAAATCCCTTCGAAGTAAATCGGCTCGCTGCGAGAAGAAGCCAAATAGCAAATGCAGCAAACGAATTGGGCCGAACGGTCCGTCGCTCCTTCCAAACGATCGAAAAGGACTTTCCACGCATCGGGATAGCTGGGGTAGGAGGAGGCAAAGCGGGAGGAGTGGATCCCGGGGAAGCGTTCCAAAGCGTTGATTTCTAGCCCGGAATCGTCCGCGAGCACCGGCCCGGATACTTTCTCGGCGAGAGCCTTGGCTTTGATGTAGCTGTTCTCCCGGTAAGTGAGCCCGTTTTCCTCGGGGTCGCTTTTCACGCCCAAATCTTTGGGGGTGAGGACTTCATAGCCTAAGGGGCCAAGGATTTCCTGGTATTCCCTTTTTTTGTTTTTGTTGTTACTCGCTAGAACGATTCGCTTGTCCATGGATTCATCCTCCCTTTAACAAACAAAACCCGCGGGAATCCCACGGGTGAAATGCAAATTGGAGCAGGTGACGGGAATCGGACCCGCATAACCAGCTTGGAAGGCTGGTGTTCTACCACTGAACTACACCTGCAAATTGCTGGCGGACCATACGAGATTCGAACTCGTGATCTTCTCCGTGACAGGGAGACATGTTAGGCCGCTACACCAATGGTCCGTAGCGACCTGTAATATACCACAAAAAGAAAGCCTGTCCAACCTTTTGTGGACAGGCCCTTTCTCACAGACCGAGGAATTTCTTGAAGGCCGGTTCGGGGATGTATCCGACGTTGCGGTTCACTTCTTTCCCGTCTTGGAGCACGACCACGTTCGGGATGGAATAGACGCCGAATTGCTCGGCGGCGGAAGGGACTTCGTCGGTGTCGACCGAGAGGAATTTCAAATCGGGGTTCTCCTGGGCGACTTTCTCAAGGATCGGCTTGAGCATTTGGCAGGGCCCGCACCAAGTCGCGTTGAAGTCGACGACGGCTTTGCCCGAGGCGATTTCCTTGTCGAACTGCTCTTTGGAATGGATTTCAATCAGCATAGCAATCTCCTTTCAATAACCAAATATTAGTAAGAACGTTAAGAAAATGACAGCAAGATGCACCGGATAAAACGCGTAGGTGCAAATGCGGATGGCTTTCCCATCCGGCCCCCTTTTCCCGTTGTAGAGGAAAAGCAGCAGGGCGGAGAGCAAGCACCAGGTTTGCCCGACTGTCCCCGGGGCGATTCCCTGCATGGTCACCACGTCGAATTGAAAGGAGGGGATATAGGAAATCGCCCAGCCGAGGAGGGTCACCAAGAACAAGATGGCCGCGGAGACGGAATTCAGCAAGCCTTGATAGGCTCTCGTTTCTTGGAACGATTCCAAGGACTGCCCGCTCCCGGAGAGGTATTTGGAAGAAATCCGATCAACGAGGGGCTTGGAATAGTAGAAACCCAAAATCAAAGCAAACCCGAAGAGGGAATACCCAGGGAACAAGAATAGGGGAAACGCTTTTGGGAAAACGACGACGGAATTGATTCGCAGAACCTGAAGGACGTAAGTGGCGAGGATTGCCAATAAGGGGAGCCCGGAAAGGCTTTTCTTCCATCCCGGGAGGGAGAGGCAATAAAGGAACAGCCCGCCCAAAATCAAATCGGTGAATGCGTTGGTCGAAGCGCCGATCTCCGAGCTGGAGAAGCCGTAAAACATGACAAGCTGCGCCACGGTCACCAAAGCCCACATCAAAGTCAGGCGAAGGAGGTATTTCCCGGGGTGGTGGGACTTCCTCATGCCTTCGGCCAGCATGAAGGCGAATAAGGGGAACGCCAAGCGGCCAATCGCCCGCAAAACCAAGCCCGCCACGTCGCCGCTTCCCCGATAACTCAGCAAAAATAGGCCAATATGGTCAAGCGCCATGAAAGCGAAAGCGAAGAGCTTCAGGGCGAATTCATTGAGGATTTGCGCCTTTTCCCGGAAATTCATTTCGCAATCCCCTGAGTTACAAGGATTTCGGCGATGGAAAGGAGATTGTTTAAGGAATGGGCCGTGAACGATGCCCCGAAGCCAAACTTGTCATATAGGAAGCACAACGCTGCCGCCGACCCCAAATAGTTGGGCAGGGCGATGATTTCGCCGAGCAGCCTTTCCCCGTCGCCGAAAGCGGTGAAGTCGAAATGGATGAAGCCGAAGAAAAGGATGCCGACCAAGTACCCCACCCATTTGTCGAAGCGGTTCATGAATCCAAAGAGGCCGACGCGGTAGCAAAGCTCCTCCATGCAGGGCCCGATAAGCCCGATGACAAAGACGCAGACGAGGGGGTTCTGAAGCACCATGCTGACAACGTTGGTTTGGTTGCCATTTGTCCCCGGAAGCGGGACGCCCGCCGCGGAGAAAATCCCTTGAATTATCAAGTTATAGACGACATTCGCGCCCATCATGGCCGCGAAGCCGACGAGGCCTGCCACATAGGGCTTCCATGACGAGAAGGATTTCCCAATCCACCTCCAATCGTCCCAAAGGAAGAAGCCTAGCAAAGCGAAAACAACGGGGTAAGCGACGGCGTAAATCACAAAAATCCCCTTCCCCGAATTCAAAAAGGCAGAACTGTTTTCCACGCCGACTACGGCAATGCAAATCAATTCCACCAAAAGAACCGTGAGCTGAAGCCCAAAGTAGCCCACGCCGAAGAAAACGGCTTCCTTCCAGGCGGGAACCGGGAGGAAGTTCTCGAACCTCCGCGCTTCCTTGTCGGGGTTTTCTTGCCCGCAATAGGGACATTTCGTCCGCGTCGGATCATAGGTGTGCCCGCAGGATGAGCAGTGGTTGCGCCTAAAATAAAATGCCTTCATAGATGTCGCGCATTCTAACACGGCGGCGATTTAAATCTAGTGATAGAGCGTCTACGCGCGCTTGTGCGTGGGCGCGTTTAGCCCGATAATGAGACCATGAATAATTGCATATCGATTCTTGACGATGCCCAATTCAATTGGAGCGTCTATTACTTGGATACGGGGCTGAGGGTTTTGCTCATCCTCATCTGCGCCATTTTGGTCATTGCCTTCATCCGCGGCATCTTCCGGGGCTGGAAGTATGGAACCTACCGTTTGATTGCCTTCTCTTTGATGATCGCCGTCATTCTGGCCACCTTGACGCCCAACGCTGCCTTCGTCGGCGGAATCGATATGTCGCGCTTCAATTTGCCGGCCATCCAATTCAATTTCAATTTCGATGGGGTCGACCACGCCATCTCCGCCCCTTGGACCACCGTCCAGGGGACGATTGAGGAGGTCATCTTGCAAGTCGCGGATGCGATGGGGGCCAAGGGCAGCTCCTCGGGGCTGCTTGCTTACGCTTCCGTTTTGGCGACCTCCCTCATCAAATTGCTCCTCATTTTCGTTTGGGGATTGATCATTTCCACCCTTGGGGCGTTGCTGGTGATGCTGCTTTGGCACATCGCCTTCAAGCGCATCATCCCCAAGTACAAGAGGAAAATCAAAAAGGTCCGCATCGTCTCCGCTTTGGAAGAAACCCTGATCGCGGCCGCCTGCTTGGGAATGCTGCTTTCGCCTTGGACGGGCATCGTCAACGCTTTGAACAGCAACTTCAACGTTGATGAGGGCAAAGAAAAGGAAAACGAAACGGTCTCGATGATGACCGAGATGCTCGGCGTGTATCGGGAAAGCGCCTTCGCCAAGACTTTCTTCAGCTGGAACTCCATGGACGGGAGCACGACTTTTGATCAGGAAATCCTGTCCTTTTTGACCCAATCCAACATCGGCGACCTCAAAACGGACATCTATTCGGAAATCTCTTCCCTCGCTTCCCTCTCGAGCGGCATCGTCAACTCCGGGTTGCTTTCTGCTTTCTCCAGCGAAGGCATCCGCTGGTACTTGCTTCTTTCCTCCACCAGCATCCCTGGGCTCATCAACTCTCTTTCCGAGAGCGACCTCTTCCAATCCGCCCTTCCCTTTGCGGTGGCGGTGGCGACCAACTTCTCCGCGGTCAAGGAGACCTTAGGTGAGGAAACCTGCCAATACCTTTCCTCGGATTCGGTGAATTGGACCGAGGAAATCAAACACCTCAGCATGGTTTACCAGCATATCCTCGATTCCGGGATCATCGACTGCGTCGTCGATGAAACTTCGTCCACCCCCAAATTCGATTTGACACAGCTGAAATACGTCCTCACCGGCAAAGACCCCTCCGGGCACGAATCCAATTCGAGGCAAGCCATCGCAGACCTTGCCTCCTCCATCGACGATTCCGCTCTTTACAACCACTTGCTGGGCGGCTTGCTCTATGAGCTGTCCAAGAAGGAAACCGCCTCGGAAAATACCTTCTCCGTTTCCGACTTCCTCCCCAAAAACAGCGACGGGGAGATCTCCTATTCCGACCTCGCTTCCCTTTCCTATGGGAAGGAATTCCTGCTCCTGTTCGATTGCCTGACTCAAATCAGCGACGTCTCCCCCGAATTGGTCGATGGGGCCTTCGCCCTTTTGGACGGGAAGGAGAGGACCCAGGAGGAATGGGTCAAAGAATATCGACACCTTGGGGCCCTGGCGGCGGCCAAAGCCGAGAAATTCACGCCTCTATTCGTGGGCAAGCGGGACGCCAACGGCAACCCCTTATCCGATTCCCCTTCCTGCCTCTTGGATTCGACCTTCCTGCAAAACGCTTTGCCGAAAACCCTTCCCCTCTTTGAGAAGATCGCCGGGGATTCCTTGAACCTTACGCTCGACCTCAGCCAGTCCAAAGGCAAAATCCAGACAACGAAGGACTTCAAAAAAGAGTTCGGCGCCATCCTCGACGTCGCCACATCCTTCGCCCAAACCCCGGAAGGCCTCGACTTCATCGAAAACGGAACCGGCCTTTCCTTCGACGAGAAAGGCAATCTCATCCAAATCGACCCGAGCTTGGTCGAAGTGGTGCAGTCGTCCTTGGAAAAGATCGATTCCTCCCTGCTCCTCTCGGAGGCCCTCCCCCAAGTCGCCGAGCATTACCTCAGCCAATTCGCGGGCAATTTGGAGGAATACGGGATTCAGACCCTGGACTTCCACTGCGAGAACTTCGGCCATGAGCTTTCCAAGCTTTTGGATTTGGTCGGAACGTCCGGGAACCTCCTGCTTTCCCTCTCTTCCTTGGGCGGCTCTTCCCCGGAGACCAGCGCCGAGCTTCTCCTCCAAGAAAAGGAAACCGTCCTCCGCATCCTCGACACCTTCGCCTCTTCGAAGATCCTCAACCCCGAGATCGACGGCAAGAAGAACCAAAACCTCGTTTCGCTTCTGAACACCCTCTTCGCCAACGCGGGATTGAAGGGCTTTGAGATCTCCGGCGAGGATTTCGATTCAATCAAATTCGAGAACGACCGCTTGGATGACGGCAGCTACCCGGTTTCCGGAGGGCAAATCGTCGCCAACGGGGAAAACGGAAGGATCGTCGACGTGCTCTTCGACATCGTCGGCTCCGTCCCCGTCTCCTCTTTGCTGAGCTTGTCCGATGCCAGCACATCCGAAGCCGTCCGCATCCTTTCTCTCCTCGACGTCACCGCCCTCTTCCGCGACATCGGGGAATCCAAAGTTCTTTCCCCGATCGCTGGGAAGGCCCTCGACTATTATTTCGCCCCGATCCTCGGATACGATTCCTCCCTCGACACCCCCAACGACAAACTTTCGGAGGAAATGGGATTTGCCAACGTCGCCGACTGGGAAAAGGAAGGCGCGATCATCCAGAAGCTCCTCAATTTGGCTTCCCGCGGCATCGACTTATCCTCCTTCGACCTCAACTCCGTATCCCCCTCGACACTGACCCGGCTTTTCTCCGCCCTCGCCGAAAGCCAGATCTTCACCAAAGTCGATGAGGCGGGGAACTCTTCCTACGTCTTCCCCAAATACTTCTCCTCGAAGCTTCTCTCCATGGCGGATTCCTCCACTTTGCCTTATTTCCTCGACCAAGGGAAAACCGTCTCCGCCTCGGCGCCCCTAGAAATGAAAAAGCAGGCCGCCTCGACGTTAGTGGATTCCTGCCTTTCCCTGAGCGTCCCCGCGGATTGGACCGGCGCGGATGGGGAAATCGAAACCTTCGGCAAAATCGTCTCCGACTTGCAGGCTCTTGGAGGAGCCAATGGCTTCTCCTCCTTCTCACGAGAGAAACTCCCCATCATGGAGAAGGCCCTGCTGGACCTTGCTTCCTCCTCTTCCTTGGGGCAGGTGATGATTGCCAACGCCCTAGAAAAGTCCCTTTCCTCTTTGCCCAGCAACGACGTCGCGGACTTCTCCTTGGCCAATTCCACCCTCTTCTTCGATCCCGCCTATTCCCAAAAGGAGGCCCGAAAAGAGGAAATCCAGTCCTTCTGCGACCTTTTGGATGTCCTCTTCGACCCCTATTACGGGCTTTTGGACGAAAACGGGAACTTCCTCGACTCCCGTCTGGATTTATCGACCCTCTCCGTCCCTTATTTGCTGCAGCCCCTTTTGGATGGCGTCTGCTCCTCCAAACTCCTTTCCACCCCGAAGCAAGGCGAGGATAAAACCTTCCTCTCCTCCGTTTTGGAGGGGGTTTTGGTCAAATCCGGCCTCTATGGCTCGGGGGATGGCTTCGACGCGAAGACCGTCTTCGCCCCGGAGCATTCTTCCCTCACCATCGAGCAGGTCGTCGCATCCTGTACCGACATCGAAGGGGAAATCTCCCTTCTTTGCGGCGTTTTCGAAGCCGTTCAGGATAGCCGTCTTCTCCGCGGCGGCTCTTTGGATCTCACCCTCATCGGGGAAGAGGCCTCTTCCTTGATTTCCACCCTTTTCTCGACGATGAACTCGAGCCAACTTCTCTACCGCAGCCTGCCCATCCAGATGGAAAAGGCGATCTCCTCGTTGGGCGGCTCTTCCACGCTGAAGAACGACCTCGCCTTGGCCGATCCTTTCTTCACCCAGAAAAGCGATCGTTCCGACTACCTTCCTTATCCAGACAGCGAGCTGGAATGCCTTTCTTCCGTCTTGAGCAAAGCCTCGTCCTTGACAAGTTTGGACTTCTCCTCCCTCTCTTCCCTGCAGGAGCTTGGCCCCGTCTCCCTCCTTTCTCCTCTCTATGCCTCGGGCATCTTCAACGCCACCCCCGCCCAAGGCGGGAGCAAAGAGGGCTTCACCAGCGCCCAGGCCATCCTGATCGACGTCTTGGGGAATGAGGGCCTCTCCTCACTCCTATATTCCTCTTCCTCCCCCAAAGACAAAGCCCTCGGGATTTCCTCGGGGCAGCAAAAAGCCGCCTATCTGGTCTCCCATTACCTCGGCAAAGGGGAAACGGGGGACTACCTTCATTACCCCCTTTCCCTCCAAACCCAGGAAGGAAACCGCTTCTATGAGGTCCTCGGCAAAGGGGAAGAAGGCCTTTCCACGGCCCTGGATGGGCTATCCTATTCGGGATTGCTCCAAGAAGTCGGAGGCGGGTCCATCGATCTCTCCTCCCTTTCCAGCAACGCGATCGCGAAGCTGCTGAAGGTGCTTTCCCACTGCGCCCTGCTTCGCGACTCCGCGGTCAATTCCCTTTCCTCGGCCCTAGGATCCTCTTATTCGATCGAGGGAATCGACCTCAGCCTTGCTAACGTCTACTACCCTTATTATTACCAAAGCAACGGATCCAAACGCTCCTCCCCGGATTTCGACGCGGGGTATGGAGATGAGGAAATCGATTTGCTCTCCCTTCTCCTTTCTTCCCTCGATCAGGCCAAAAAGAGTCTGGAGACCAGCGAGCTTGCCTCCATGGATCCCTATTTGATCCGCTCCTTGCTATTTGAGATGAGCGATTCGCTTCTGTTCCACCAAACCGGGCCCAACCTCTCTTCCACCCATTACGGCCTTGGCTACAGCACCGGCTCCTACCTCTCCGCCGAAGAAGGGGCCGATCCCGCCAGCGACCTGACCGTCTTCGAGCAGGTCATGTTCCTACTCTACAACAAGTCCGGCTTGAGCGAGAATTCCTTCTCTCCCTACCGCGATTTCTCCTTGCTTTACCGATACGGCAACGACCTGTCCTTGGCAAGCCGCATCAAAGTCCATGACCGCATCAAGGCCTTCTCCTCTTCCTGGAAGGAGGAAATCTCCTGCTTGACCACCGACGACCTTGCGACATCCGGCTTGCTTTGTTTGGCCAAAAAGGCGGGCTTCACCACCGAAGACGGCACCCAACTCGCCGCCACCCCGTCCTTAATGAAGAAGCTCAACCCCAATAAGCTCAGCACCTTCCTTTCCGCGCTTTCCCGGAGCGAAATCTGCGAAGACGCCCTCCCGCGGACCCTTTCCCGCTTCCTTGTCTCCGGCAACGAAGACAGCAAAGGCCTCGGGGTGGATTCCTTCTCCGCCCGTTTGGAAGAGCTCGGCGTTTCCTCCACCTTCCTCTCCGACCCCTCTTTCCTGCAAGAGCTCGTTCCCTATGACACGGTGAGCTTCTCCTCCTCTTCCTATTCCGGAAGCGAAAAGGCTTCGATCCTCGGGGACCTCAATGGGGACGGGGCCTACGAAACCGACCTATCCTCCTACGTTAGCAGCGAATACTCCTCCTCGACCTGGAACTTCTACGTCTCCTCCTTGGGATGCCCCTTTAAAATCGAGCTCTCTTCCCCCGGGAAGGTCACTTACCTCTTCGACACGGCCAATTACTTCCTGCCCCAAGAGGAATTCGCCCCTGAGGGAGGCAGCATGAAAGCCATCCGCCTCCTCCTCAGCTCGCTTTATTCTTCAAAAGGGGATGGCAGCTACTATTCCTTCGCGGATAAGCCGTCTCTAGAAGAAGCCCGCAACAGCGGCGTCTCCCTCTACGGGATCGCCTCCTTGATCTACGATTCCTCCTTCTAT
The DNA here is from genome assembly GCA_050872145.1 of Candidatus Alloenteromonas sp. Taxonomy (GTDB): domain Bacteria; phylum Bacillota_I; class Bacilli_A; order RFN20; family CAG-826; genus Alloenteromonas. The sequence continues at coordinate 2,858 of JBNMGG010000035.1, read as the reverse complement.
TCCTCCGCTTCCTATTCCTCTTCCTTCCAGCCCGTCAATAAAGGCGGGGCCTTCAGCGCCCGTTCCTACACGGCCTACAAAATGCTGAGTCTCCGCCGCGACGTGGCCGGAACCCCCGTCGTCGTGCATCTTTTGGATGAGGTCGACGCCCCCGCGTTGGAAGAGAAATACGGGGCGAACGTGCCTTTGCACGCTCATCTCTCCTCCATCGAATCCCTTCTTGGCAGCGGGGTCGATTCCTTCGCCGAGGCCACCTTCTTGGAGAAAGCCCTGCCCGGAGGCGCCATCAGCCAGGCGATCGGCGCCGCCGCGAAGAGAATCTCTTCCCTGACCCCCGAAACAGCGACCCCGCTTTACCGTTATCTCAGTTCCCTTCTGTCCTCCTTCTCCTCCGAAGGGAAGGGGTATGGGGATTACTACGCGGACTTCCTCTCTTCCTCGACCCTTTCCTATTCCTTCCGCGTCGATTCCGGGGAGGGGAACGTCGAAACCGTCGAGAAAGAAAACGCCTCCAGCGTCTACGCCCCATCCCTCATCGCCGGAGCTTTGAAGAGCCGCACCGAGGAAAGGCTGTCGTACGTGAATCTCTCTTCGCATGTTTTGGGCTCGACTTCCCTCTCCTCGCCGAGCAAACCCGAAAGCGAGTCCCCCCGTTCCTCCTTCCTCTCGGAAGAAGCCAAAAAGGCCCTCTCTTCCTTCGACCCCTATGGATATGCCTCTTCCTCCTATTCCTATCCCAACTTGGCGGAAAGGGCCGAGCTGGAAGTCTCGTCCCGCAAAGCGGAGGCCCTCCTTGCCAAAGGCATTATCTTCTCCTCTGGCTCGGTGAGCTTGCCCTCTTCCCTCAACGAGGCCTTGCTCACCCAGCAGGAAAAGCAATCCCTCCTCGCTTTGGGCGAGGGCTTCGATTCCCTCTCCGGAACCGAAGAAGCCCTCATCAAACTCGCCTATTTAAGCGATTTCTACGACTTCTTCGTTTGCAAGGGCAGCGTCAGCTCGAGCCTCGGGATGGAAGGCTACTTCCATAAGGAAACCGCCTTGCTCCCGGCGACTGATTTCTTCTCCCCCTACCAAGCGGGGATCCTGAAAGGGGCGGAAACACCCTTCGCCTTCCTCACCGCCTTCTCCACCGTCTTGGAGGCTTTATGAGCCGGGTCGTCTTGGGAATGGGAGAAGGGAAAGAAAGCATGCTCTGCTCGCGCTTCGAGGCGGAGATCCTTCCTTTCGATGACCCCTCTTTGCTTCCCGAAATGCTCTTCCAGTTCAAATCCCGCCACCCGAAGGCCGACCATTACCCCTATGCCTACCGGGTGGGGGAGAGCGAGAAAAGCAGCGACGACGGGGAGCCCTCCGGCAGCGCCGGGAAGCCGCTGCTCACGATGCTGCAGGAAGAAAGCATCCAACGCTGCCTGATCTTGGTTGCCCGCTACTTCGGGGGCACGAAGCTCGGCGTGGGCAGGCTTCGGAGATGCTTCCTCTCCGCGGGGAAGCAGGCTTACGAAAACTGCCGCCTCGGGCAGGAGAAGGAATTCCTCGTCTATGAGCTGAGCCTCAGCTATTCCCGCTTCGAGGAGCTCAAAAGGCTTTGCCGGAAGAAAGGCTTCCTGCTTCAGGAAGAGGAATTCTCTCTTTCGGTGAAAGCAAAGCTCTCCGTCGATGCTACAATCCCTTTCCGGGAGGAAGACCTCTTCCTGAAGGAAGGGGAGATCCTCTTTCGATCAAAGCAAATCCAAGTGGTGGAGGTAAGAAATGATCCTGTCCAATGAATACGCGGAAAGAAGGGCCCGCTTCTTCGAGAAAATCGAGGACGAGTCCCTCGTTTTGCTTTTCTCCGGCGTGGCGAAGAAGAAAAGCTATGACGAAGATTACCCCTTCGAAGTGAACCGCAACTTCTATTACCTGACCGGCATCGATCAGGAAGACTCGGTTCTAATGCTCGTCAAAAGCGGGGGAGAGAGGAGGGAATACCTTTTCATCTCGCCTTATGACGAAACCAAAGAGAAATGGTACGGCCGCCGCCTAACCCCCCAGGAAGCCTATTTGGCCTCGGGGGTGAGGAACGTCCTTCTCAACGCTTCTTTGCCCGCGCGCCTTTCGGCGTTGCTCAAAGGTGGGGAGGGGATCTACGGCTCGGTCAAACGCGTCTATTTGGATATGGAAAAGGAGCAAAAGATCGCCGAAAGCACGGACATCGACGACGAAAAGGAAGCCCTGGCGAAAGCCTATGGGGTCTCCTCTTTCCTCGACGCCTATCCGATTTTGGTGAAGCAGAGGCTCCGCAAATCGGAGGCGGAAATCGCCTTGATGCGCGCCGCCATCGCCACTACGCGCTTGGGCATCCTCTCCGTGATGGCCGACGCGCGAGCGGGGATCGGCGAATATGAGCTGGCCTCCACCTTCGCGAAGACCTGCAACGACGACGATGGGAATCAGGGATTGGCCTTTAATACCATCATGGCCAGCGGAGTCAACGCCACCATCCTCCATTACCCCAATCCGGCCGCCAAAGTTGAGAAGGGGTCCCTCGTTTTGATGGACCTCGGGGCGAGGAACCATTATTACTGCGCCGACGTCTCGCGCACCATCCCCTCCTCGGGCCATTTCACCCCGGAGCAGAAGATGGTCTACGAAATCGTTTTGGGCTGCAACAAAGCCGTCGCCGGCTACGCCCGCCCCGGCATCACCCTGCGCGAGCTCAATTCCTTCGCCACCGAATACCTGGCCTCGGAATGCTTGGCCAAAGGGCTCATTGAGAAGAAAGAGGACATTGTCCGCTATTACTTCCACAGCGTCTCCCACCAAATCGGGTTGGATTGCCACGATCCGGGCGGAAACAAAGACCTCCCCTTAGAAGCGGG
>JBNMGG010000080.1:0-1082 GCA_050872145.1 Candidatus Alloenteromonas sp. | reverse complement strand
TTTGCCATTTGGGATGGCGTCCTTGACGGCGCAAGTGACGACATCGCCAAGCGTGGAGACTTTCATTCTCGCGCCGCCGTTTTGGCGGAACACGCGAACGCTTCTGGCACCGGAGTTATCGGCAACCACAAGATTCGTTTCGTTTTGAATCATAGGTTACTTCTCCTCCTTTGCTTCCACTTCTTCAGCCTTTGGAGCGATCATTTCGGCGCTGCCTTCCGCAGCTTCGAGTTTCGTTTCGGCTAAAGCGGCTTCGTCGGCGCTGCCGACGGCCTTCTTATCGATGCTAACGAGGCGGAAACGCTTCATTTTGCTGATAGGACGGCAAGCCATGATGGTAACGACGTCACCAACTTTGGCTTCGTTTTTTGGATCGTGGGCATAAAGCTTAGTGCTATACCCGACACGTTTGTTATAAAGAGGATCGTTACGTTTGGTAGAAACGGTGACGCAGATGGTCTTGTCGTTTTTATTTGAGGTAACAACGCCTTGGAACGTGCTTCTAGAATTTCTTTCCATGTCGATATCCTCCTTTATTTGGCGCTACCGCCGATTTGGAGCTCGCGCTCACGTTTGACGGTCTCGGCCTTGGCGATGTCTTTGCGGACAACGCGGATTTCTTCGCCGTGCTCAAGTTGGCCAACGGCCTTCTTGCGGCGGAGTTCGAATAATTGGGCGCGGAGAGCAGCAATCTTTTCATCAAGCTCTTTCGCTTCCATAGCGCGGAATTCTTTGATTTCCATTATTTTTACTCTCCTTTCTTATCGTCAGCCGCTGGAGCAGTGGCAGCATCAGCTGCAGGAGCAGCTTCTTCATTGCCAGTGTCAGAGACGGTGACTTTCTGCGCGGCTTCCTCTTCTTCAAGAGCTTCCACGGAAGATTCATGAGTTTCTTCCATCTTGAGGAGTTCTTCTTGGGAGAGGGCTTTCGTTCTCTTCACGACTTTGCACTCGATTGGAAGTTTGTAGCTTGCCATACGGAGCGCTTCTTGCATGACGGTTGGGTTGATGCCACCGATCTCAAAGAGGATTTTTCCTTTCTTGACGACAGCGACCCATCCTTCTGGGGAACCTTTACCAGAT
>JBNMGG010000054.1:0-4543 GCA_050872145.1 Candidatus Alloenteromonas sp. | reverse complement strand
TTCCCCCCATTGCCGAAAACTCCCTACTGCTGCCTCCCGTAGGAGTATGGGCCGTGTCTCAGTCCCATTGTGGCCGTTCACCCTCTCAGGTCGGCTACGCATCCTCGCCTTGGTGGGCCTTCTTCCCGCCAACTAGCTAATGCGCCGCAGGCCCATCCGGGGGCGGCGCCGTGAAGCGCCTTTCAGCCGGGGCCCATGCGGGCTCCGGCGTCATCCGGTATTAGCCAAGCTTTCGCCTGGGTATCCCGGTCCCGGGGGCAGGTTGCCTACGTGTTACTCACCCGTTCGCCACTGCGCGGGTTGCCCCGCGCCGTTCGACTTGCATGTATTAGGCACGCCGCCAGCGTTCATCCTGAGCCAGGATCAAACTCTCAATGAAGCAAAGAACAAATAATTGATTGCTTTAAGAACCGATCCGGCCGGAACTATCTCTGGTTTGATTCACTTAAGAATCGACGTCAAGTGTTCGTTGTCTATCTGTCTAGTTTTCAAAGATCAGCCGCGCCGGCCGCCATGGGCCGCCCGGTCTCCCGGGGCGCGCGTGCCCGGCCATTCTACCCTTCGCCCGGCTTCGGGTCAAGCCCGAATCGGCTTCCGGATGGGGCTGGCCGGCCCCCGCAGCCTCGGTTTCCCGCGGCGTGCGAAAAGAATAGTACTCTTGGATATTTGCCCGCGCAAGGGGGATTTTGAAATTTTTATACAATTTTTGCTGCCTTTCCTTTTTGGGCCGCTTTTCGGGCGTTTTAGGGGCTTCTAGGCATAAGAAAAGGGCGCGTTTTTCGCGCGCCCAAATTCTTTTTCGATCAATACATGTCGGAAGGAGCGGCCGGAGCGGCGGCTTTCTCTTCCTTCAGCTCGGTGACCGCGGCTTCGGTGGTCACGAACAATGCGGAGATGGAAGAAGCGTTGAGGATGGCGCTGCGGGTGACTTTGGTCGGATCCACAATGCCTTTCTCGAACATATTGACCCAAACGCCGTTCTTGGCGTCGAAGCCCCAGTCCTTCTTCTGCTGCTTCTGCATCTCGACGATTTCGTCGGCTTCGTAGCCGGCGTTTTCGGCGATCTGGCGGAGCGGAGCGTGGAGGGACTCGATGACTGCATCGATGCCGCGTTGGATATCGATGTTGGGATCTTTAAGGGTCTTCTTAAGATCGTTATAGACTTCGGAGAGGGCGGCACCACCGCCGACGACGATGCCTTCGGCGACCGCGGCTTTGGTGGCGTTGAGGGCGTCTTCGATGCGGAGTTTCTTCTCTTTGAGTTCGCTTTCGGTGAGGGCGCCGACTTTCAAGACGGCGACGCCATCGGAGAGTTTGGCGATTCTCTTGGCGAGGGCTTTCTTGTCGTATTCGGAGCTCGCTTCGTTGTACTGACCCTGGAGATCGGCAAGGCGCGAGGCGATGTCGGCTTTGTTGCCTTCCCCACCGATGAGGGTGGTCTTGTCTTTCTTCACGATGGCTTTCTTCACTTTGCCGAGGTCATCGATGGTGATGTCCTTGAGTTCCATGGAGAGGTCTTTGCTGAAGAAGCGGGCTCCGGTGACGGTGGCGATGTCCTGGAGGGCGTTCTTCTGGGCGTCTCCGAATTCGGGGGCCTTGACGGCGACGACGTTGAAGGTGCCGCGGAGTTTGTTGACGATGAGGGTGCTGGTCACATCGGCATCAAGGTCGTCGGCGATGATGAGCAGCGGCTTATGAGCATCGACGACGCTTTGCAGCATCGGGACGATGTCGTTGATGTTGGAAACTTTCTGGTCAGTGACCATGACGAGGGCGTCGTCGAGTTCGGCGACCATCTTCTCGCGGTCGGTGACCATATAAGGAGAAACGTAGCCTTTGTCGAACTCCATGCCCTCGGTGACGGTGAGCTCATCGTCGACGCCTTTGGAATCGTCGACGGAGATGACGCCGTTCTTGCCGACTTTCTTCATGGCCTGGGCGATCAAAGCGCCGATGGCGGGGTCGCCGCTGGAGATGGTGGCGACGGATTCGATGTCTTCGTTGGTGTCGATGGCGCGGCTCTTCTTCAGAAGCTCTTCCGCGACGGCCTTGCCGGCCTTTTCGATGCCTTCACGCACCAAAACAGGGTTGGAACCCTTCTCGACGGCGGAGATTCCGCGGTGGATCATCGACTGAGCCAAAAGAGTGGCGGTCGTGGTTCCATCGCCAGCCAAGTCGTTGGTCTTGTTGGCGACTTCGTAGACGAGTTTGGCGCCCATGTTGGCGTAGTTGTCCTTCAATTCGATTTCCTTGGCGATAGTGACGCCGTCGTTGGTGATGAGCGGAGAACCGTAGCCTTTGTCCAAAACGACGTTCCTGCCTTTCGGGCCGAGGGTCAACTTGACGGTGTTGGCCAAAGCGTCGACGCCTTCGAGCATCAAGTCGCGGGCGTCTTTGCCGAATTTGATTTCTTTTGCCATGGTGGTTATGTCCTTTCCCTATCTATATATAGATATGAGTGATGAGATTCCCTTTATTCGAGGATGGCGAGGATGTCTTCGCCTTTCAGGAGGAGGTACTTCTTCCCGTCTTCTTCGTAGTCGGTTCCGCTGTATTCGCGGTAGATGACTCTTTCGCCGACTTTGACGGGGATTTCAATCCGATTCCCTTTTTCATCAATCTTCCCTTCGCCGACGGCGACGACGGTGGCGACGTTGCCCTGCTTCTTCTCCGAAGTGAGGACGATGGATCCGACTTTCTTTTCGCTGGGGACTTTTTCCAGCACGACGTAGTCCGCTAATGGTTTGATCATTTTTGACCCTCCAAGTTACGAGTTAATGTTAGCCGGCTTTTTGGCACTGTCAAGACTTGAGTGCTAAGTTTTGGCACTCTCCGGTCGAAACTGCTTAAAAGGCGAAAAAAGGCAGCCGTTTGGCTGCCTGAGTTTAGAGAAGGAAATCGTGTTTTCCGGGGGTTAGGTCTTTCTTGACTCCTTTGCAGGAGAAGGAGGCGGAGCAGTTCCCGGGGACTTCGATGTGGAAGGAGGTTTTTTCTCCTTCTTTTTTCCAAGAGAGGGAGAGGGGGCCATAGATGCTTCGATAGGTTCCTTTGGCCCAATCGATGCCTTTCCCGATGATGGGACATAAGCTGAAATGGTTTTCCCCGTCGACTTGGATGCCCAGCATCCCGCCGTAGAGCCATTCCACGAGGGCGCCTTTGGAATAATGGTTGAGGGAGGCAGTGCCTTTTTGGCCGAATTGCCCTTCCCAGCTTTCCCAAACCGTCCCGGTGGAATGCTCGGCCATGAAGAGCCAGCCGGGGCATTCTTTGTTGAGCAACAAGCGATAGGCGTCGTCGGGACTATTTTCCGCGAGGGCGCTTAGGATCATCGGGGTGGAGAGGAAGCCGGTTCCGATCCTCCAGCGGTAATGGTCCATGGCTTCGACGAGTCTTTTCCGCGCGTATTCTTCCTGCTCTTTGTTAAGAAGGCGGAAGGCAAGGGGGCGGACTAATTCGGCTTGGCGGTCGGTATCGAGGGGGTATGCTTTCGTTTTGCGGAGCTCTTGATAGGCAAGCTTTGCTCCTTCCGCGCTTTTTTTGGCTTTTTCGTATAAGCCGTCTTTGGGTTTGCCGAGGATCGAGGCGATTTCTAGATAAAGGGATAGGCAATGGGCGGTGTAGGCGGTGGATACCTCTGGATGGGGGGAGGCGAAGTCGTACCAATAGAACGGCTTCACGTCCACCGGCTCGGCCCATTCCCCATAGGATTGGCCGCGATTGACGGCGTAGCGGGCGTACTTCCTCTTTAAGTGGAGGGGTTTTGCGTAGATCCCGCCCCACTTCCCCTGCCGCTTCAAAAGGAAGAGGGCGTATTTCCGGATCCCTTCCCAATGTTCTTGGAGGATTCGCTCATCCCCGTATTTCTGATAAAAGGCATACGGCATCAAAATCCCCACGTCGGCCCAGCCGGAGCTGCCGTTCATGGTGGCCATGTACCAGTCTTCGGCGTTATAGGGGGCGATTTGGGGGAGCCGTCCGCTTTTCCATTGCCGGTCGAAGACGTCGCGGAGGTGCTTGCGCGCGAAGGGGGCGTAGAGGGTCAAATAGGAAGCGGAGGGGAAGAAAAGTTGGCTGTCTCCCGTCCACCCCATCCTTTCGCGGGTCGGGCAATCGGTGGGGACGTCGGCGGAATTGGACTTCAGCGAACGGAGAACGTTTTCGTGGAAGACGTTCAAAAGGGGTTCGGAGCAAGAGAAGGAAGAAGTTTCCTCAAACTTGCTGTAAACGGCGATTTGGCAGAAATCCTCGGCTTTGATGGGGGCCTCGGAAGTGACTTCGGCGTAGCGGAACCCCGCATAGGAGAAACGCATGGAGTAGTCGTTCCGCCCTTCCTTGCAGATATAGTGCACTTCTTGAAGAGGGGTTTTCTTTCCTTTGCGGACGCATTGGATGTTTGTAAGGGTCACATGCCCCTCTTCATCCAGCATCTCGCCCAAAACCGCGTCGATCTTTTGTCCCGCTTTGGCTTGCAGAGAAAAGGCGAAGAACCCAGCCCAGTTGGACGGGAAGGCCAAAACGGCGTGGTTTGAAGAAAAGAAGCGGA
>JBNMGG010000020.1:0-25709 GCA_050872145.1 Candidatus Alloenteromonas sp. | reverse complement strand
CCTCCATCCTGGTTCAGGGCAGGAAGATGTCGGAGGAGGACAAGAAAGCCTTTTTGGATTCCTTCTCCCCCAATCCGACGTCGACGACCGTCGGGCTGCTGATCCTCGGCGGGGCTTTCTCCGAAGGCATCGACCTGGTCTCCGACCGCCTTTTGGGAGTCGCGATCGTCGGGGTGGGATTGCCCCAGGTGAATTTCCAAAACAACCTCATCCGCGACTACTACCAGAAAAAAGGCGGGGACGGATTCGCCTACGCCTACCAAAATCCGGGCCTCGGCAAAGTGATGCAGGCCTTGGGAAGGGTCATCCGCAGCGAGGACGACGTCGGGGCGGCTTTGCTCATCGACGACCGCTACCTGCGGAAAGAGGCCCGCTCCCTATTGGAGAGGAGCCATCCTTCCTACGAAGTCGTGACCTGCCCGGAAGAGGTGGGGGTGAGCTTAGGAAACTTCTATTCCAAAGGGGTCAAATAAGGTAAAATTCGCTCATGCCATTCGATCAGAAGCACATTCGGAATTTCTCCATCATCGCCCACATCGACCACGGGAAATCCACCCTCGCCGACCGCATTTTGGAGCTCACCGGGACCGTCGACAAGCGCGACATGAAGGCCCAATTGCTCGACTCCATGGATTTGGAGAGGGAGCGGGGCATCACCATCAAGCTCAACGCGGTGACGGTCAAATACCTCGCCCAAGACGGGGAAGAATACATCTACAACCTCATCGACACTCCGGGGCATGTCGACTTCTCCTATGAAGTCTCGCGCTCTTTGGCCGCCTGCGAAGGCGCCCTTTTGGTGGTCGACGCGACCCAAGGCGTCCAAGCCCAAACGCTGGCCAACGTCTACTTGGCCGTCGATAACGACCTCGCCATCCTGCCGGTGATCAACAAAGTCGATTTGCCCAGCGCCATGCCCGAGCTCGTCAAAAAGGAAATCCAGGACCGCATCGGCATCGATTGCTCTGATGCCTGCTTGATTTCGGCCAAAACCGGCCTTGGGATGCCCGAGGTGCTGGAGAAAATCGCCAAAGACATCCCCGCCCCCAGCGGAAGCGCCTCCGCCCCTTTGGAGGCTTTGATCTTCGATTCCTATTACGATTCCTACCGCGGGGTCGTCGCTTTGATAAGGGTGAAGAACGGCTCGGTGAAAGTGGGGGACCAAATCTATTTGATGCAGGCCAAGAAGACCTACACGGTGACCGAGCTTGGCATCAGGACCCCGAAGGAAATCCCGACCACCCGCCTCGATTGCGGCGAAGTCGGCTATTTGACCGCGACCATCAAAGACATCCACGACGTCTTCCCCGGCGAAACCATCACCTTGGCCAGCAATCCCGCCCCGAAGCCTCTGCCGGGGTATCGGCGCATCAACCCGATGGTTTACTGCGGCCTTTACCCGGTCGACAGCAAAGACTATCTGAATTTGAAAGACGCCTTGGAAAAGCTCGCGCTCAACGACGCGAGCCTCCTGTTCGAGCCGGAGACCTCGCAGGCTTTGGGATTCGGCTTCCGCTGCGGCTTCTTGGGCTTGCTTCACATGGATGTGGTGCAGGAGAGGCTGGAGAGGGAATATAACCTCAACCTCATCCTCACCGCCCCATCCGTCATCTACAAAGTGCAGATGACCGACGGCACGATCAAGGAAATCGACAACCCCTCCGAGCTGCCCGATCCCTCCAAAATCCGCGAAATCGACGAGCCTTTCGTCTCCGCTTCCATCATGTCCCCCAAGGAATACGTCGGCCCCATCATGGAGCTCTGCCAAGGGAAAAGAGGCGTCTACCAAGACCTTGAATACTTCGACGAAACCCGCGTCATCGTCAAATACGACCTGCCTCTTTCCGAAATCATCTATTCCTTCTTCGACAAGTTGAAGTCCTACACGAAGGGCTACGCCTCTTTGGACTACGAATTCAAGGAGTACCGGAAAAGCGACCTCGCCAAGATGGATATTTTGCTCAACGGGGATCCCATCGATGCCTTGTCGAGCATCGTCTACCGCCCCGACGCCTATAAGCGCGGGTTGCTTTTGGTGAGCCGTTTGAAGGAAATCATCCCGCGGCAGCAATTCGAAGTCCCGGTGCAGGCCGCGATTTCGGGCAAAGTCATCGCAAGGGCCGACATCAAGAGCATGCGCAAAGACGTCTTGGCCAAGTGCTACGGCGGGGACATCTCGCGCAAAAAGAAGCTGCTCGAGAAGCAAAAGGAAGGAAAAAAGAGGATGAAGGCCATCGGATCGGTCGAAGTCCCCCAAGAGGCCTTCATGTCGGTGCTTTCCCTCGACGACGAGGGCAAAAAATAACTTTTGAGACTTCGAAATTAGTAGTTTTTTGGTTGTTCTCTTTTTTCGCATCTTCTATAATTCCCGAAAAAGAGGAGGAACGAAAATGGCCTTCGACGTCGCCCGTTTCACCGACGAGAATTACCTCACCCGCAAAGGGATGATCGCTGCGCTCCACACGTCGCTGATCGACTCTTTTTGGAGCAAAACCATCGAATATCGGAAAGCCCACGCGAAAAGCGTGAGCTTAGTCTCCGTGGGGAAAACCCGCTTCGCTTTGACTTTGACCCCTTCGATCCTGAAGAAAATTGAGGAAGGGGAGCATAAACTTTCCCAATTCGAGGAGAAGTTCGCCGAACTCTCCAGCATGGGCTGCTTCCCCCCGACCCGGGAAAGGGAACTCCTTTTCCCTTTGCTTCAGAAAGACGCCTCCTTTGAGAAGGTCGATGTCCCCGAATTGACGCTCAAAGCCATGGTCAATGGCTTCTACGCCGGGAAAGAGGAAAACGAAAAGCCGGTTTTGGCCTATTTGGGGCTGCTTCGGAAAATCCAAGGGGGGGAGGATTCCTTCGGCGAGGACCGATTGGGCGAGGACTACTTCGCCTTGATGGGGAGGGAGGATCTGAATTGCTTCTACCGCGATTCCGACTTCCGCTCGGTCTACACGACCTCGGTGGTCGCCCGCGACTACGATTACGCCCCCTTCCGGGAAATCCCCTCGATGATGGAAACCCTCGATCCCTTCTGCAAAGACGAATCCTTGCCTTTGCTGGTTCGGGGATTCGGCGCCCTTTATTACCTTGGTTACGTCAAGCCCTTCTTCCAGCATAATGAAACGCTCGGGGAACTCTGCTGCAAGAGGATCCTCTCGAGCTCCCTCTGCCCGCGCTATGGCTACCTTTTGCCGATCCTTTCCTTCCTCGACGAGGGCGCCTCTTACCGCGACGTCTTGCTGCAGACGCAAAAAGACTGCGACCTGACTTATTTCGTCCTCTACTGCGTCCAAAAGCTCTCGAATTGCCTCGACGCTTTGCTCGGCAAGGCCTCCCTTTGGGAAAAGGAAGCCGTCGTGAGCGAATTCGCCCCGGCCGAGGAAGAAACCATTTCCGCCCCGGAAGCCCCTTCGCCCGCCCCCGCTGAACCCATTGCTGAAGAAGAAAGGCCAGCAGCGGTGGAGGAAAAGGAAGAAGAGCAAGCTCCGGAGCCTATGGTAGAAAAAGAAGAGCCGAGGAAGAAGCCAAGCGCCCCCTTATTGACCCCGGAAGAGGAAGAGGCCTTCTTGCAGAGCAAAGGCAAATCCGCCTTACTGCCCCCGAAAGGGTCCTATTCGGAGAAGGAAGTCAAAGAAACGGCCCGCTACCTGCTGGAGACCAACCCGACGCTATCCAAAAAGCAGGCGAGCTTCTACGCCTCCCATTGCACGATCGGGCGCTTCTACACGATCCAGGACTTCAAAAAAGCCACGCGCTGCGCCTACGAGACCGCCCGCACCAGCATGGACAAACTTTCCGAGGAAGGTTTCTACGCCAAGAAGCAAATCAAGAACAAATTCGTGTATACTCCCGTTAAGCAAGGAGAAGAAAAATGAAATACAACCACTTAGCCCTCGCATCCGATTTAGCCCCCGTCATCGCCATCCTTTGCTTGGTGGCATTCTTCGGGCTTGTCGTTTTGATCGTCGTCTTGCTGAAACGCCACGTCCCCGGGCTCAAGAACGAGGAAAAGCCCAAATCCGACAAGGAAATCGCCAAAGAGGAATTGGATCGCCTTCTTGAAACCGTCGACGACCCCAAAGCCGAAGAGGCGATGGAAGAGTATCAAAAAGGCAAGGAAGAGAAGAAAGACCAGGACAAGGAGAGCAAATAAGTGCCTCCCCGCTCCGCTTACGTCCATATCCCCTTCTGCAAAGAGATCTGCGCCTACTGCGACTTCCCCAAAGTTTTTTACAAAGAAGATTGGGCGGAAAGCTACCTTTCCGCCCTTTTTCAGGAGTTCTTGCTCCGAAAAATCGGGCCGGTCGACACGCTTTATGTCGGCGGGGGAACTCCCAGCGCCCTGTCTTCTTCCCAGCTAGAAAGGCTTTTATCCTTCCTTTCGCCCCATCTTAATCCCGGCGGGGAGTTTTCTTTCGAAGCCAACCCCGAGAGCCTCAGCGAGGAGAAAATCGCCTTGTTGAAGCGATACGGGGTGAATCGGGTGAGCCTCGGGGTGCAATCTTCGCTTCCGAAATACCTTTCCCTGCTGGGGAGGAAGCATAGCTTCGAGCAGGCCAAGGAAGCGGTGGAACGCCTCAAAAAAGCCGGGATCGATAATCTCAACGCGGATTGGATGATCGCCCTTCCCGGGGAGAAGCTTTCCGACATCAAAGAAGAAGAAAAGGCCTTTTTGGGCCTGAACGTTCCCCATCTTTCCGTCTACACCCTGATTCTAGAGCAGGGGACCGAGTTTTCTTTTCGCCGCATCCAAGAAGCCAGCCAAGACGAGCAGGGGGAGCAATACGAGGAAGTCCTTTCCTTCCTAAGGAAGCAAGGATACGACCGTTACGAGGTCTCCAACTTCGCCCGCCCGGGATATCAATGCCGCCACAACAGGACGTATTGGAAGGACCAAGAATATTACGGGGTGGGGCTAGGAGCCGCGGGGTCCGTGGGGAACGTCCGCTACAAAAACACTTCCTCCCTCTCTTCTTATATAAAAGGAAAAGGGCTGTCCCAAAACCAAGAGGAAAGCGGGGTGGAGGAGTTCTTTTTGACCAACCTCCGCTTGGAGGAAGGGTTTTCCTTGGAAGAATATTCCGCCCGTTTCCACTCCTCTTTCTTAGAGGATTACCAAGGGGAATTCGCCAAACTGCAGCAGCAGGGGCTTCTAAGGTTTGAGGGCGGCCGCGTTTTCCCCAGCGACCGGGGAATGGAGCTATTGGACCTCATCCTGCTGGAGTTGTTCCGCTAGGCAAACTTTTTTAGCACTTCGCCCTTGACAGTGCTAACTCTTTTCCTATAATGTCCTTGGCACTCATAGAAAGAGACTGCTAGAAAGGAATCCGCGATGACCCGCAGCGAAGAAATTCTGAAATTGATCGTCGAGCACTTCATCCGCACCGCCGAACCGGTGGGGAGCAAGACGCTCCTTGAGACTTATCACCTCGGCGTTTCCTCGGCCACGATCCGCGCGGAGATGAGCGAGTTGGAGAAGGAGGGGTTCCTCGAAAAGACCCACACTTCCTCCGGCCGCGTCCCTTCCAGCAAAGGCTATGAGTACTATGTGGAGCACCTGCGCGAAGAGCGGGTCGACTCCTCCGTCAAATACGCCCTCCAAACCGTATTGGAGAAGAAGGCGCAGTCGGTGGAGGAAGTCATCCAGCGCTCCTGCGAGATCCTCTCCAACATGACCAACCTCGCCGTTGGCGTGCTGGGGCCCAAGGTCAATAGCGAAAAGCTGGTCTCGATCCAACTGATCCCCATCGGCCCGAATACCGCCACCGCGGTGTTCGTCACCGACCAGGGGTACGTCGAGAACAAAACCTTCGTCATCGACCAGAAAACGACCCCGGAGGAAATCCAGAAAACCGTCGAGCTGCTCAATAAGCGCCTCGTCGGCACGCCGATTTCCGACCTCGTCCCGAAAATGGAGGCGATGAAGCCCGCCGTCACCGATTATTTGGTGGGGCAGGACGTCATCTACCAAGCCCTCCTCTCCGCCTTCGTTCAGTTCGCGGGGGAGAGGATCAACCTCTATGGGAAGGAAAACCTCCTCGACCACCCCGAGTTCGCCGAAGACGCGAAGAAACTCAAAAAGATCCTCCGCTTCCTCGACAATCCGCAGGCGATGAGGGAGGCGGTGAGCACCCCCGAGAAAGGGGAAGACGGCGTCTCGGTGCAGTTCGGCAAAGAGAAGGAAGGCCTCGAAGACGTGGCCCTCATCTCCGCCGACATCTCCATCCCCGGCCAGCAGAAGGCTCAGATCAGCCTCCTAGGGCCGACCCGGATGGACTACGAGCGCATCGTGTCCACCCTTCATTACGTCGCCAAATCCCTGGATGAGTACTTCGAAAGAAGCGCCGGACAGGAGAAAGGAGCCGAGCAAACATGCCCGAAGAAAACAAGCGCCCCGAACAAAGCGGGGAAAGCCAAAATGAGCAAGGCAAACAGCAAAAAACAGTAGAAGAAGCCGAAAAAGACGAAGGCGGCCTCTTCTCCGGGAAGAAAGTCCCGAAGGAGAAGTACCAAAAGGCCCTGGACGATTTGGAAAAAGCCAAAGCCGACAGCGACCATTGGAAGAACGAATTCTACCGAGCCTACGCGGACATGCAGAACCTCCGTCGCTCCTTGGAAGAGGAACGCCGGACGGCCCTCCGTTACCGCGCCGAAGGCTTCTTGGAAAAGCTTCTCCCGGCCCTGGACGCCTTCCGCTTGGCCCTCAACGCCAATCCGGAGAACCCGGAAGCGAAGAACTACCAAATCGGCTTCCAATACATCTACAAACAGATTCAGCAATCCCTCGAAGACGAGGGCGTCAGCGAAATCACCCCGAAGCTGAATTCACCCTACGACGTCGCGACCATGCACGCCGTGGACGCCGAGGTGCGGGACGACCTGCCCGTCAATACGGTCATCAAAGTCTACTCCTCCGCTTATAAGCTCCACGATCGCCTGGTTCGCCCGGCGATGGTGAGCGTCAGCAAGAAAGAGGAGAAGAAATCCGAAGAAAAGCCCGCCGAAGCGGCGGAGCAAGAAGCCCATAAGGCATAAGGAGATATCACATTATGGCAAAAGAAATCATCGTTGGCATCGACCTTGGCACCACCAATTCCGTCATCAGCTGCATGCAGGCCGATGGCAAAGTCAAAGTCATTCCGAACCCCGAAGGGACCAACACGACCCCCTCGGTCGTCGCTTTCAAAGGCGATGGGGAAGAGATCGTCGGCAACGCGGCCAAACGCCAAGCCATCACCAATCCGGACACCGTCTCCAGCGCCAAACGCCACATGGGGTCCAGCGACAAATTCCACATCAACTGCCTCAATAAGGACTTCACGCCGCAGGAAATCAGCAGCAAAGTCCTCGCTTACATGAAGAACTACGCCGAAAAGAACCTCGGCCAGCCCATCAAGAAGGCCGTCATCACCGTCCCGGCTTACTTCAACGACGCTCAGCGCCAAGCCACCAAGGACGCCGGCACGATCGCCGGGCTCGACGTCGTCCGCATCATCAACGAACCGACCGCGGCCTGCTTGGCTTTCGGCCTTGAGAACAACAAGTCCGAGAAAGTCTTGGTCTTCGACCTCGGCGGCGGCACGCTCGATGTCTCCATCCTCGACATCGGCGATGGCACCTTCCAGGTTCTCGCCACCTCGGGCGACACCCACCTCGGCGGGGATGACTGGGACCATATGATCGCCGATTGGATCCAAGCCCAAATCAAGATCCAGACCGGAGCCGATTTGACCGACAAGATGGCCCGTCAGCGCTTCGTCGACGCGGCCGAAAGGGCCAAGATCGAACTTTCCAGCTCGCTCCAGACCACCATCTCCCTTCCGTTCATCGGCATGGGGAGCAATGGCCCGATCAACTTCGAAACCACGCTCACCCGCGCCAAATTCCAGGATTTGACCCGCTCCTTGCTGGAGCGTTGCCGCATCCCGCTTGAGAAGGCCATGAAGGATTCCGGCCTCTCCTATAGCGACATCGGCGACGTTCTGATGATCGGCGGCTCCATCCGCATGCCCGCCGTCCAGGAACTCGTCTCCCAGATCACCGGCAAGAAGCTCAACCTCTCGGTCAACCCGGACGAAGCCGTTTCCGCCGGCGCCGCCATTCAAGGCGCGGTCATCGCCGGGGACGTCAAAGACGTCGTCTTGCTCGACGTCACCCCGCTGACCTTGGGCATCGAAACCCTCGGCGGCGTCATGACTCCGCTCATCCCGCGGAATACGACCATCCCGACCACCAAGAGCCAGGTCTTCTCCACCGCGGAGGACAACCAGCCCGCGGTCGACATCATGGTCTACCAAGGCGAGCGCCCGATGGCCCACGACAACAAACTCCTCGGCCACTTCCAGCTCTCCGGCATCCGTCCGTCCCGCCGCGGCACCCCGCGCATCCAGGTCACCTTCAGCATCGACGTCAACGGCATTGTGAAAGTCAGCGCCGAAGACCTCGACACCAAGCAGATGCAGGACATCACCATCTCCGGGTCCAATGGCCTTTCCAAAGAGGACATCGACCGCATGGTCAAGGAAGCTGAGATGAACAAAGAGGCCGACCAGAAGCGCAAGGACGACATCGAAGTCAAGAACAAAGCCCAAGCCTACGTCGACCAAATCAACGCCACCCTCACCGAGCAGGGCGACAAGATGACCCCCGAGCAGAAAGAGCAGCTGACCAAGCTGCGCGATGAAGCCAGCGGCGCCATCCAGTCCAACGACATCAACAAGCTCCGCGAGATCGTCGGCAAGCTCGAAGACGCGGCCGCCGCCTCCTCTTCCTACCAAGCCGGGCAGGCTAACGGCACCGCCAATGCGGGCGCTTCCTCTTCCACCTCGGAAGGGAATGAGACCGCCGACGACGTCGTCGACGCCGACTTCACCGACAAAAAGTAAAGCAGCAGCTCCTGCTTTAAGAGGGCGCCAGGGGAAACTCTGGCGCCCCGTTTGCCTTTATGAAAGGAGGCCATTATGGCAGAGTCCAAACGCGATTATTACGAAGTCCTCGGCGTCAGCAAAACCGCCACGAAAGAGGAAATCCAATCGGCCTACCGGAAATTGGCCAAGCAATACCACCCCGACATCAACCACTCCCCGGACGCCCCGAAGAAATTCGAGGAGATCCAGGAAGCCTACGATGTTTTGAAAGACGACGCCAAGCGCGCTCAATACGATCGCTTCGGGCAAGCCGCCTTTGAACAGGGCAGTTCCATGGGCGGAGCCGGCAACCCCTTCGGCGGGGGATTCTCCTCGCAGGGATTCGGCGACGTCGATTTGGGCGACATCTTCTCCTCCTTCTTCGGAGGCGGGGGAAGAAGGGCCTCCGGCGCATCGACCGGCCCCAGCAAAGGCCAAGACACGCTCACCCGCGTCAAAATCGCCTTCATGGACGCGATCAACGGCACCAAGGTCACGATTCCTTTGACTTACGATGAGCCGTGCCCCCATTGCCAAGGAACCGGCGCGGAGAGCGCCAGCGACTTCGTCACTTGCCCCTATTGCGGCGGGAGTGGTGTCGAGCGCACCCAGCAAAGGACGATCTTCGGCATCATGGAAGGCCAAACCACCTGCTCCCATTGCGGAGGCAAGGGCAAAATCGTCAAGAACAAATGCCACGAATGCGATGGCAGGGGATATAACCGCGTCCACAAGGACCTGTTGGTGAACATTCCCGCCGGCATCTCCTCGGGCCAGCAGATCCGCGTCGCCGGAAAAGGCGGGCGCGGCATCAATGGCGGACCCAACGGCGATCTCTACGTGGAAGTCATCGTCGCCGATCACCCCGATTTCCGGAGGGAAGGCAACGACATTCACCTCGATGTGCCGCTAAGCTTCGTCGACTGCGCCTTGGGCACCCAAATCGACGTGCCCTATGTCTACGGGGAAGTCACCGTGACCATCCCGGAAGGCACCCAGCCCGACCAAATCCTCAAACTGAAGGGCCGCGGCGTGCAGGATCTGCGCACCAAGAAGCCCGGCGACGAATACCTCCACATCAAAGTGAAGACCCCCGTCAAGCTCTCCAAAGCCCAAAAGGACCTCCTCAAGGAGTTCCAGGCCCAGGAAAGCAAGAAGGAAGGGCCCTTCGCCAAGTGGAAGGAGCGCTTCAAGAAGTAAGGCAATAGGCCAAAGGCAACGCACTTTGGCCTTTTTTCGTTCCGATAAGAATGCGGGGATACTATAATTCCTAAGGAAAGGGAAACGTTATGCCCTATTGCAAGAATTGCCACAAAGAAATTTCCCGTCTGGACAGCGATCTTTGCCCCTATTGCGGGGAGAAAAACCCCATCGCCTCCGACTACGCGACCAAAGACGTCACTTCGCACATCGACCCCGTTTCCGGGGAATTCAAACTCTATAAATCCAAATCCAAGAAGCTCTATGTCCTCTTGGCGTTTTGCTTTGGTTTCCTCGGCGTCCACGATTTCTACCTTGGCTATATGGGCAGGGGGGTCGCTTTCCTTTTGTCTTTCTTGATTTCCCTTGCCGGGGTCGGACTAGGTTTGTTCTTCACCGTCTTGCCCTCCGCGTGGGCCTTTTTGATTCCGCTTTTTGTTTGGGTCCTCTTCGATGGGGCCCTTGGCTTGGTCTTGCTTAAAAAAGACTGTTTGAAAGACGCGACGGGGGAGTATCTCCGCTAATATGGACCTCTTCTCGACCCTAGAGAAAAAGCAGAGCAAAACGCCTTTCCAGAAAAGCGAGGAAATGGCGTTCTTTTTGGCCAATTCTGGCGTTTTGAGCGATTTGCCGCCCTTCCAAAAGCTGATGAAGGCCGATTCACCTTTCCTGATTGAGCGGGCCAACATCGTTCTCCGGAGCCTCCGCAGCAAGGAGATTCTGGAGAAGGGCTTCAAGGAGGCCTGGGCGAAAGGGGAGGGGCTCGGCCAGCGCGAGAAGAACGTCCTTCTGAAGGAAACCTTGGAGCCGTTGCTGAAAACCCTTCCTTACCACCTCTGCGAAGGGGAGAAAATCTACCTTCCCTTCTTCTCAAAGAGCCTAAACCGGATCTACACCTCAGAATGGGACAAGCTTTCCTTTTCCCCGTACAAGCGCATCTTCAGCAATTTCGAAGCCGTCTTGATCGACCCTTTCGATTACTATGGCGACGATTTGTTCGAGTCCTTGTTCACGCGCCTGGTGAGGGTGAAGAAAGACAAAACCGGCAGCGCTTTCTACGACTATGATTCCTGCCGGATTTATTTCGTGAACCCCCAGGGGAGGCTCGATGCGGAATGCTGCCTCTTCGACCGTTATTTGAAGGAGCAAAACCGCAACCACATGATGGAGAGAATCCTTCCAGCGGTGGAGGCTTATTACAAGGACGACTGCGAGGCAATGAAACGGGCCCTAGTCGAAAACAAGTTGATTTCTAGTCGATTGATGTACAAGATAAACTACGATGAGGTCTTGGTTTTTTCCAAGATTGAGAAGGACGCCGCGAAATTATGAAGAAGTACTTTTTGCACAGCCTTGGCTGCAAGGTCAACTCCTATGAGAACGCCTCCATCGGCACGATTCTTTCTGCGAATGGATATAAGGAAACCAAGGTCGAGGAAGAGGCTGACGTGATCCTGCTCAACACCTGCTCCGTCACCGGGAAAGCCGATCAGAAGTCGCGCCAGCACATCTCCTCCTACCGAAGGAATAACCCCCATGCCGCGATCGTGGTGATGGGCTGCTATTCGCAGACCCACGCCGAGGAAAGCCTTTCCTTGGGGGCCGACATCGTCTTGGGCTCGGCCGATCGAAGCGAAATCCCTTCTTATTTGGATTCTTTTTTCCAAACCGGGGAGAAGATCGTCGACGTCAA
This sequence comes from Candidatus Alloenteromonas sp., assembly GCA_050872145.1. Taxonomy (GTDB): domain Bacteria; phylum Bacillota_I; class Bacilli_A; order RFN20; family CAG-826; genus Alloenteromonas. The sequence continues at coordinate 13,913 of JBNMGG010000020.1, read as the reverse complement.
GAAAAGCGTCCGCAAGGAGAATTATGAGGAGCTGGGCGCCAACGCTTTCTGCGAGAATGCCCGCGCCTATTTGAAAATTCAGGACGGGTGCGACAATTTCTGCTCCTATTGCTTCATCCCCTTCCTCCGCGGGAATTCGCGTTCCCGCGATCCAAGGCAGGTATTGAAAGAAGCGGAGGCCCTGGTCAAAGCCGGGTATAAGGAAATCGTCCTCACCGGCATCCACATCGGGGGATATGGCAAGGATCTGGGGGATGGGAGTTACCGGATTTCCTCTTTGATTGAGGACATCCTCTATAAATGCCCCGATTTGTACCGCCTGCGCGTCTCCTCCATCGAGGAAAGCGAGATCGACGAGAAATTCCTTTCCCTGTTGTCGAGCAAGCCGCAAATCGCATCCCATTTGCACATCCCCCTTCAGTCGGGCAGCAGCGAAGTGCTGCGCCGGATGAAGCGGAAATACGACACGGAAGCCTTCTTGAATAAGCTCTCCGCGATTCGGGAAGCCCGCCCGGGCATCGCCATCACCACCGATGTCATCGCCGGATTCCCCGGGGAAAGCCAGCAGGAGTGGGACGAAACCGTCGAATTCTGCAAAAAGGCCGACTTCGCCGAGATCCACGTCTTCCCCTTTTCTTCTCGCCCCGGGACTTACGCCGCGACGCTCCCGGATTTGCCTCCGCAAATCAAAAAGCAGCGAGTCGCCGAGCTTTTGGAGCTTTCCCAATCCCTGCGGAAGCGTTATGAGGAGGGTTTCTACGGCAAGGAGATGGAAGTCCTGTTCGAAGACTTCTCCCCGGAGAAGAAAGCGGCCCGCGGGCACAGCTCGAATTACCTCCTTTTTGAGGTCTCTTCGGAGAAGCCCCGTCATGGGGAAGTAGCGAAAATTGTATACAATCCTTCGGTGGCGGCGGATTAATTCGGAATATTTTTGACATCGTCTCAAAATTTGGGTTGTTTTCCTGCCCTCTCTCCGTATAATTCCCCCTCGGAAAGCGAAAGGAGAATTCGAAAATGGCAGTCCCTCAGAGAAGAACCAGCAAAACCAGGAAAAGATTGCGCCGCACCCACTTCAAGCTCGAAGTGACCGGCTTGGTCGCCTGCCCCCATTGCGGGGCGATGATTCGCTCCCACCGCGTGTGCCCCGAATGCGGGTACTACGATGGCAAGGAAGTCTTGCACGTCAAAAAAGAAGAGAAGTAAGCTTCTCCGGCCCGAACTTCGGTTTGGGCCTTTCTTTTTGCCTTCCCCTCTTCGATAATGGGACCGAGGTTATAACACATGGAATTCAACAAACTATTCGACCACACCCTTTTGAAGCCCGAGGTCACCGAAGGCCAAATCAAAGAACTTTGCCTCCAGGCGAGGGAAAACCACTTCGCCTCCGTCTGCGTCAATCCCGACTTCGTTTCCTTGGCCCATGAAGAGCTCAAGGGGAGCGATGTCAAAGTCTGCACGGTCATTGGCTTCCCCCTAGGGGCGAACATGACCCAAATCAAAGTCGAGGAAGCCCGCCTCGCCCTCCAAGAAGGGGCCGACGAGATCGACATGGTGCAGAACCTTTCCTGGGTCAAGGAGGGGAAGTTCGACGAAGTGGAGAAGGAAATCCGCGCGCTCAAGGAAGAAGCGGGGGAGAGGATCCTCAAAGTCATCTTGGAGACCTGCCTCTTGAGCGAGGAGGAAATCGTGAACAGCTGCTTGGCCGCCAAACGGGCCGGGGCGGATTTCGTGAAGACTTCCACCGGCTTCTCCAAAGGCGGGGCCACCGTCAAAGACGTCGCCCTCATGAGGAAAACCGTCGGCCCGGAAATGGGCGTCAAGGCGAGCGGGGGAATTCACCATTACCAAGAGGTTTTGGCTCTTGTCGAAGCCGGGGCCACCCGGATCGGCGCCAGCGCCAGCCTCGCCATTTTGCAGGAAAAGCGGGAAAACCGCTGAAATCGTTTGCCTTTCCCTTAGGAAAGAGGTAGTCTACTTTCCGTCAAGAAAGGAAGTGAGTGCCGAATGTCCGTCAAAGTCGTCGTCCGCGAGAACGAAACCATCGATGACGCGCTTCGCCGCTTCAAGCGCGGCGTTAACAAATCCGGGATTCTCTTCGAAGCTCGGAAGCGCGAAGCTTACCTGAAGCCAGGCTTGGCCAGGAAGATGAAATCCAAGATGGCCCGCCGGAAGAAGTTCTAATCCGAAGCAAGCCCCGGTTCTCCGGGGTTTTCTTTTTGCCTTTTTTCGGCGAAAGCCTCAATTCGCCTTTATTCCTAGGATGGAAAGACATGATTTACCAATCCCAGGACAAAGGATGCGGCTACGCGTCCGTGAAAATGATGATGGAGGAATTGGGCCTAAGAAGGGCCGAATCCCTTTTGGAGCCCGCCATCCAAGGGCAGGCCCCTTCGCTGGGGGAATTGATCCAGTACGCCGAAGACAGGGGGCTAACCCTGGCCGGCTATCAGTTCCTCGAGCCAAGCGGCTTGGCTCAAAGCGCGGCTTTTCCTTTGCTGCTTCTGGTGAAAGAAGGGGGAACGGAGCATTTGGTTTTGCTGAAAGCCAAAAAGGGACGGCATTATCGGGTCTTGGACCCCAAAAGGGGAAGGATCCGAGTCAGCGAGGAGGAAATGGGGTCCTGGTTCACGGGCATCTATTTGAAGCCGCTTCACTTTGAAGCAAAGAAAGCCGAGCCTTACCTCCGCCCCCTCAAGAAAAGGCCGCGAGGGCCCTTTCTTCTTTCTTTCTTCCCGATTTTGGAAGCGATGGTGGGGCTTGCCGTCTTATCCTGCCTCCGGAGGGAGGGGTCCTTCCTTTTGCTGGCCCTCTTTTTGGCCCTATATTTCCTGCTGTGGGCCGGGAGGACTTTCCTTTGCCTATCCTCGATGAAGCGTTTCGACCGGGAATACTCTTCCTTTTGCCTCGGCGATTCGGCGGAGGGGAGGAAAAGCCTCCTCCAGCATTACTGCGCTTACAAAAAGGTTTATTTCGTCCCGAAACTATCCCTGCTTGAAAACGCGTGCAGTTTCCTGCTGCTTGGAGGCCTTCTTGCCTTGAATGAGCCTCTTTTCGCGCTTCTGAGCTTAATTCCCTTGTCCTTTGAGGCGGGGTCTCGTCTTTTGCTCGCTTCCAGGCGGAGAAAGGCAAAACGGAAGATCGCCGAGGGGGAAAGAAAATTCGTGGAAGAAAAGATGGGCGAAAAGGAAAGAGCAGGCCTACTCGCCGAGCTTCTCCAAGGCGGGCAGGATTATGCGAAAGGGGAATCCTTCTTAACCACGTGCTCGGTTTTGCTTTGCGCTTTCTGCGCGGGGGTTTCGATGGCGGTGGGGCCGGTTTCGAGTAATCGCTTTTTGTTTTGCCTCTTCGCCTTGCTTTCCTTGATGAAGACCTTGTCGAATTTCTTAAAGGACCTTGCCTCTCTCCAAGAGGAAAGGAGGGAAAGGCCCTATTTCCGGTTCCACTTCCAAAAGGAGCCCATCTCCTCAAACACGGGCGAAAATGATAGAATCCATCCATAAAATATGGAACTCGAATTTGAAAACCGGATGGATCCTTCCTTCTCTTCCTACGAAGAAGAGTACCGCCTTATCATGGAAGAAGCCTTCTCCCTGCTGGGCATCAAGGAAAACTACGAAGTCGACGTTTCCTTGGTGGACGAGGACACCATCCACCAAATCAACCGCGATTATCGCAACGTGGACCGAGTGACCGACGTCATCTCCTTCGCCTTCAACGACGACAAAAGCGAGGAAGGGGTCATTTTGGATCCGGAAATTCCCCATATGCTCGGGGAAATCTTCATCTGTGTCCCCCGGGCTTTGTCTCAGGCCAAGGAAATAGGGAACTCGTCTCAGCGCGAGATGTGCTTCCTCTTCTGCCATGGCCTTCTGCATTTGCTTGGATACGACCACATGAAGGAAGAAGATGCGAAGATCATGTTCCCGCTCCAAGACAAAATTTTGGACGCGGTGAAGGAAAGGAAAGCCCAATGACTCCCGACGAATTGCTGCAAGAGGCCGTGGAGGCCATGGAATATTCTTATTCCCCTTATTCCCATTTCGCGGTCGGGGCCGCTTTGCTCACCAAAGACGGGCGCGTCTATAACGGCGCCAACGTCGAAAACTCGAGCTATGGCCTATCGATGTGCGCGGAGAGAAACGCGATTTACCACGCCCTCATGGAAGGCTGCACCGGGGATGATTTCCTGGCCTTGGCCATCGTCGGCGACACCGAGGAGCCGATTTCCCCCTGCGGAGCCTGCCGCCAAGTGATCGCCGAATTCTTCCCCCAAGACGCGGAGGTCTATCTCGGCAATCGGTCTGGGGACCGCATCACCATGACCGTGGGGGAACTTCTTCCCTACGCTTTCGAAGGAGGAGACATGCAATGAAAGTCGGATTCGTCGCCATTTTAGGACGCCCCAACGCGGGCAAAAGCACCTTTCTCAACGCGGTGCTGTCGAAAAAAGTCTCGATCGTGAGCCCCAAAGCCCAAACCACCCGCGATTCCATCTGCGGGATCCTCAACGAGTCGGATAAGCAAATCGTCTTCGTGGACACGCCGGGGATTTTCTTCGGCGAAGGCGCTTTGGACCGCTACATGAAAAAATCCGCCTTCGATTCCTCCAAGGACGTCGACGCCATCCTCTATTTGATTGATGGGTCCGCCCGCGATTTGGAGCCGGATTTCAAAATTCTCTCTTCCCTCCGCTCGGAGGCCCCGCGGATTTTGGTCCTCAACAAAATCGACCTTCTCCGCATCGAGGAGGGTGAGGCCAAAAAGAAGCTTATCCGCGAACGCTTCCCGGACGCGACTTTATTGGAAACTTCCTTTTTGAAGAGTTTCGGCATCAAGGAAGTCAAAGAGGCGATCGAGCCCTATCTCAGCGAAGGCCAGCCCTTCTATCCAGAGGGAACCTTGACCGACAAAGATTTGGCCTACCGGGCCAAAGAAATCATCCGTCAGGAGCTTCTGCATTTCTTAAAGCAGGAGATCCCGCATCAAAGCGCCGTTTTCATTGACCACTTTCAAAAGAAGCAGGGCGGATACAACATCGACGCGACCATTTTGCTCAACAAAAAGAACCACAAAGCCATCGTCATCGGCAAAGGCGGGGAGATGATTAAGAAAATCTCCATGGCCGCCCGCCACGAGATGGAGCGCGTCTTCAAAGCCCACGTCACCGCCCTTAACCTCGAGGTCGAGGTCAAGGAAGGATGGAGGGACGACCCGACGATGCTCAAAAAGCTCGGATATGCAGAAGAATGAGATTCTGAAGAAGGGAATCGTCCTTCGGATCAGCGAATTCAAAGAAGCCGACGCCATGGTGAACGCCATCGGCGAGGATGGCTTCTTTTCCTTCTTCGCCAGGGGGATCCGCAAGATTTCTTCCAAAAACGCGCCGGCGACGCAGCCTTTTTCCTATTCCGAGTTCACTTTGTTTGAATCCGCCTCGTCCGCGTTGTCGCTGAAAGAAGCCTCCCCACTTTGCTTCTATTCTCCGAAGGAAGAGAGTTTGGTTTCTTCCTTTTTCCTCTCTTTCCTGCAGGAAGTCAGCTTGAAAGTCGTCCAAGAGGACGAAGCGTCCGCTTGCTATCCCTTTTTGAAGGGGACTTTGGACCTTTTCAAAGAAGGGCAAGACCCCTTGGTTTTGGGGCTCCTTTATTTCGCCAAAGTCCTTTCCATCGGCGGATACGGCTTGGAAGTGGGGGAATGCGTTCGCTGCCACGGGAAGAAGAGCATCGTCAGCCTGAGCTACGAGGAAGGAGGCTTCCTCTGCGCGGACTGCTTCGACCCGGAGATCGACCCCAAAACCCCCGTTCGGCATCTGCAGATCGCCCGCTTCCTCTTCCGATGCGGACTAGAGGATTTCCCGCGTGCCAAATGGAACGAAGAGGAATCTCTCATTTTCTATCAAAACCTCGGCGATTACTTCGAAAACCAGACGGGGATGCGCCTCAAATCGCTTTCTTTGCTGAAAGCTTTATAAGTACCCTTATAGTGGGTTGACTGCAGGGTAAAAGCCATCTAAACTACCCCTGCTTTTTTGCCTAAAAAGCCAGATAGGAAGGAATTTAAGTCAAAAATGGCCAACAAATTCAGCTTCGAAACCATCACCCAGCACCTTCAGACCTCGGGTTATGTTTTCCAGGGCTCGCAGATTTACGGCGGGCTGTCCAACACCTGGGACTACGGTCCCCTTGGGGCGGAGATGAAAAGGAACATCCGCTCGATGTGGTGGAAGAAATTCGTTCAGGAGTCCCCGACCAACGTCGGTTTGGACGCCGCGATCCTCATGAACCCGAAGGTTTGGGAAGCGACGGGCCACGTCTCCACCTTCAACGACCCGATGGTCGACTGCAAAGCCTGCAAAGCGCGCCACCGCGCCGATGAGCTCATCAAAAAGGAATACCCGGACGTCGACGTCGACGGCATGAGCTTCGAACAGATGGACGAGTTCATGAAAACCCACAAGATGATCTGCCCCGTCTGCGGGAAGAGCGATTTCACCCCAATCCGCAAGTTCAACATGATGTTCAAGACCCACATCGGGGTTACCGAGGACGCTTCTAGCGCCGTTTATCTCCGCCCGGAGACCGCGCAAGGCGTTTTCGTGAACTTCAAAAACGTCCAACGCACCTGCCGCAAGAAGATCCCCTTCGGAATCTGCAATGCGGGGAAGAGCTTCCGCAACGAGATCACCCCGGGGAATTTCACCTTCCGTACCCGTGAATTCGAGCAATTGGAAATGGAGTTCTTCTGCAAGCCCGGGACTGACCTCGAATGGTTCTCCTATTGGAAGGAATATTGCCGCAAATTCGTCGATTCCCTCGGCGTGAAGGACGAAAACCTCCGCTACCGCGACCATGAGCCGGCCGAGCTCGCTTTCTATTCCAAGGCCACGACCGACGTTGAATACGATTTCCCGAGCATCGGCTGGGGCGAAATCCTCGGCGTCGCCGACCGCACCGACTACGACTTGAAGCGTCACATGGACTATTCCGGCGAAGATCTTTCCTACCTCGACCCGGAAACCAACGAGAAGTACGTTCCCTTCACCATCGAGCCGTCCATGGGCCTCGACCGCCTCTTCCTGATGGTGGCGGTGGACGCCTATGACGAAGAAGAACTCCCCGGCGGGGACAAGCGCATCGTGATGCACCTGGCTCCGGCCTTGGCTCCGTATAAAGTCGCCGTTCTTCCGCTTTCGAAGAAGCTCAACGGGCCGGCTCGGGAACTCGAACAGAAGCTCGCCGCCTACTTCTCCGTCACCTACGACGAAACCGGATCCATCGGCAAAAGGTATCGCCGCCAAGATGCGGTGGGCACCCCTTATTGCGTCACCGTCGACTTCGACACGGAAAACGATAACAGCGTCACCGTGCGCGACCGCGACTCCATGGAGCAGGTCCGCGTGAAGATCGACGAGTTGAAGTCCTTCTTTGAGGACAAGGTCTTCTATAAGTAATTTATTAGGCGATAATTAGTAGAAGTTATATATAAATATATAAACCGAAAGGGGGAAGGAGGATTATGTACACGCACGAACTCATTGAAGACGTCTTGAAAAACGCCGATATCGTCACGGTCATTTCCTCCTACCTCAACGTCGTTCAGAAAGGCCGGAGCTACCTTGCCATCTGTCCTTTCCACGACGACAAGAACCCATCCCTGAACATCTCGAAGGAAAAGCAAATCTACAAGTGCTTCGCCTGCGGGGCGGGCGGGAACGCGATTTCCTTCGTCGCCAATTACGAGCACGTCCCCTTCGACGAGGCGGTGAGGAAAGTCGCCGAAATCTCCAATTACCACGACCCCAGGCTCCAAACCGAAAGGACGGTGGTGGAGGTCGACCCGACGAAGGAACCTCTTTACAAGGCCCTCGCCGACTTGAATTCCTATTATCAGTACGCTTTGACAATCAGCGAAGGCCAACAGGCTCGGGATTATCTGAAGAAAAGGAGCATCCCCGAAGCCCAAATCGAGAAGTTCCTCTTGGGATACGCCCCTTTGGACGGGAAGGCCACGATTGCTTATCTCCAAGCCAAGGGACACTCCCTGAAAACGATCGAGGACATCGGCGTCGCCTTCGCCCAGCTAGAAGGCACCAGCGACCGAAACGCCGGGAGGCTCATCTTCCCGCTCAGCGATCCCTCCGGGAAAATCGTCGGTTTCTCGGCCCGAAAGCTCTTCGCCGGGGACGATGCGCCCAAATACGTCAATTCGCCGGAGACCCGCGTCTTCCACAAAGGCGAAACCCTCTATAACTACAGCCGCGCCGCATCCTTCGCCCGCCACGAGGGCTATGTTTACCTCTTGGAAGGCTTTATGGATGTCATGGCCTTGGAACGTTGCCAAATCCCCTCGGCCGTGGCCCTCTGCGGAACCTCTTTGACCAAAGAGCAAATCGAATTGCTCCGAAAGCTGCGGTGCGAGATCCGGGTTTGCCTGGACGGCGATGCTCCGGGGCAAATCGGGATGATGAAGATCCTGACCCTTTTGCAGAAAGAGCGTTTGCCCTTCCGCTTGGTCTCCAACCCCGGGGACGAGCGCGACCCCGACGACATCCTCCAAGAAAGCGGGGAGGGCGCCCTCAAGGAGGCCATGTCGCATCTCGTGGACCCCAGCGACTTCGCCCTGAACTTCTACCTCAACACGAAAAAGCTCGAAACCATCGAGGAAAGGGAGAAGGTGCTTCGGAAATTCCTTCCCTATTGCGCCTCCCTCCCCCCGGGAATCGAACGCGAGAATTACTTGGTGAAGCTCGCCAAGGCGACGCGATTCGAGCCGGAAGCGGTGCGCTCCCTCCTCCCCAAGGCGGAAAGCCTCGGCCAGGAGGCCCCTTTCGAGGAAACTCCGGTCTATAAGAACAAGCGGAAGGAGGAACGTTTGCCCAAGACCCGGCTCTACCGGGCCGAGCGGACCGTCCTCTACTACATGCTCCGCCACCAAGAAGCCATCGATTACTTCGAAAACAAAATCGGCGACTTCTATTACCAAATCAACAACGACTTGGCCAACTACATCATCGATTATTCCTCCTCCCATCCCGGCGAGATCCAGCCCTCCCAACTGATTGGGTTCATCCAAAGCGCCGGGGGAGAGGAAGCGAAAAACCTCGAAGGGGCCCTGCTCTCGATCTACGAGGACAAAGCCACCCCATCCTTCACCCCGAGGATGCTCGAATCCTGCAAGAAGACGATCGAGGAGGAAAAGGGGCAGCTTCGGATCGACCAGGAAGCAAAGCAAGCCTTCGCTTCCCTCGATAAAAACGCGCAAAAGGAATTCCTGAGCGCCCTCGCCGCCAAGAAGCGAGAATCTTGGAAAGGCAAGTAAAAATGAGCAACGAAAGGAGAAAAACCATGCCGACTGCGAAAAAATCCGCGAAAAAGGAAACCGCGAAGAAGACCGTCAAAAAGGAAGAGGAGGAAATCGTCCTCCAAGACGAAGAAGACGAAATCGAAGGCCTTGAGGCGATTAAGAAGCGCTTCCTCAAAAAAGGCAAAGAAGAAGGCAGCATCGACGTCGGGGAGCTGATGGACGCCACCAGCCACCTTGATATTTCCGACGAGGACCTCGAGTCCTTGATGAACTTCTTCAAAGAGAACCACATCGAGATGGAATCCGAGGATGAGGAGGAGAAGGACGAAGAGCCCGAAGGACCGAACCTCAACGACCTGGAAGCCGCCGAGAAGGACATGGAGGAAGAAGAGGCCGTCTCCGAAGAGGAGGAGAACTCCCCCGAGAAGGAAGACCTCGATGCCATCAGCGAATTCAACCACGCCGCCATCGGCGAGGTGAAGGTCAACGACTCGGTGAAGATGTACCTGAAGGAAATCGGCAAGGTCGATCTCCTCACCGCCGCCCAGGAAACCGAGCTCGCCAAGCGCATCGTCAAAGGAAACGAAGCCAAAGCCCTCCTGGAAAATAAACTTTACCCCGCCTACAAAGAGCAGGGCGGGACGCTTGAATACGCCGACTGGTACCGCAAAATCGACGCCTATGGGGATTCCCCGGAGTCGAAGGCCAAATACGATCAGGAAGACGGCATCGGCCATGGCATCGACGGGCGTCAGGGGGCCAAAGACCAACTGATCACCGCCAACCTCCGCCTCGTCATCTCCATCGCCAAGCACTACGTGGGCCGCGGCATGCACTTCCTCGACCTCATCCAAGAAGGCAACATGGGCTTGATGAAGGCCGTCGAGAAGTTCGACTACACCAAAGGATTCAAATTCTCCACCTACGCGACTTGGTGGATCCGCCAGGCCATCACCCGCGCCATCGCCGACCAAGCCCGCACCATCCGCATCCCCGTCCACATGGTCGAGACCATCAACAAGATGACCCGCGTTCAGCGCCAGCTCACCCAAGAGCTCGGCCGCGACCCGACCGCGGAGGAAATCTCCGCCAAGCTCGAGGGCGCCTTGACCCCGGACGCGATTCTGCGCATTCAACGCATCGCCTTGGAGCCGGTCTCCTTGGAAACCCCGATCGGCGAGGAAGATGATTCCCGCCTCGGCGACTTCCTCGAGGACAAAGAGACCCAGTCCCCGGAAGAATACACGACCAAGAGCCTCCTCAAGGATGAGCTCTACGATATCATGAAGGATCTGACTGACCGCGAGGAGAAGGTTCTGCGCCTTCGCTACGGCCTCGACGACAACCGCCCCCGGACCTTGGAAGAAGTGGGGCGCGAATTCGGGGTCACCCGCGAGAGGATCCGCCAAATCGAAGCGAAGGCGATCCGCAAATTGCGCCATCCGACCCGGGCTAAGAAGCTTGGCGACTACCGCGAAGCCAACTTCGCCGGCGACGGCAAATCCCGCTGAAAGGCGGAAAAAAGGAGGAAATGAGCATGAAACCTGTGGAAGAAGAGGACGACATCCCCTTTTCCGACGCCGTTTCCTCCTACGCCGAGGAAATCAAAAACAACAAAGTCCTGAGCAAAGAAGAGGAGAGGGAAGCGCTGGAGAAGGCGATGAAGGGCGACCAAAAGGCCCAAACCGCCTTGATCGAAAGCGTGGCCCCCTCCGCTTTGGACATGGCCTTGTTCCATTATGATGGCAAGCAGCCGGTTTCCGACTTGCTCCAGCAGGCTAACCGCGCTTTGTATTACTGCGCCGCCCATTTGGACTGCATTCCGAAGGGAGCTTCCTTCTCCGACTATGCGAGCTCTTTGATCAACGCCCGCTTGGACCAATACCAGCAGGACGAAGAGAAGGCCTTGGACCAAGTGAAGCAATCCCTGGCCAAATCCCCTTCTAGCGCCCCCGACCCCAAAGACGGGGTTTCCCTTTTCTTCTCCGAAATCGGGAAATACCCCCTTCTCTCCGCCCAAGAGGAAACCCTTTTGGGGGAGACAATCCAAAAAGGGGAGAAGGAAGGCGCCAGCGAGCAAGAAAAGGAAGACGCCAAAGAAGCGGTGGACAAGATGGTCAATTCCAACCTCCGCCTCGTGGCTTCCATCGCCAAAAACTACCGTGGGAACGGGGTTCCTTTCTTGGATTTGGTCCAGGAGGGGAGCATGGGATTGCAACGGGCCGCGGAGAAATTCGACCCCTCTTTGGGAACGCGCTTCAGCACCTATGCCTCCTATTGGATCAACCAGTCCATCACCCGGGCTTTGGCCGATCAGGGGAGGGCGATCCGTGTTCCCAACCACATGATCGCCCGCATCAGCAAGGTGAGGAAGGCGCAGAACGAGCTGACGATTAGCCTCGGCCGCGAGCCGACCCTCCAAGAGCTTTCGGAGGCCCTTCCCCAATACGATCAGAAAGACATCGCCTCGATTCTGCAGATCCCCGATTCGGTGGCTTCCTTGGATGCCCCGCTTGATTCCACCGATTCCGATTCCGCCGAGCTGGTTTCCTTTCAGCCCGGGGACGACGATCCCTCCGCCGGGATCGAGGAGGAAGACCGGAGGGAGGAAATCCAAAAGGCCCTTTCCTGCCTCTCCGACCGGGAAAGGCTTCTGATTTCCTACCTCTATGGCTTAGACGGCAAAGAGGAAATCGACATGGCTGAGCTTGGGAGAAGATTCCACCTTTCTCGGGAGAGGATCCGCCAAATCCGCGTCTCCGCCCTTTCGAAGATGAAGAAGGCCCTCGCGGGGGAGGGGGAAGAGGCATGAAGAAACTATCCCCGCGCCTGCAGGCCGCCTTCGATTTCGTGCCCCAAGGTGCTTATTTCGCCGACATCGGGGCCGACCACGCCTATTTGACGCTGGCCCTCCTTGAAAAAGGGAAGATCGAATGGGCCCAGGCGGTCGAGAACAAGACGGGTCCTTTCATTCGCATGAAGACTAACGTCGACGCCTCTCCCTATGCCAGCCATGTCCTCTGCACCCAGGCCGATGGCTTGGATCAGCTTTCCGAAGACGTTGACTGCATCGCCCTCTGCGGGATGGGCGGAAAACTCGCCGCGGATATCTTGGAAAGAGGCAAAAGCAAGCTGGAGAAGGTGTCTACCCTCATTTTGGACCCGCACCGCGACCTTTCCTATTGCCGGAAGAAAGCGGTGGAGCTTGGCTATTACGTCGAGGATGAGAAGATGGTTTTCGAAGACAAGATCTACTATTCCATCATCCACTTCCAAAAAGGCGCCCCGGAAAGGCCCTATACGAACCTCGAGCTCGCCTTGGGGCCCGTTTTGCTGCAGAAAAGGGATCCGGTTTTCCTTTCCTTCATCGCCGATCAGCAGAAAAAAGTCGGGAAAATCCTCGACAAAGGGCTCTCCGAGACTTCCCGGAGGAAATACCTCAACCTCTACCGCGCTTTGAAAAGCATCCGCGGGGAAGAGGGGAGCGAGGAAAGGTAATCCCTCACCTGGAAATAGACCTCCCTCGGGGTGGACGCCCCCGAGGCGAGGGCTATTTTTTTATATTCTTCCAAGGGCAAAGCCTTCACTTCCTGCAAATCCAAGCAAAGGAAGCTTGGGCAAAACTGCGAGGCGATTTCCTGAAGCTTCCGCGAGTTGTTGGAGGTTTTCGATCCCAAAATGATGGCCGCGTCGGCGTTTTGGGCCGCTTTCCGGATCGAGGACTGCCTTTGTCTGGTCGCTTGGCACCTTCCCTTCAGCAAGGCGGCGTCTGGGTATTTTTCCTTGATTTCCCTCTCCGCGAGCTCGATTTCGCCTTCTGAGAGGGTTGTTTGGGACACAAGGCGAGGGTGGGCGGGGCAATTCCTCCAATCACCCTCTCCGGTAGAGGCGTCATAAAAATAGGCGTGGGGGCAGTTGGCCAAAAAGGCGATGGCCTCCGCGTGGGCGGGGGAGCCGATGTAGATAAGCGGGGAGGTTTCCTTCCCGATGGCTTCATTTTGCTTCACGAAAGGGCAGGTCGCGTCGTAGAAGCATAGGCCTCTTTTCGCGGCTTCTTCCTCCCAAAGACGGGGATGCCCGTGGGCGGAGAAAACCAAAACCGAGCCCTCAGGGAGAGAAAGGATCGCCTTCCCCAAATCTTCTTTCCTTTCATCCAGAAGTTTCAGCCCTTCCTTTTCTAACCCAGAGATCGCGAGTTCGTTGTGGACGGGGCAGCCGACGAGGTAAACATCTGCTTGGGGGTTCTCCCGTTTGGCCTTCTTGGCCAAAGAAAGCGCCTCATAGACGCCGGAGCAGTAGCCAAAGGGGGAGACAAGCAGCACTTCCATGGCCCCATTTTCGGCCCGGAACGTGCAAAAAGGAAGGGAGTTCGCGTATAATTTCTAAGTTATGGCTAGCTTTGCTCAATTCAATTTATCCAAAGAAATGGTCTCCGCGTTGGAGAAACTCGGCTACAAAGAGCCTTCCCCAGTCCAGGGGAAGGTGATTCCCAAGGCCCTCCGCGGGGACTCCATCCTCTGCCAAAGCGAGACCGGCAGCGGAAAAACGTACGCCTATTTGGTGCCTTTGATCGACCGGCTCGACCTTTCTTTGCCCCGGCTTCAGGCAAT